>NZ_JAWRCU010000019.1:0-120652 GCF_033542235.1 Mesorhizobium sp. BAC0120 | reverse complement strand
CGCCGGCTACAACTTCCGCCGCCTCATCCGCTGGCTCAGTCTTTTGCTGTGCCTGATGCTGGCTGCCTTCAGCACTCAGCTTCGCCTCGTATCAACGTGAAATCGCAATAGTTCACGGTCGACTAGGTCGGGATGAACACGCAAAGCGGACATCGGGGTGCCAGCGTCAGCACTTACGCGCCGATCGCCGCAAGCGCCAACCGGGCGGCGAAATTCGAAGTTTCGCGAAATGCGATCTATTTCTGGGATGAAAGAGCCGACTTTGTTCTTTCAACCAAAATACGCAAGCATGGAGGCGCAGGCCCAGCCTGCTGTTGGAACAACGCCACACAAAACTTGAATGCACATCAATGATGCCATAAAGGCCGATGTGTTCTGGACCCGCAAGCCATCATAGTTAATAACATTATCGCAAAAATTACACAATCAATCAGTATCTTATCAATAGTATGTGGATGATAAATATTCACAATAATATGAGCGGACAAACTGAGAACGACAGTTATCGAATAAACTTCCAACGAACGAGTGCCCATATTAATAATTGGAGCAAGCACAGGGCGTCGCAGCAACCCACTTGTCGGATCGAGGTATCTTGTCACCAGCAATGCCACACTGAGAAAGTGGATCAGCCGGAGGGCTGACAAATTCGTTTTCATTTCGATCAGCGTCGATGGTGATATAGCCAGCCAATCGGCTTCGATGCCCAAATGATGCGAAACGCGCATAATGCCTTTGTAAACAAGAGCAACCGAGACAACTGTCCACGCGATTGGCACGAGCGACCATTGCCAATCGTGCAACGGCGATTTCCGTTTCACTCCGACAAACATTCCGATCCCGAACAGGAACTGCCAGGCGAAAGGATTGAGAGCCCAATAGTCTCCCAGGGAAAGCAAAGACCCGAAGAATTTTTGTGAGAACGCCCAAACCAACGCGCTTGCAACCAGTGTAAGAGTCGCGTCACGTCGAAGCCCCACAAGAAACATCGGCACGCCGATGAGAGTCATCACAATATAGAAAACGAGGATGTCGGATAGGTCTGACGGCGAAATCAGAGAGAGAGCCAGCCACATCGCCGCGATAGGGTCGGTATTCTTCATCACGCCGACGTAGTCGTTGATCTGGATATTGTGGCCCCAAACAGTTGCAGCCGCACTTACAATGAGAATCATTGCCACGCTGGACAGGGAATAATAAACGTAAATTCGGGCAGAACGCGCGCCGAGAGCGTATATCAAGTGGCGCCACCCTTTCTTATGGAGCAAAGATGTGTAAGCAAAAGCGCACGCGATGCCGGATATGAACACAAAGACTTCGGCAGCGTCGGAAAAACCTAACCCTTGGTAAGTAAATTTACTTATGGGGTCGCGTCCGATATGATCGACGGCAACCATACACAATCCTAATCCGCGAAACAAATCTAGCCGTAGATCACGCACGTCAATTTGGACTCTTAATTACGGATGGTGTGTAAGTGGATGCCCCCGATGGTTCGCTTATACACTTGCAGGATCGAAATGGGCACAGCCCAATCGGAGTAAGCCGCTACCCGGAATCCCTTAGAATGCGGAATAACACTGCTCCTTTCAGACAGCTTCGTCCAAAGCAGGCATCGGACAGATGTCCGCGTCACACTCCATAACCTGCCACTTCACCATGCCGGTCATTCCACGGCATGCGCTCGATGGCGACTCATGGCCCGCAATATCTGCTTTCGTGAAAGGGCGAATCTGGCTCCAAGGCCGATTAGCGGCGCCCAGCGGCCGTTCTAGAAAGACCAGGCGACGTCTGCATTAGGTATGGCCGTGAATTGCCCTGGAGCAAGCGACCTTCGTTTGTGGTTGCTATTCTGCCGTTCCAAACGAGTGGGGACCCTCAGGCTTTCACCCCTAAATTAAGCGCCGAGCAGCCGGCGTATTCGCGCAATATCCGTGCCGATGAAGGATTGCATGCCGATCGCCACCTGCTCGGGGGTCACCTCGGTGATCAAGGCCTGCACCTCGGCGTCGGAGTTGGAATACTCGGACGGGAACCATTGCACCCGGCAGAATTCCTCGGCGCCGTGGAAATGGCCGGCGCTGCCGATCACCTCGTCGACATAGCGGCCATAGATCATGCATTCGGAGAATTGCCGTTCGGAGGCAATGACCTCGACCCAATGCCTGGAATGCAATTTCTCGATATGGCTGCACATGGCCAGGATCGCGTCGCGACGCCAGGAAATCAGGGTCGCGATGTAATCATGCGGCGAGATGGCGGGCTGAGCGATGCCGAGCGCGCTGCCGGCGTTGCGCGACCAGGCTTTGTGATTGCTCCGCGCTTCGGCGACGCCATCGTCGCGCCGGAAGAGCCGAACCAGCCCGTCCCGCCAGAACAATTTGCAATCGAAGGGCTTCAGGAAGGCGATGTCTGAATCGCAATAGATCAGCATCGCCTCGCTGGTGTGGGCGGCGATTGCGATCCGTCGCAGCTGCTGCACGTGCCAGCCGCGCAAGGGCTGCGTCTTGAGGCTCAGCCAGATGCGGCGGCGGAACAGGCTGAGCGGGTCGTCATAGGGGCGCAGCCATCGCGGCAGCAGATCGCGCTCGCTGACGACGGTGCGTGTCCGCGTCTCGAGCTGGCGAAACAGCGCCAGGTCGCGAGCCTCGACAAGGATGTAGTGGTGTGAGGCGCCGGTGACGAAGCGGTCGATGGTTTCGCAGAGCAGCCGGCAGCGTTCGAAATCGGGGGCATAGCTCGCCGTGACGATTGCAGCCGTCGCTTCGATGCCGCTCGATCGAGGCGCGGGGGGAGCCGCCGTGTCGGGAGCGAAACGGCTGCTCAAGGCTGGCTTTCCCCGACTGCGCGCGGGGAGAGCTTTTGGCGGACCACACGCGCCAGGAAGACCGGGTTGCCGAGAACATAACGCCGCCAGAGCCGGCTCGGCTCGAGAAGCAGCCGGAAGACCCATTCGAGGCGAAGCTGACGCATCCATTTCGGCGCGCGCGGAACCGCGCCGCTGACGAAATCGAGCAGCGCGCCGACCGCCATGGGCAGCGTGCAGTGGCGTGACGTGATGTTCTTGGCGATCCACAATTCCTGGCGCGGCACGCCTATGGCGACCAGCAGGATATCGGGCCGCAGCGCCTCGATGCGATCGAGGATCGACGGCTCCTGCTCGGGGCTGAAATAGCCGTCATGGATCACCACGAATCGGTGACGCGGGGCGAACGCGCTGAACCTGGCCGCCGCGGCCTCGGCATTGGCACGCTTGGCGCCGAGCAGCGCGATCGTCAGCGGGCGCGGCTCAGCGGCGAGCAGCGCCGGAATGAAGTCGGTGCCGTTGAGATTCTCAGGGAAAGGCTCGCCATAGAGCAGCTTGGCTGCGATATCGACGCCGATGCCATCGGCAAGAACCAGGAAGTCACGCAAGGCCTCGGTAAATTCCGGATCAGAGCAGGCGACATTGGCATTGTGGGCATTGAGGAAGCAGATCTTGGTAAAGCGTTTCTCGACGACGAAGCCGCGCAGCAGCCGGATGGCAGTCGCGAGATCGATATTCGCGACCTGGATACCGAGGATCTCCTTCGAGGAAGGCACGCCCGGCATCTGGCGGACGGCGTGCATGTTCATGCGCACATCCTCTCATCCTCGTGACGCAGCGCGGCAAGGCCGAGACGGATCCGGCGGTCGAGCGCCATGCGCTGCTCGTGACGAAAACCCGTCGGGTCGACGTCGCCGGCACTTCCGGCCGCCCGCAGCAGTGACCGGGCGAATTCGATCGGATCGTCGGCGACGGTGCAGTTGGCAGGAATCATGCCGATCCCCCTCAGCGAGCGCGAGGTGGCGACCGAGGGCAGCCCGAGCTCGAAAGTTTCGATCGTTTTCAATTGCACGCCGCTGCCGGCGCGGCTGATCAGCGGCACGACCCGGCCGCCAAGCACGAACTCGATCGCGTCGGGGACACGGCCAACGAAGGTGACGCCTGGATGCGGGGCGCGGATGTCGGAAGGCATGTTGCCAGCGATGGCGACGCGGAAATTCTTCGGCAAATGCGGCGACACCTCTTCGAGGAACCAGTCGAGACCGATGCGGTTCGGCTGCCAGGTCCAGGTTCCGATCAGCGTCGCATCATATCTGGGAGACCGGTTTGCCGGCGCCGGATAGCTCGAGGCCGGCGTCACCAGCGGGAGGGGAGCCGACCTGCCCGGAGCGGCGACGCCGAGCGCGGCGCGGTCCTCGTCGGCGAGCGTAAAGACGAAGGCTGCCTTGCCGCAGAGCCGGCGCTCCAAATCTTCCAGCAGGCGGGCCTCGCGGCGGTAGAGACATTTCTGGAGCAAGCTGCGCGCGGCTGCGGCGTTTTCTTCGGCCGAAAGGTGTTCGACATTGTGCGCAACGAAGATCGACGGCCTGCCGTCGAAGACGGCCTCGAACGCGCCCGCAAACTGCACCGAGTTCAGGACATAGCCGTCGAAGGGCTCGATCGTCTGCAAGGCGGCACGGACCTCATCCGGGCTTATGACGCGGACCTTGACGGACGAGAATGTCAGACCTTCGACCATCGAGCGGCCCGACCAGACGAGCTTCTGCAAGGCAGAGGCGCTGTCGGTGCGCACGTCGACCGCGCCGAGCACCACGGTGTTGGCGGGATCGGCCGCAACCTTCCCGGGCCAGGTGAAGCCCAGCACCGTGACGCGCACGCCGGCGCGACGCAATGCGTCGATGATCGCGGCGTTGGCGATCTCGTAGCCGGTCGCGGGCGCGCCGTGCGGCACGATCGATGTGGCAAAAACCAGATGCATTCCACTAGTCCTGCCGCAATTCGATAACAGCGCTCAGGTGAAGCCTTAATTAAGCAGATGGCGTAAATGCGCGGTCCGGGACACCGCCAAGCCGTAGAAATGCAAGGTGTTTAAGGAATCCTTTATCGAAGCCGCGTCTTATCGGCGAAACGCAGGCGGCGCATGATCCCCGTTCATAACCAGGCCAGGATTTCGACTGTAGCTCGCTCGCCAGAGTTGAGGGCGGAAGCGATCGAGGTGGCCGTGACGGTGCCTACCTTCCGGCGCCCGAAGCAACTCTTCGACACGCTGGCCTCGTTGCAGAAGCAGCGGACGAAACGAAGCTTCGCCGTCATCGTGATCGAGAACGAGGCGGATCAACGTGAGGGCGCGGCGGCTGCAGGGCCGCTCTTCGAGAGCGGCGCCATGCAGGGTCTCGTCATCGTCGCCCATGAGCGCGGCAACTGCAGCGCCTACAATGCCGGCTGGGAAACCGCGCTGGCGGCTTTCCCCGGCTTCTCGCATCTGGCGGTCATCGACGACGACGAGATTGCCGATCCCGACTGGCTCGAGCGGATGTGCAGTGCCGCGAAGGCGTATTCGGCCGATATCGTCGGCGGTCCGCAAATTCCGGTCTTTCCCGCAAGCGGCGACCTGGGACGCGCCAGCCATCCAGTCTTCGCGCCGCCCTACCGGCAGAGCGGGCCGGTACCGGCCCTCTATTCTTCCGGCAACCTGCTGATCGGCCGGCAGGTGCTGACGGCGATGGGATCGCCCTTCCTCGACCTTGCTTTCAACTTCATGGGCGGCGGCGATTCCGATTTCCTGAGCCGCGCGGCACAGAAAGGCTTCCGCCTCGCCTGGTGCGCCGAAGCGCCGGTCTACGAGGCTGTGCCGGCCCGCCGGCTCGAAGCCGACTGGATTCGCTCGCGGAGCCTGCGTAACGGCGTGATCTCGACGCTGGTGGAAAGGAACAGGCGCGCCGCCGATCCCTTCGGTCGTCTGCGGGTCTTTGCCAAAAGCATTGCGCTGCTCGCCGCTTCGCCGCTCAGGGCGCTTGGGCGGCTCGGCAAGACCGGCTCCCGCTCCATCGCGAGTTACCCGATCTATGTCGCGCTCGGCAGAGTGCTTGCTGAATTCGGCTATGCCAATGAGCAGTACAGAGAGCCTGAGAAGAACTGAGCGCGGCGCGGTCGGCGCCGGGTTCAGCGAGCGGCGGATCGCCACGATCATCGCCTCGCTGCTCTTCACCGTGATGCTGGTATCGTTCCGCCCGTTCCAGCCGACCGGAGCGCTGGAGAGCCAGGACGCGGATCCGGCCGCCGGCGGCGACATCGTCAATCAGGTCGGCTTCCTCTCGCTCGGGCTGCTCGCGATCTTTTCGCTGCTCTGTTATGTCGATCGCCGCAAGCTTGCGGCGCTGCTCAGCCCGTGGTGGCTGCTGCTGCTCGGCTTCTTCTTCCTCTCGGTGGTCAACGCCACCGATCCGGCAGCTGGGACGCGCGCCGCGATTTTCACGCTGATGGGCATCATCAGCATGGCGGCAGTGATCAGCCTGCCGCGCGATGCCGAGTCCTTCTCCTATGTGATCGCGATCGGCGGCTTCACCGTCGTCGGACTGTCCTATTTCGGGCTCGTCGCGCTCCCCAACCAGGCCATGCACACGGCCTTCGAGGTGGAATCAGAACATGCAGGCCTCTGGCGCGGCATTTTCAGCCACAAGAACGTTGCCGGCCCGGTGATGGCCTGCCTCAGCTTCGGCGGTCTCTATCTCTGGCGTCGCGGCTGGACGCGAGCCGGAGGGCTGCTCTTTGTCGCTGCCATGGTGTTCGTGTTCAACACCGGCTCGAAGACGACGGCCGGGCTGGTACCGCTCGCGATCCTGTTCGTGATGATGCCAAGCCTGATCGGCATGCGGCTTTTGACGCCGATCCTGGTCGCGGCCACGCTCATCGTCACTGCGCTGGCGACGCTCGGCATCGTCTTCATCGAGCCGCTGAAGGAGCTTGCCAACGAGCTGGCCCCGGGGCTCGACTATACCGGCCGCACCACGCTCTGGGCCTTCGCCGGCGAGATGATCGCCCAGCGACCTTGGCTGGGGTATGGTTTCCAGAGCATCTGGGGAACGCCGCTCGTGCAGGACCGTCCGCTGTGGTTCGACGACGCTTGGGATATTCGCGGCATCGTGCATGGCCATGACAGCTATCTCGACATCGCCCTTTCCATGGGTTTGCCGGCAACGGTGGTCGCAGCCATCACATTCATGCTCGTGCCGATCCGCGACTACATGCGCGTCCCGCTCTACAGGGAGAACGTCTATCTCGGCGATCTCTTCATGATGGTGACGCTGTTCATCTCGCTGAACGGCTTCTTGGAGACCTTCTTTCTGCGCCGTGCGGACCCCGTCTGGCTTTTCCTTGTCTTCGGGGCGCTCGGGCTGAGAATGACGGCGCGGTTTCCAATGCCTGGCCAGTAGAAAGATCACTCATCTCCGTATTCGGATGGCGCATGCCGCTCGAGCTCCATGCCATCGTGCAGCACCCTGCCGACGCCGATAGCACTGATGCGAGCGACGCGATAAAGCAGGAGATGGCGGGGCTTGAGCACGATCCCGTGTTCTGTTCTGGCGCGCTCACGGCTATACCGCGGGTGATAACTGCGGACGTACTCACCGAACTCTGGCCTGGCAAGGCTTCCGATCCGCTGAGGATCGGCTGCGATGTCGCGCAAAGCCGTGACGAGGAGCCGTTCATAGCGCTGCCGCGCAGTTTCGCCGTGAGTTGCGTCGGTGTATGCGAGCAGTTCGACGATGTCTTCCTGTGCAGCCGCGGATAGCCGATAGGCAGTCACGTGTCAGTGGCGGCCGTTTCTGGCGCGGGCACTCGCCTGCCGCCCCAACTCTGCGACGAACTCTTCAAGCCGGTCGTCGCTAATGTGCTGAAACCGGCCTTCGTCGATATTCAAAAGACCGATCCGGGCCGCCTCTTTGAGCGCGGCGAGCCTAGCCTCCTCCCGCGCCTCGCGCTGCTCTACCAGACGGAGGCCTTCGCGCAGCACTTCGCTGGCGTTCTGGTAACGGCCGGAAGTCACCAGCTGCTCGATCACCTCCTCATGGTGGTCCGTCAGGACAACATTGCGTGTGGGCATCTGAGCTCTCCCCGTCGGAGACCATCATATAATGCGATGGCATATTATGCCAACAGCGGCCGAGCTATGTATCGCCCCAGGGCTTTCGCGCGGGCAGCGGAAGGGCTATGCCGACCCAAACAGAGGTCGGATATGTCTGTCATGGTCATTCTCGTAGGTTGCGGAAACATGGGCTACGCCATGCTGTCGGGCTGGCTCAAATCCGAAAAGCTGATGGCGGGCGAGAGCTTCGTCGTCGAACCGAATGCCGAGCTCAGGGAAAGAGCGAGCAAGCTCGGTGCCCGCACCGCTGCCGACGCCGCCGAAATCCCGTCCGGCATTTCCCCCGAGCTGGTGATCTTCGCGGTCAAACCGCAGGTGATGCGGGATGTCGTCCCCGGCTACCGCCGCTTCAACAAGAGCGGCACGACCTTCCTCAGCATCGCCGCCGGAACCGGCATCGCTGTCTTCGAGGAACTTCTCGGGAGCTCGGCAGCTGTCATGCGCTGCATGCCCAACACGCCGGCGGCGATCGGCAAGGGCATGATGGTGGTCGTCTCGAACGACAAAGTGAAGCGGCAGGCGAAGGAATTCGTCGCCGAACTGCTGGCGACGTGCGGAGAGGTCGCGACGGTCGATGACGAGACGCTGATGGATGCGGTCACAGCCGTCTCGGGTTCGGGGCCGGCCTATGTGTTCCACTTCATCGAGGCGCTCACCGCCGCCGCCGAAACTGCAGGTCTGCCAACTGAGACTGCGAAGCTGCTCGCCATGCAGACCGTCTACGGCGCCGCCTCCCTCGCAGCCGAAAGCCGGGAGGATCCCGCCGTGCTTCGCCAGCAGGTGACGAGCCCGAAGGGCACCACCGCAGCGGCTCTCGATGTGCTGATGAGCGAGGACCGAATGACGAAGCTGGTCACCGAGGCGGTGGAGGCGGCAAGGCTGAGGTCGATCGAACTGGGCAAATAGCTCGCCAATCCTGGGACAAAGGGGGTCAGCATGGCGTCCATCACAGTCGAGCTGCGCAACGTCGAAGGCACGGAAGCGGCGATGGGGTGGGCCGGAGGACACACGATCGTCGTCGACCGGCCCGAAGGAAAGGCTGGCGGACAAGGGCTCGGCTTCAATGGCGGCCAGCTCCTTGCGCTGGCGATCGGCGGATGCTTCTGCAACGACCTGCGCTATGTGGCCCATGAAATGGGCGTCGGACTGGGAAGGATCGCCGTCAGTGTCGTGCTGGACCTCGAGGGCAGTCCGCTCCTGGCGACAGCCGCGACCATGAAGGTCTCCTGCGAGACACTCGACGGCTCCGACCCGCAATGGGTCATCGAGAGGGCGGAGGCGATCAGCACGGTCGCCAATTCGCTGCGGAGAGGAGTTGCGGTGACGGTTCAGCCCGCGGCGTAGGCCAAAGCGGGATTTCGATCGCCTACTGGAGGACCCCTCATCCGACCGCTTCGCGCCACCTTCTCCCACAAGGGGTCACAAGGGGAGAAGGGGGAGCGCTGCACATGCGTCTCTGCCAATCTCCGACGTTCGACATCAGCGGCGTGCTAAATGCCAAGCTCCCCCTTCGCCCCCTTGTGCAAGGTGGATCGGCGCGCAGCGCCGAGACGGATGAGGGGTACTCCAGAAGGCGAGTCCCACGACGGACCGGCAGCGGCCCGCCGTTTGCGCACCGCTGCCAATCTGTTTCATAACGGCACCTCCGGCCGACGCTTATGCCGCTTCGAGATATGCCTCGGCGATGGTGTCCTTCAGCTGGGCATGCGCGGCGACGATGGCCTGGTCGCGTGCCTCGGGGCCGAAGGCCAGCTTCTCAGCCCTGACGAAGGTGACGTCAGTGATGCCGATGAAGCCGAGCAGCGTCCTCAGATGCGGCTCCTGCGAATCCATCGCGCTGGCCGGACCTTCGCTGTAGAGGCCGCCGCGCGTGACGATCACGATCGCGCGCTTGCCGGCGAGCAGGCCTTCGGGTCCCGCTTCCGTGTAGCGGAAGGTGACCCCTGCCCGCAGCACATGGTCGAACCACGACTTCAAGGTGGAGGCGATACCGAAATTATACATGGGCGCGCCGATGACGACGACATCCGCAGCCTTGAGCTCGGCGATGAGTTCGTCCGAAAGCGCGCGGGCGGCGGCCTGCTCGTCATTTGCCGGCTCGCCGCGAAGTGCGGCGGCGGAATGGAAGGTCAAATGCGGAACGGGATTGCTGCCGAGATCGCGCGTGGTGACCGTCAAGGCCGGATTCTGCCAGCGCAATTCGTCGACGGCCTTCTGCACGAGCTGATTGGAAACGGATACATCACCGAGCGCGCTGCTGGTGAGAACGAGAGCGGTGGACATTGCTGAACCCTCCTAGAGGCTATCCATTGCGATGCCAAACAGTTAGTGGTGCACGGAAGGCGACAGAATGCCCGCCGTAGACACCAGACTGTTGCTTCAGGAGGAACACCTTTCGTGAGCGAGCTGGAGGATCTCAGAAGCTTCGTGGAAGTCGTCGAAAGCGGCGGCTTCAATAGAGCCGCCAAGCGGCTTGGCGTTTCCAAATCGATCGTCAGCCGACGGATCGCCCGCATGGAGTCCGAGCTCGGCACTCGCCTGCTCAGCAGGACCACGCGCGGCATCAGCCCGACGGAAGCCGGGCTGGAGTTCAAGCTGCGCAGCGAGCGCATCCTCGCCGAATTCGACGAAGCACGCGAGGCGGTCGCCCAGCAGGCAGGCGAAGTTGCCGGACGGCTCCGCCTATCGGTGCCGCTTTCCTTCGGCGTGCGCCACATCGCGCCCGTGCTGGCGGAACTGGCGAAGCATCATCCGCGACTGGAGCTCGACGTGTCCTACAGCGACCGCCTTGTGGATCTCATCGCGGAGCGCTTCGATGTGGCGGTCCGTATTGGCCGTCTCAGAGATTCCAGCCTTGTCGCCCGGCGGATCGCTCCCGTCCGCTCGGTGGTGATCGCAAGCCCTGATTACCTTGGCCGGAAGGGAAGGCCGTCTGCGCCGGGGGATCTCATGGGGCATGACTGCCTGATCTATACCGGCGGCATTGCCTCCGACTGGCAGTTTCGCTCGGGCAAGCGCACCATTTCGGTGCGGCCCAATGGGCGCCTGCGCTCCGACAGCGGCGAAGCCATCATGCAATGGGCGATCGCAGGGCTGGGCATTGCCGAGGTGCCGACCTTCATTGCATCGGATGCGATCGAAAGCGGTGCTCTCGAGCCGCTGCTCTCCGACTATCCGACGCTCGAATATGGGGTCTATGCCGTGCGCCCGCCGGGCTCATACGTTCCCGGCAAGGTGCGGATCCTGATCGACACCCTCGTGGAGCGTTTCGCCGGCCTGCCAAGGTGGGACCGCTGTTTGATGGCCAGCCACGAGCTGCAAGCTTCAGCCAAGGGTTGAAATCAGGAACATCGAAGCCAGATTTTCATTCTGGTACTGCCAGGTTCGGGGAGACAACCCGACCGGCTTTTCTGCTCGGCAGAGCAGATCGAATCGGGGTGAAATCAGCCAAAATACGGACCGCTTGCAGGCTTGGCCTGAATGCGGTTCGCGGAATTGCAATGACTTCTTGCCGTGTCCCATTCCCTTACCTTTTCCCACTGCTGGCCGGCCTTGCATCTGCATCCTCCTGCAGTGTCGAGAGCCGGGAAGATACGACGGTCGCAGCGGCGCGGACTGCGCTTGTCGGCATGAGCGAGACGGACGTGAGAATGTGCGCCGGCTTTCCGTCGCGCACGGTCGACATCGAGTCAGGCCAGATCTGGACCTATGAGCGCACCATCAATCGCGGCGGCGTAAGCCTCGCTCTGCCGCGTGTCGATTTGGGCGTGCTGCCTGTGCCCGGAGGCTCCGTGACAGTTGCTCCCGGCGGCTACTGCAACATGCAGGTCCGCTTCAGCGGGGGTCGGGTCGCCCAGGTCGAGTATGCTGGCGACAACGACCTGCCGCGCCGCCGCAATGCGCTGTGCGAGCCCATCATAGACGAGTGCGTGATCTATGCTAACGCGTCGTCGCCTGCGCGCGAACGAAAACAGGCTCAGCCCGCAGCTGCTCCGTAGAGCATCTGGTCCTGGCGCTGGCGGAGCGCGAATAGTCTCGTAGTCGGGTCGGGAGAAGCGTTGTGGTAGGTGAGAAGCTCGCCCTTCCGAACCGGCCTGACGACCTTGCCGCCCTCGAGCAGGCCGACGGGAACGGCAGCCTTGTCGCGCGCTTCCGCAGCCAGCATCGTCCATGAGCGGTAGCAGGTCTCGCCGATGGCGTCGAAGGCCTCCCCCGCAGCGAGATCGCGCTTGGCGACGGCGCAGACCTCGGCGACGGGAGTTGGCAGCGGCACCATGTCCGGCTTGCCGTAGAGCATGATACGGGCGGCCGTCAGCGGCACCTCGAGCGAGGTCAGGTGATAGGGCCGGAAGAAGCTGTAGTACGGTCCCTTGCCGACATGAAGATCGTCCATGCGCTCGATGACGCGGGGATGGGTGGCCTCGACCACGACGAAGACGCCGGGCGCAACGCCCTTCCCGATCGTGTAGTCGACCACGCCTTTCCGGGAGAGAACGCCGCCGTCCTCGCGCGGGATGAGCACCTTGCATAGCTCGTCCCGGTCGGCTTTCGGGCCATGCATGCCGGGGACGTCGGGCACGAGGCCGGTGGCGTTGGCGATCGCCGCCATCTCGACCATGGTCTTGGACCCATCGACGAATTCGACCAGCATGCGCGGGTTCATGTTCCGGCGCGCGGCCTCCTCGCGATAGTCGTCGGGAACGGCATCGTGGTTCAACGGGTTGTTCTTGCCCTTGCCAGCCGAGACGATCGTGTAGCCGAGCGCAGCGGCGAACTCGATCAGTTCCATGCAGGAGGACGGCTCGTCGCCGGCCCCAACCGAGTAGACGACGCCCAGCCGGTCGGCCTCCTTCTTCAGGAAAGCGCCGATGGTCACGTCGGCCTCGACATTCATCATGACGAGGTGCTTGCCGTGCTCCATCGCCATCAGGTCGAAATCGGCGGCGACGCCGGGCTTGCCGGTGGCGTCGATGACCACGTCGATCAAAGGATTGGTGACGAGCAGCTCGTTGGAGGTGATGGCAATCTTGCCCGCCTCGATCGCTGCCGTAAGCCGGGACGGTGTGTCGGCCTCGATCGCGCGCGCGTCGTCGCCGTAAGCGATGGTGACCGCCTCGCGGGCGGTATGCGGCCGCCGCGTCGATATGGCCGCAATCTCGACGCCTTTCATCAGCCGCCCCTGGGTAACGAGGTCGGTGCCCATCTCGCCGGAGCCGATGACGCCGATTCGCACCGGCCGGCCTTCGTCGGCACGGCGTGCAAGGTCGCGGGCTAATCCGGTGAGGACGACATTGGTCATGCGGTCACGGCTGTCTTGGGGTCTCCGCTCGGCGCAATAGCAGAAAAGGTGGCCCTCGTGTCAATGAAAGCGGCAGAACGGGGCTCGGAGCCTCGTCAGGGGACGCTTGTCCGCCGACGCTAGCCTGCGGCTCGGCATCCAGCCGGCGAGGCGGTAGTATCCCGGTGCTAGGCGGCGACCTCGGGCAGCGCATTCTTGTCCCTGCTGATCACCTTGTCGAATTGTGCAAGGAAATAGCGCGCAAGCTCGAGTTCGTTGAGGGGCTTGGCAAAATAGAATCCCTGCAGGTCGGTGCAGGCGATGCCGCGCAGGAAATCGACCTGCTGCTCAGTCTCCACGCCCTCGGCGGTGATGCCGATCTTCAATGTTTTGCCGAGCGCGGCGATCGCCTTCAGAACGTCGCGCGCGACCGCGTCGTCGGTGGAGGCTGTGACGAAGGATTTGTCGATCTTGAGCTTGTCGAAGGGGAACTTGAGGAGGTGAAGCAGGCTCGAATAGCCGGTGCCGAAGTCGTCCAAGGCTATGGTGGCGCCGAGCGCCTTGATCTCCGCCAGCCTCTCGACCACATCCGGATGTTCGATCAGCAGGCTTTCGGTGACTTCCAGCTCGAGCCGGTGTGGCGCGAGCTTCGAGGCATCGAGCGCGTCGCGGACGACCGCGACGATGTCGGACATCTGGAAATGCCTGGCCGACAGATTGACCGCAACCGTCAGGTCTTCGGGCCAGCGCGCAGCGGCGTGGCAGGCTTCGCGAATTGTCCAGTCGCCGATCTGCTTTATGAGACCGCTCTGCTCGGCGATCGGGATGAACTCCGCGGCCGATACGAGACCGCGCACCGGATGATTCCAGCGGACTAGCGCCTCGAAGCCGGTTGGCTTGTTGTTCTCGGCCGCGACCAGCGGCTGGTAATGGAGGACGAACTCCTGCTCCTTCAAGGCCTGGCGCAACTCGAGCTCGAGCATGCGGCGTGCGCGCATCTCCGAATCCATCTGCGATTCGAAGAAGCGAAAGGTGCAGCGGCCTTCGGCCTTGGCCCGGTAGAGCGCGAGATCGGCGTTGCGCAGGATCTGGTCGGCCCGCGTCCCGTTCAGCGGCGCAACGGCAATGCCTATGCTGACGCCGATAGACACGATCTCGTCGTCGAACTGGTAGGGCCGGCTGATCGTCTCGACGAGGCGGCGCGCCAGCGCGGCGGTTTCGGAGGCGTCGCCGCTGTTGTTGAGGATGATGGCGAACTCGTCGCCGCCGAGGCGCGCTGCGATGTCGACCTCGCGCAGCACCGTCCTGATTCTCTTGCTCGCCTTCACGAGCAGCTTGTCGCCGATCAGATGGCCCCGGCTGTCGTTGACGGCCTTGAACTGATCGAGGTCGAGATAAAGGACCGAGAAAGGCGAACCATACCGCTCCAGCCGGGCAATCGACAGCTTCAGATGCTCGGTGAACTTGGCGCGGTTGAGGAGGCCGGTCAGTGCGTCGTTGTGGGCAAGGAAGTTGATGCGCCGCTCGGAATTCTTTTCGGCCGTCACGTCCGAGGCGGTGCCGATATAGCCTGCATATGCACCGAACTCATCGACGATAGGCTTTCCGGTCAGGCGCCAGAAGCGCTCGATGCCGTCGATGGACACACGCAGCTCGACGCCGCTGAAGGTCTGGTGGCGCGCGATATCCTGCTTCAGCTCGTCCAGCACGGGATCGCCCTCTTCGACCATCAAACGCAGGAAATCGTTAAAATCGAGGCCAACCAGCTGTTCCTTGGGGAGGCATGCTGCGGCGGAGAAGCGGTCCGACACGCGCTGGAAGCGCTCGCTGCGATCGAACTCCCAGAGCCAGTCGCTCGAATTCTCTTCGAACTCCTTCAGGAGCAGGCTGATGATGTCCTTCTGCTCGCGGATCTTCGCTTCGCTCACCAGATGGTCGACGAGGTTGCGCGCATAACGGATGCAGACAAAGCCGAGCACCAGCGTGTAGACGGCGAGCACGGCCGCCAGCGGGAGACATTGAGCCGGGTCAGCGAAGCAAATGAAAGCCAGGAACGAGCCGGCCAGGAGCGGGAAACTGAAAACGAGTGCCGCCTGCGGCAGGATGAGCAGCGCAAAGCTCGTCGCGCAAAGCACGCCGGCAAGCACGATCGCGATTGTCGCAGTGATCAGCGAATCGTCGGCCGGCAACACGATGATCGGCAGCGTCCCCCAGATCACGCCCATCAAGGCCGCATTGATCAGGACTTTGCGCACGGCCCTGGGGGGCGAGGTCGTCTTCCTCCATACGGGCTGCCGTACTCGCAGCCAGCCGCGCACCGCCACGAAAAGGCCGAAATAGAGCGCAGCTCCCCATACAAGCACCGACGGGAAGCCCGGCGAACCGAAGGTCATGAACAAGATGAGCAGCGACACGGCGAAGGCACCGGCAGAGATAACAGGCGTCATCTGCCCAACACCTTCGATCTGCTCGAAAAGGAGCTGCGCGCGCATTCCGGGCTTGAGCCGGTCGGCGCCGATAGCGTGATCCACGCGCATGTTCAATGCGCGGAAAATTCCTCTTAGCGGCATGTCTACCCCGGGGCCATGAGTGATACGCCGAGCAGTCCGGCAATGCAGGGCGCACTTCAAAGCACAACCGGGCGACGAGGTTCACCTGTGATTTCAGGTTGTGGACGCATTTGCGACGATTGGGTTACGGGAGGGTAAAGCCGATTGCTTGAATGCCGGACGCCGCCCAGGTCAGCGGTTCGACGCTCGATGCGACCTGAACCGAGGCAAACTCCCGTACCTGCAGCCACGCGCACGGGAGCGCGCCTTGCCGCTCATTCGCAAGCCACTGATTGCGCATGATTTTTTTGGCCGGGCGATCCGTTGCTTCTAAGTCATGGCACGGCCGACCGCCGTTGCACCGACAGATATTCGCAGCTTCGCCGGGGAATCGACGGCGCGTTGCTCGAATTTTGCGCTCAGGCTGGAAGCCAAAGAGTCCATCGCAAATCGAGAGATGGAGCGACAGCTAGCTGTATCGCAACCGCATGGTCGGCTCCTGCAACCTGCGGGCGCATCAACGGCCGGCAATTTCTGCGCAGGCGCCCCAGCGAGGGCCGCTCCGCCCTCGCCAGGGTTTCCTGCGGCAATGCTGCCCGCGATCAGCTCTTCGCTTCAGCAACCAGAACCGGCTTCTCGCGATAAAGGGCGGGAAAAAGGCGCTTCAAATTCTCGATCTTCGGCAGGTCGTTATAGACAATGTAGGGATAGGTCGGATTGAGCGTCAGGAAGTCCTGGTGATAGTCCTCGGCCGGGTAAAAGCCCTTAAACGGCTCCAGGGTCGTGACGATCGGCTCGGGGAACAGCTTTGCCTTGCCGAGCTGGGCGATATAACCCTCAGCCACCTTCTTCTGCTCGTCATTCGCGAAGAAGATCGCCGAGCGATATTGCGTGCCCTGGTCCGGCCCCTGGTAGTTGAGCTCGGTCGGGTTATGGGCGACCGAGAAGAAGACGTGCAGCAGCTGGCCGTATGTCACCTCCGACGGGTCATACGTGACCTCGACCGACTCGGCGTGACCGGTCGTGCTGGTTCCGACCATCTCGTAGTGGGCCGTATCCTTGTCCCCGCCCGAATAGCCCGAGACTGCATTCGTCACGCCCTTGACGTGCTGGAAGACACCCTGCACGCCCCAGAAGCAGCCGCCGGCGAAGACCGCCTTTTCGACACCCGCAACGGGCTTCTCGTCCAGCACCGGCGGCGGGATGACGACCGCGTCCTCGGCGGCGACGGCAGGCCGCTGCCATGCGGCAAAGGCCAGGGCGGCAACCAGGGCTGCGCCGGCCAACCAGGCAAATGGCGAACGAAGTGAACGCGAAGAGGTCATGAAACTGCTCCATCCACTGTCTTATTCCGGACTATGCATCGGAGCGGCCGCCGCATGAAGTGCAAGTCGCCCTGCGACGGCCAGCTCGCGAACAATTGAAGGACTACTGCTTCGGCGCCATCTGTCCGGACTTCATGGCGTCACCGATCATCGCGTTGCAGTCCGCCAGCATTGCCTCCTTTTTCATGGCATCCTTTTCCATCCCCGCATTGTTGTTGCAGTCGGACTTCATCTTCTGATGCGCCATCGGCGCAGCCGCCATGGTGTTGGTGGCCATGGGATCGGCCTTCATCGGTTGGGCCGACATTGTAGAATGGGACGACATCATGCCGGAGTTCGTGGCGTCCTCGGCAAATGACGGGGCGGCGTAGGACGTCATTGCCGCGGTCGAGATTGCGGCGACGGAAAGGACATTCCTGGTGAAATTGCGCATTGTTCTGCTCCCGTTGATCTCGACCGTCCGCAATGCGTGGCCGCACCTCGAAAATTCGCCTGAGGCATGGCTCTGTTACGCCCTTCACCACAACGTGATGCCTCTCGGCTCCCCGCCCCGCGCGATCCGCGCTGACCAGGCACACATGCGCGGCCCAGGGCCACCCTGGCGGAAGAGTCCCGTGACCGATTGCATCGCCGTCAAAAAAGCCTGATAGGTGACGGTTGTGGCGGGATCTGATGGGCGCACTTGCTGCCGGGCTCGCCTGTTCGGGGGCAGGCATGAGCAGCACCTTCACTGAAACCACGTCTACCTCATGGTTCGGCCGTATCCGCAATTCGTTCGGCGGGGCCCTCATCGGCATCGCGCTGATCATCGGCATGGTGGTCCTGCTGTTCTGGAACGAAGGCCGGGCCGTGCAGACCGCACGCTCGCTGACCGAAGGCGCCGGCGCTGTTGTCTCCGTCGGCGCCGACGCGGTCGATGTGGCCAACGAGGGCAAGCTCGTCCATGTCAGCGGTCCGGTGACGTCGGATTTAACACCGAGCGATTCCGATTTCGGCGTGAGCGCCAAGGGCATTCGCCTCGTGCGCCATGTCGAGATGTTTCAGTGGACGGAGAACGCGAAATCCGAGACGAAGAAGAAGCTCGGGGGCGGCGAAGAAACTGTCACCACCTACACTTACTCGCAAGGCTGGGTGGATCGTCCGATCGATTCAAGCTCCTTCAAGCAACCCGACGAGCACGAAAACCCGTCAATGGAGATCCAGGGCCGCTCCTTCCAGGTGCCCGAGGCGCGGCTCGGCGCCTTTACTCTGGACAGAACTGTGCTCGACCAGATCGGCGGCACAGAGGTGCTTTCGCTGAAACCCGGCCAGCAGAACAAGATTCGTGCCGCCTATGCCGGCTCCAAAAAGCTCTCCCTCATCGACGGCGGAATCTTTCTCGGCTGGAACCCGTCCTCCGCGGTCGTCGGCGACTACCGCATCAGCTACGAGGTCGTGCCACTCGACACGATCTCCGTGGTCGGCCAGCAGCGCGGCTCGCAATTTGCGCCTTACCAGACCACGGCAGGCGACCAGCTGCTGATGGTCGATCGCGGCGATGTGCCGGCCAGCCAGATGTTCAAGGACGCCGAGAGCGCCAACAAGGTGCTCACCTGGATCATCCGCGGCGTTGGTCTCATTCTGCTCGCGATCGGCTTCGGCCTGTTGCTCAGCCCGGTCGCCGTGCTCGCTGACGTCGTACCCCTGCTGGGCAGCATCGTCAGGATGGGAACCGGCCTCATCGCCTTCCTCCTTGCGGTCGTAGTCAGCACCATCACAATCGCCGTCGCGTGGTTCTATTACCGGCCATTGTTGGGCATCTCGATATTGGCCGTCGGCGCCGTGGTCGCGGCGGCAACCGTGTATTACGGACGGTCGCGGCAGCCGGCATCATCTGCGGCCGTTGCAACGCCGGCCGAGCAGTCCTGACCCACGAACGCCTGAACGTGGTCAGACCGCGAAGAAGGACTCGATGTCCCCTGCCGCCCGCTGCAGCAGCGGCAGGATTTCGCGCTTCATTGCGGCAACTGTGAACCGGCTTGGCTGGGTCGACACGTTGACGGCTGCGACGATCCTTGCCGAACGATCGCGGATCGGCACTGCGATCGAGCGCAGCCCGATCTCCAGTTCCTCGTCGACGAGCGCATAGCCATCGACGGCGACATCGCGGATGATGTCGAAGAGCCGCTCACGGTCGGTCGCGGTGTTCTGCGTGAGCTTGCGGATCTGGGCGTCAGCGAGGAATTGCCTCAGTTGCGGCTCCGGCAGCTCCGACAACAGGACGCGCCCCATCGAGGTGCAGTAGGCCGGGAGCCGCGTGCCGACATGGAGCGCAACGCTCATGATGCGCTCGCCCGGCACGCGCGCGACATAGACCACATCCTGATCGGAAAGCACCGCCGCGGAGCAGGATTCCTTCAGCGCTACCGCGACCTTGCGCATATGCGGCTCGGCAAAGCCCCAGAGCGAACTGCCGTCGAGCCATTGACGGGCGAGCCCGAGGAGCCGCGGGGTTAGCGCGAAGCGTCGGCCGTCCTGCGCGGCGTAGCCGCTGGCAACGAGAGTTAGCAGGAAGCGGCGCGCGCCGGCCCGTGTGAGCCCCGCCTCTTGCGCCATCTCGGTCAGCGTCATGCCGGCCGGACGGGTAGCGAGGATCGCCATGACGTCGAGGCCCTTGGCGAGGGAGCCGACGAGGTCGCGGGGCGGCTGCTCGGTCATCGCGGATCTTTGTCGCGCGAATTGATGCGACCGCGCCCTGTCGCGCCCCCCTCTGTCCTGCCGGACATCTCCCCCACAAGGGGGGAGATTGGACGGCCGCTTTGGTTTCGCCAATCCACGACGTTGGAGATTGGCGAAATCCTCGATGACTGCCGATCTCCCCCCTTGTGGGGGAGATGTCCGGCAGGACAGAGGGGGGCAACGTAGGGCAAAAACCCTCACAATCTGGATTTACAGCAAGGCCGAGCGTTGCCGTCGGACGATTGACACCGCCCGGCAAATATCTCATCCTGTATCGCATACAAAACAAACGTTCGCAATACGAACTTTTTCGAGGAAGCGTGGTGGCAAAATTCCTGAGCATTGCCGATGCGGTTGCGGAAAATCTGAGGGATGGCGACAGTGTGGCCTTCGAAGGGTTCACGCATCTCATTCCGACTGCCGCGGTGCATGAGACGATCCGGCAGGGTCGGAAGGAGCTGACCCTCATCCGCATGACGCCCGACCTTGTCTACGATCAGATGATCGGCATGGGCATGGTGAAGAAGGTTATCTTCTCCTATGCCGGCAATCCGGGGGTCGGACTGTTGAGGAGGTTGCGCGACGCGGTCGAGAATGGCTGGCCGCAGCCGCTGGAGATCGAGGAGCACAGCCACGCAGCCATGGCGAACGCCTATGAGGCCGGTGCGGCCGGCCTGCCTTGCGCGATTTTCCGAGGTTATCGCGGCGCCGAGCTCGCCAAGGTCAATCCGAACATCAAATCCATCGAATGCCCGTTCACCGGCGAGCGCCTGGCGGCCGTGCCGGCAATCCGGCCGGACGTCACCTTCATCCACGCCCAGAAGGCCGATCGAAAGGGCAACGTGCTTGTCGAAGGCATCATCGGCATCCAGAAAGAGGCGGTGCTCGCCGCGAAAAGAGCCGTCGTCACGGTCGAGGAGGTGGTCGACGATTTCGACGAGCTGCACCCCAACCTCACCGTGCTGCCGCACTGGACGGTTACAGCCATCGCGGTCGTGCCGGGCGGCTCCCATCCGTCTTACGCTCATGGCTATTACGAGCGCGACAATGCCGCCTATCTCGAATGGGACGACATCGCCGCCGATCGCGACCGTTTCCGCAAATGGATGGAGGAGAACGTGCTCAATTCGTCGCCGGACGCTTTTGCAGCGCGCGTCGAAGGCCTGAGGATCGCGGCATGAGCGCGCTCGATTTCACTCCCGACGAGATGATGACGATCGCTGCCTCGCGGGCGCTCAGGAACGATGACGTCTGCTTCGTCGGCATCGGCGCGCCGTCGGCCGCCTGCAATATCGCGCGGCTCACGCACGCGCCCGACATCACGCTGATCTACGAATCCGGCACGATCGGCACGGCGCCGGACGTGCTGCCGCTGTCGATCGGCGACGGCGAGCTCTGCGACACAGCGCTCACCACGGTCCCGGTGCCGGAGATGTTCCGTTATTGGCTGCAGGGCGGGCGGATCACGATCGGCTTCCTCGGCGCGGCGCAGCTCGACAAGTTCGGCAACATCAACACGACGGTGATCGGCGACTATGCCAAGCCCAAGACGCGCCTGCCCGGCGGGGGTGGCGCACCGGAGATCGCGACGTCCTCGCGAGAGGTCTATGTCACCATGAAGCAGTCGTTGCGCGGCATGGTCGAGAAGATCGATTTCTATACTTCGTTCGGACATGGCGAGGGCGGCGATCATCGCAAGCGGCTGGGCATCGACACGGCGGGGCCGACGCTGCTCATCACCGATCTGGCGGTCTGGAGACCGCATCCGGAGACCAAGGAGTTCATGGTCATGTCACTGCATCCCGGCGTGACGCGAGAGGACGTTCAGAAGAGCTGCGGCTGGAAGGTTTCCTTCGCCGAACGGCTGGAGACGACGCCGGCGCCGAGCGAGCTCGAATTGAAGACCCTGCGCGACCTGCAGGCGCGCACCAAGGCCGCCCACGCGCGGAACGGAAAGAACGGAAAGGCAGCGTAACATGGCCGAGGCCTTCATCTGCGACTACATCCGCACGCCGATCGGCCGCTTCGGCGGGGCCTTGTCGTCCGTGCGCAGCGACGATCTCGGCGCGGTGCCATTGAAGGCGCTGGTCGAGCGCAACGGGTCTCTCGACTGGTCGGCGATCGATGATGTGATCTTCGGCTGCGCCAACCAGGCCGGCGAGGACAACCGCAACGTCGCGCGCATGTCGCTTCTGCTTGCCGGCCTGCCGAAGGAAGTGCCCGGCTCGACGGTCAACCGGCTGTGCGGCTCCGGCATGGACGCCGTCATCACGGCCGCCCGTGCCATCAAGGCTGGCGAGTCGGAGCTGATGCTGGCCGGCGGTGTGGAATCGATGAGCCGCGCGCCTTTCGTCATGCCGAAGGCGACGGAGGCGTTCTCCCGCAATGCCGAGATCTACGACACGACGATCGGCTGGCGCTTCGTCAACCCGCTGATGAAGAAGCAGTACGGCATCGATTCCATGCCGGAGACCGGTGAGAACGTCGCCGAGGAATTCCAGGTCAGCCGCGCCGACCAGGACGCTTTCGCCGTGCGGAGCCAGGAGAAAGCCGTGGCGGCGCAGGCTAATGGCCGCCTTGCCAAGGAGATCACGCCGGTAACGATCCCGCAGCGCAAAGGCGAGCCGGTGATCGTGTCGAAGGACGAACATCCGCGCGCGGGCACGACAATCGAGGCGCTGGCCAGGCTCCCAACGCCGTTCCGCGAAGGCGGCACGGTGACAGCAGGCAACGCGTCGGGCGTCAATGACGGCGCGGCAGCGCTGATCGTTGCTTCCGAGGCGGCGGCAAGGAAGCATGGGCTGACGCCGATCGCCCGCATCCTCGGCGGTGCGACGGCAGGCGTTGCTCCGCGCATCATGGGCATGGGGCCCGCGCCTGCGACCAAGAAGCTCTGCGCCCGGCTCGGCCTGAAACCTTCCGACTTCGAGGTGCTGGAGCTCAACGAAGCCTTTGCCTCGCAAGGCATCGCCGTGCTGCGCGATCTCGGCATTCCCGAGGACGCCGAACACGTCAACCCGAACGGCGGCGCGATCGCGCTCGGCCATCCCCTCGGCATGTCGGGAGCAAGAATCACCGGCACGGCAGCACTGGAACTGTGCGAGCGCCGCGCCACGCTCGCTCTCGCCACCATGTGCATCGGCGTGGGCCAGGGAATAGCGGTGGCGATCGAGAGGGTTTAGCGCTCGTCCTGCCCGGCGTCTCTGCTGCCCCCCATCTGGCTACCGGGATATTCTCCCGCGTAAACAGCAACGCAATCGCCTATGAGGTCGACCCCCACTCCGGTTCGCTTCGCGAACCACCTCTCCCCCGGTCGACGGGGGAGAGGAAGCGCCGGCCGCTATGCCAGGCGCCCTTCTCTCCCCTTTTGAGGGGGAGAGGTGCCGAGCGAAGCGAGGCGGAGTGGGGGTCTGCTGCGCCATGTGCGTTTTGCCCTGCCGCAAACTTCCGAGGTGTCCCCGGCCGTGAAGGGCCGCAACAGCGTCCCAAATCGCACTACCAAGTGCGATAGCAATGCCCGACATCGTCGACCGTTGAACTCGGGCCGCTCCTCCGCCCTTCAAATCCGCCGCTCCTGTTGTCATATTCGGCGTCGGAGGGGAGAGATGACTGAAGCCCGAGACACGCTGCTCGACCGTATTGGGAAATACCTCGCCCGAAGCCTCGAAGAGGAATCCTCGGGCTACGAGCCCTACACGCCGTCCGACCCCGACACGCTGCGCCGAGCCTTGCAGCCGGGCGATATCCTGCTGATCGAGGGCAACCAGCGCATTTCGGCGACGATCAAATACCTGACCCAGTCGACCTGGTCGCACGCGGCCCTTTACATTGGCGATGCCCTACCCGACCCCGGCAACGGCAAGGAGCGGCCGCGCCTGATCGAGGTCAATCTGGGGGACGGATGCATCGCCGTGCCGGTTTCGAAATACCGGACCTACAATACGCGCATCTGCCGTGCGCACGGGCTTTCACCGGAGGATCGCGAGACGGTCGTGAGCTTCATGGTTTCGAAGCTCGGCCTGAAATACGACACCAAGAACATACTCGACATGCTGCGCTATTTCTTCCCCGTGCCCGTCCCGGTGCGGTGGCGCCGCCGCATGATCGCCTTCGGTTCCGGCGACCCGACGCGGGCGATCTGCTCGTCGCTGATTGCCGAAGCCTTCGAGCAGATACGCTATCCGATCCTGCCCGAGATCACGCGGGCGCCCGGCCGGGCTTCGGCGCAGTCGCATTATTCGAGGAGCGAGATCCTGCATATCCGCCATCACTCGCTCTACACGCCGCGGGATTTCGATCTCTCGCCTTATTTCGCAGTCATCAAGCCGACGCTGGAATATGGCTTCGACTACCGTATCCTCACCTGGGAGGAACCCGAGGGGCAGACGAGTGCGGACAACGCGCCCGAGGCGTCGGCGCAAAAGACAGGGACGTGATTGTCAGCATCGGCGGCCCTGGTCGGTCTGCCGGCCATCACCCCCTCAAGAAGGAAGGGGATCGGCTCGGGCCGCTGCCAACCGCCGGAGCGCGGAATGCAAGCGAGCCAAGATCGCCGATCACCATCCCAGTGCAGAGATAGCCGACAGACCGAAGGGCAAACGGCGCAGCGACGACCCGCCACGTCGGTTGCCCAAACCCCGACCCAAGCCGCACGGGCCGCAGAGAAGCTCTTCCGAGGTCATGGCACATGCAAGCTAGGGCGCAGTACGACGTCACGAGGTGCAGAATTTCGCACGAAGTGCAGCCTGCCCGCACGAAATGCGCCCGCAGTCATTAGTGCCTCAACGAGATCATTGATCCGTCAATGAAATTCCTGCGAGACGCGCTGCCGCCGCAAGCCCTCTCCGATCGTTGCGTTCTTCGGAAACAGCAGCCGATTCGTCTAAGCTCGGCATTCGTGGCTTCTCCCACGGATGCCGGCTTGCCCCCCCGGTTTGTCGCAGGCTCTACGGCAAACTCATCGACACTTTTGTGCGGGACCTGCTAGCTCGCGCGTGCTTTTCGCCCTGCCACACCGAGCCTTGCCTTGAGTTCGGCAATCTTGGCCCGGCTGACTGGCACGACCGGCGAAGCCGGCCCGTCGAGCTCCACCACTGCGCCGTCACCTTCTTTTCGGATCAAGGTCACATGAGGGAGCGAGACGATGTGGCTGCGGTGGACCCTGAAGAAGAGTGCGGGATCGAGCTGCGCTTCGGCCTTTGAGATCGCCCACAGGCACATGCGTTCCCGCGAGCCGTCGTGGACCAGCGTGTAATGCGCATCGGCGCGTACGGCGCGGATTTCGGCGACATCGATGAATTGCGTGCCGTTCGCGCTCTCGACGGGCACGCGAAAGACTGCTGCCGGCGGAGCCTCATCGGTTTCTGCAGGCCGGTCCTCGCCCGCTTCCGCAGGATTGGCCTCATCGGCCGCGGACTCGGCTGCGCCCTTATCGACAACCAGATAACCGCCGATTGCGCCCGCTGCCGCCTCAGCTGCGCGTTGCCGCGGCTCAGGAACCAGCGACAGCAGGAAACCACCTGTAATGAGGAAACAAAGGAGCACGAGGACAAGGGCGAGCACCTGAGAGGAGGCGATCAGCCCGTCAGCGGGAGGAAAGAAATCCGGCGCGGACCGAAACCTCATCCCGTAGGTTGCGGTATAATGCATGCCGGAAACGGCGAAGCCGAAGGCGATGGCGCTTAAAGCGAGCCGCGTTCCGCCCTGGCGTGCGAGGAATACCCTCAGGCCCCCATAAGCAGTCCCGACCGCGATCAATGCGGAGAGCACGACCATCGCCCGCTCATGCTCGACACGGAAGCCGCCCGCAAAAGCGTTGACGCCGACATAGTGCATCGAGACGATGCCGGCCCCCATGAACAGCGCGGCAGCTGTGACGCGGGCGTCAGAGGGCTCGCCCACACTGACCAGAAACAGCGAGACGCCGACGACGAGCGTGCAAATCAGGAAAGAGCCGAGCGTCGGCAGGATAAGGTAGACGGCGTCGCTTGGGACAGGCCCCGCCAGCGTGCCTACGAAGTGCATTGTCCAGATGCCGAGCGCCACGAATGTGGCGGCTCCGGCGAGCAGCACACGTCGACCGATGCCGGATGTGCTCCGCACCCGCGAGGCAAGGCCGAAGCCCGTGTACCCCCCGAGAATCGCCATCACCACGGAAAGCACAACCAGATACGGATTATGCCCTTCAAACATCAGTCGCCAACCCGATGCCCTGCCACGGGCATCTCTCCCAGTTAAACAAGTTTACATGCGCGACCGCTTGATTGACAACTCGCCAGCGATCGGGACGGCAGCCGCTCGGGAATTCCACTGAAATGCTCGGCCGACCTATCGCATTGGCGACCTGCCTGTTTTCCAGCTTTGATTGACTTTTTTGAGCAGTCTGTAATTTTAGCGGCCTGCAATATTACCGAGGAGCTCGGCGTTCTGCGGGACTGCGCCGGTCCCGGGGCAGCCGCCACATGGTTTTGGCCGGCTGCTCAATATCGTCATGGCACCTTCGCAATCAGCGGCTATGCCAAAACAATACCCGGAGAGCGCGTCGCGCCTCACGGGAACATAAGCGGCTGGGGAAAGCGCATAGAGTTGGGAACACAACGGGAGATCAAATCGTGAACAGGTTCATCATGTCAGTGAATCGCCGTTCCTTTCTGAAAGGCACGGCGGCGGGCGTGAGCATTCTTGCAGCTCCTGCCATCATCTCGCACAAGGCGCTCGCCTCGTCGGGCGAGCTGAATTTCATGGGCTGGGCGGGGTATCCTGACCTGCCTGCAAAGGCGTTTCCCGCCTTCGAGAAGGCGACCGGCATCAAAGTCAATTTTACAGAGCAGCCGGATCAGGAGGCGTTTTTCGCGCAGACGAAGCTCTCCATGCAGACTGCTGCCTATGACGTTGTCGAGCCGACCGTCGATCGTGTTGCCGGATACAATGCAAACGGGTTTGTTCAGGGCTGGGACACGAGCAAGCTCGCGATGGACAATTACCTGCCAGGTCTCGCCGATGGCTCGGCCGGCGAAATGGCGACCATCGACGGCAAGCGGATGATCGTGCCTACCGTATGGGGCACCGAGGCGATGGTCTACAGCACGACCGACGCGCCGACCGAATATGGCAAGTCGAGCCTCGGCGACCTTTTCGACGACAAGTTCGTCGGCAAGGTTTGCCTTCGCGGCCACTCCGGACTTGCTGCCATGGGCCGCTGGCTGGATGCTCAAGGCAAGCTGCCACGGTCGTGGCTCGACGGCTACAAGGACGAAGCTGCCATGAGGCAGCTTTGGGACATCGCGCTTGCCGAAGCGATCAAGCACAAAGCCAATGTCGCCCAGTGGTGGAAGGGTGAAAACGATGCGCAGGCTGCCTATCGCACCAACGGCGCCGTGATCGGCCTGAATTGGGATTCGACGGGCTTCAACCTGCGCAACGACGGCTTCGGCTTCATCGCGCCGAAAGAAGGGGCGTTTGCGTGGAACCAGGGATTCGTGCTGCTCTCCAATGCCAAGAATGTGGAACAGGCGCACGCATTCGCCAAATGGGTTTCCACGGCCGAAGGATCCGCCATCTGGGCAACGGCATTCTCGGCGAATGCCGTCGGCAAAGGCGGGATCGAGCTTGCCTCCGAGGACGTGAAGAAGTTCTACAAGGCTGCCTATCCGGGCGACGCACTGCAGAAGCTCTGGTGGTGGCCGATCCAGGATGCCTGGTTCGTCAAGCTGCGCAGCGAATATGCCGACAAATTCGTCGCGGCCTGAGACAGAGCAATCGCGATCACCGCCGGATTCGGTAGATCCGGCGGTTTTCCTGTTGAGCACTGGCCGAAGCAACGCTACCGTGGTGGCATAATCACGAGGGGTAGGCTCTGCAAAGATGAGCGCAGGAGTCGATCTCGACAGCGTATCCGCCAACTTCGGCTCGTTCAGGGCCGTTGACTGCGTGACCATTCACATCAGGCCCGGTGAGTTCTTCTCCTTCCTCGGCCCGTCCGGCTGCGGCAAGACGACGATCCTGCGCATGATCTCGGGCTTCATCAACCCGAGCGAAGGTAAGATCAGCATCGGCGGCCAGGACATGCGCGGCATACGCCCAAACCAGCGACCGACCGCGCTTATCTTCCAGAACCTGGCGCTGTTCCCGCTGATGCCGGTCTGGGAAAACATCGCGTTCGGGCTCGAGGTACGCGGCGTCGACAGGAAGGAGCGGCGAGCCAAGGCCGAAGAACTGTTGCGGCTCGTCGACCTGCCGGGCGCGGGCGAGAAGTCGATAGCTCAGCTCTCCGGAGGCCAGAAGCAGCGTGTCGCAATCGCCCGGGCGCTTGCCGTCGAGCCTCAGGTCATGCTGCTCGACGAGCCGCTCTCGGCGCTCGACCTCAAGCTGCGCCAGCACATGCGTGCCGAGCTGCGCGCCATCCAGAAGCGCACCAATGTCACCTTCGTCTACATCACCCATGACCAGGGCGAAGCGCTCGCCATGTCGGACAGGGTCGGCGTGATGTCCCATGGCAAGCTGCAGCAGGTGGCGGTGCCGCAGGAGATCTACAACAGTCCGGCAAACGGCTTCGTGGCGTCCTTCGTCGGAGAGAACAATATCTTCTCCGGCAGGATCGGCAGCGTTTCCGGCAACGCCGCGCAGTTCGAGACGACCATCGGCACGTTCAAGGCAATGGTCGGCCCGAATGCCGAACGCGCAGCGAGCGCAAAGCTCTATGTGCGGCCCGAGCACGCAAGACTGGTCAGCCAGCGCATCAACGGTGAGAACGCCATTCCCGTCGAGGTCGCCGACGTCGCCTTCGAGGGGAACTTCATCAGCATCCAGGCGCGCGATCCCGGCGGACGCATCCTGGTTTCGGAGGCGCGCAATGACGGCCAGGCATCGGTGCCGTCTCGGGGCGAGAAGCTGCTCATGGTCTTCGACCCTCAACGCGCAGTCATATTGGCCGATGAAACGCCGATGCTGAGCGCGGCTTCAGGATGAACGATCTGGTTCGCCGCTACGGGTTGTCGCTGACGGCCGTGTTCATTGCCGTGACGGCCTTCTGGCTTCTCGCTCTTGTCATCCTGCCGGACCTCTATCTCTTCGAAAATTCCTTCCGCCCGTATCTGCCGATCGTGGAGGTCGGCGGTCCGAAAGATTTCTACAGCTTCGACAATTACCTGACCTTCTTCCGGAGTCCGATCCATATCGAGATATTCATCCTGACGATCGTCTACAGCAGCGTCGTCACGGTGCTCTGCTTCGTCATCGCCTATCCCCTTGCCTACTATCTGGCAAAGGTCGCGCGCAGCAATGTCGTGCCGACGCTCTTCCTGCTGCTCCTGATCCCGCTGTGGGTGAGCGAGGTGCTGAGGGCCTTCGCCTGGTTCATCATCCTGGCGCTCAAGGGGCCGCTCAACTTCATGCTGATGGGCATCGGCATCATCGACCAGCCAATCCGCTGGATGACCGGCTTCAGAAGCGTCGTCATCGGCCTGGTCTACACCTACGTGCTGTTCATGCTGTTTCCGGTCTACAACGCCATCCAGTCGCTCGACACCAACCAGATCGAAGCGGCCGAAGATCTCGGCTCGCCCTGGTGGCGCACGCATTGGCGGGTGATCCTGCCTCATGCCAAGCCCGGCATCGCGTCCGGGGCCGTGATGGTATTCATGCTCTCGGCAGGCTCGATCCTGGTTCCGACGCTGCTTGCCTCGACCAATTCGCGCTGGTTCACCGAGATCATCCAGCAGTGGATGTTCGAGGCGCAGGATTGGAACACAGGGTCGGCCTACGCCTTCCTGCTGCTGCTCATCTGCACGATCTTCATCTCGATCGTGATGCGGCTGTTCCGGGTCAAGCTTTCGGATATTGCGAAGTGAGGCGCCGATGAGCAAAGCACGCAGATCGGAATGGCCGTACCATCTCTACCTCGTGGTTTTCCTCGCCTACATGATCCTGCCGCTGATCATCATGGGCGGCGCCGCCTTCAATGATTCCCGCTTTCCGTCGGTCTATCCCTGGGTCGGCTTCACTGACCGCTGGTTCGTCGATCTGTGGAATGACGGACGCATGTGGGTCGCCTTCGGCAATACGATCGTGGTTGCGCTCGCGGTCGTCGTGCTCTCGGTCCCGATCGGCACCGCGGCTGCGATCCTGATCAACAGCCTTTCCGGCACGCTGCGCTCGGTTCTTTACGGGCTGATGGTCGCACCGATCCTGACGCCCGGCGCGGTAATCGGCATCTCGACGCTGCTCTTCTGGAACAAGTTCTCGGTCCCCGCCGGGCTGCACCTCGCCACGCTCGGCCAGGTATCCTATATCGCCGCCTTCGTGATGCTCTTGGTGCTCGCACGGCTGCAGAGCTTCGACCGGTCGCTGGAAGAAGCCGCGCTCGATCTCGGCGCCAGCCATGCGCAGGTGCTGAGAAGGATCCTCCTGCCGCACCTCTATCCGGCAATCGGCGCAGGCGCGGCGATCGCCTTCTTCCAGTCGATCGAGAATTTCAACACGACACTCTTCACGCGCGGCACTTACGACACGCTCACCGTCTATGTGTTCTCCAAGGTGCGCAGCGGCATCACGCCCACCATCAACGCGCTGGCGCTGATCCTGATCAGCATCACGGTGGTCTGCGCGATCTGGTACGAGGCCTCGCGCCGCCGGTCGGAACGGCGGATGGCGATGCAGATGGCGCCGGTGTGAGGGTGTTTTCGCCATATGATCGCAATCAGGTTGCAGGCTGACAACGAAATCACCGCTTATCCTAAGCCCTCTGTTTTCAGGCCGGCGCCGCCCCTCACCCTTACCCTTACCCTCTCCCCGTCCTTCACGGGGAAAGGGTAAGGGTGAGGGGCGGCGCCTGCATTTAGCGATTTGCAGAACGCTACCCGCACCGGCGCCTTCGTTCTGCAAGCATCTGCTCCTGACGGCTTTGCAGATCCGACAGCCTGCGGCTGTTGCGATCGACCAGGGCCTGTTTCACTCGACCGCCGCCCAGCGCCCAGAAGGGCACGGCGTAGCTGCCCACGTTGCCGAGGGTGATGGCGGTGGTCGAGATTTGCTTTGATGTATCGAAAACCGCCCGGTTGAGCGCCACACAGTCCATGGTCTGGTATTGTTGCGAATTGAGCGCCGTCCCGCAGCCGACTGGGACAAGCAGCGGGAGCAGGACCAGCGGCGATTGACGAAACGACGTCATCCCGTAGCCACGTCGCAAGATCATCATGAGCGATACCACCACGACGAAACCCTGCTGAGCAATAGGTTTAGCTACGAACAGCACCGAGCTCCCAAGGAATAGATCGCAACTAATCGAACCGCCGTCCAAGGATCGGCCCGTCAGTCATGAAAATTTGCATTACGTCTTGCACAAACTGAATTGGAACGGCTTTCCCCCGTCCGCTAGCGTCGCGCACGAAAAGAAGGGCCGAGGCGCAAACCCGGCGCAAGGTGAGTTGTGGGACGCATCGTCTATTGTCAGGGGCGTTTCGTGCCGGAAGATCAGGCACGTGTCAGTATTTTTGATCGCGGCTTTCTGTTCGGCGACGCCGTCTATGAAGTGACCGCCGTGCTCAACGGCTCCATGATCGACAACGACCTCCATATGGCTCGCCTGGAACGCTCTTTGGCCGCGTTGAACATCCCGATGCCCATGCCACGCGCAGAGATCGAAAGAGTGCAGGCGGAACTGATCGGCCGGAACGGCGTGAGGGAAGGCACCGTGTATCTGCAGGTGTCGCGCGGCGAAGCCGATCGCGATTTCGTCTATCCGGTGGACCTCCCCGCCACGGTCATTGCCTTTACGCAGGCCCGGAGGCTGACCGGCACCAAGGGTCAGACCGAAGGGGTGGCCGTGGACCTTGCGCCTGATCCGCGTTGGGCGCGCAGGGACATCAAGACCACCATGCTGCTCGGCCAGGTGATGGCAAAGGTCGAGGCGCGGAAACGCCATTTCGACGACGTCTGGCTGGTTGGGGAGGACGGGTTCGTCACCGAAGGCGCTTCCTCGACGGCCTTCATTGTGACCCGGGACGGCCGCATCCGGACCCGCGCCAACTCCCAGACGGTCCTGGCCGGCTGCACGCGGCGCGCGCTGCTGAGGCTCTGCGAGGAAGAGGGCACCAGTATCGAGGAGGAACCGTTCACGCCGCAGGACGCGCAATCGGCCGCCGAGGCCTTTCTCACCTCCGCTTCCAGCTTCGTGATGCCGGTCGTCCGCATCGGCGACGCGACCATCGGCGACGGCAGGCCGGGCCCGCTGACACGCCGTCTGCAGGCGCTCTACTTCGACACCGCGCTCGGAACCGCCGCTTCGCGCCATGCGGCGGCCCCCTGATTGCCGGCACGGCACCCGCGGCCGAAGCCTCAGAGGGAGCCCTGTTCAATGCCTCGTGCGCGGCACCTGCCGCCCGGGGACGCGATCAAGGCCGCTAGCCTTGTCTTGCCGACTGGGTCGAGGCGCACAAATCGCCGTGACGGCTTCGTCCATTGGCTCCCTCGCTGTGCCGCGCTCGTTTGAGAAGCGACAGTCAGGACGCGCGGCTCGCGATCCGTTGGGCAGCGCTCCATAAGATCTCTGCGTTTCGCTTTCTGTTGCCGACGCTGCGGTAGAGCCTGATATCAAGCTCGAGCGACCAGCCGGCCGATTGGGTGATGGGGACCAGGGTGCCTGACGCAAGCTCCTGTTCGACCAGGCTTTCCGGCAGCCAGCAGATGCCGGCGCCGTTGAGCGCCATGATCTTCAAGCCTGCGCTGATCGTATTCTGGTGGATGATCCTCTGCCGGAAGCCTGGCTGCCGCGCGAGCAGCTTACCGAGCGCCACCCCGAAAAACGAACTGTAGCCGTAGCTGAGGTAAGGGATCGTCAGCTTTTCGGCCAAGGCCCGGTCGAGCAGGTCGCGCCCCGCCAGCACGCCGTTGCCGCTGCGGACATGCGGCGCGGCGAGCGGGATGAGCCGATCGGTGCCGATGGTGAGAAACTCGAACAGTTCATGGTCGAGATGGAACGGCACTTCCTTATGGGCGTAGGTGAGGAAAAAGTCGGCCTCGCCGTCGCTCAGGAAGGCGAGGTTCGCCTCGATGCCGCCGCGGTCCGGCAGGATCGACGTCCCTATCTCGCCCCCTTCCCTCTGCAATTGGGCAAGCCATTGCGGAAAGAAGGTGACGGTGAGTGTGTGCAGGGCTGCAAAGTGCACCAGGCCGTGTTCGGATGCCGGGCGCAATGTCTCGCGAACGGTATAGAAGGTGCGAATCGTTTCCCGCGCCACGGGAAGGAAGTTCCGCCCAGCGGGCGTGAGTTCGGCAGGCATGGTCGCGCGGCTGATGAGCGTTGCGCCGACCCATGTCTCGAGTTGCTTGATGCGGCGGCTGAAAGCGGATTGCGTCACGTTGCGCGCTTCGGCGGCCCGGGAGAAACTCGATGTCTCGGCCAGCGTGACGAAATCCTCCAGCCATTTGATCTCCATGCAAACCCCTCCAATGCTTGCGCGAGGCGCTTCTGGCGCAGTCTGAACCATAATCCACTCGAATCACTGCGCTATGCAAAATTGGCATGGGCCCTTGCGAAAACCGAATTGGCCAAGGGCGGCATTCGCCTCCACGGTGTCGATATTCTCGGGGGGAGCCGAAAGAGAAGAGCGTGGCAAGCGGTGCGGCACCTGAGTCGCCGCCCGCTGCGCGTGCCGCGACGGAAATGGGAGACAGCGTGTCACATCTCGTCGAAGCCGATCTCATCCTGCACAACGGGCAAATCTGGTGCGGGCTGGAGGAGGGAAACCGTCAGGCGCTCGCCATATGGCAAGGCAAGGTGCTGGCAGCGGGAACTGACGACGAGATACTCGGGCTGAAGGGTGCAGGAACCAGGCTTGTGGACCTTGAAGGCCGCTTCGCGTGCCCAGGTCTGAACGACAACCACCTGCACCTCATCTCGACAGGTCTGGTGATGAACTGGGTGGACGTGACCCCGGAAGCCGCGCCGACGCTCGACGCTTTGCTCGCAAGCGTCGCAAAGCGCGCCGCCGCCACGCCGAGAGGCGGCTGGGTGAGGGCGCGGGGCTACGACCAGGTGAAACTGGACACCGGACGCCACCCGACGCGCGCCGAGCTCGATCGCGCCGCGCCCGACCATCCGGTCGTCGTCACGCGCGCCTGCGGACACGTCTCGATCGCCAACTCCAAGGCGCTCGAACTCGCAGGCGTGACGGAATCGACCGCGGTGCCGGACGGCGGCGTGATCGGTGTCAGTGAGGGTCGCCTGAACGGCTTTCTCGCGGAAAATGCCCAGAACCTCGTGGCTTCCTGCATCCCTGCCCCGACAGTCGACGAACTGGTCGATGCCATCGAGCGCGGCGGCAAGCATCTGCTCTCCTACGGCATTACGAGCTGCATGGAGGCGGCGCTTGGCCATGTTGCGGGTTATGTCGAAATGCAGGCCTACCAGCAGGCCAAGCTCTCGGATCGGCTGCCCGTACGCGTCTGGCTCACACTGCTCGGTGACCCCGATTCCTCGATCGTGGAAGATTGCTGGCGCGCCGGCTACGTTACCGGCGCCGGCGATGACAGGTTGCGCGTAGGCGCGGTCAAGATCTTTCTCGACGGATCGGCAGGCGGGCGCACGGCCTGGATGACAAAGCCCTACAAGGACGAGCCGGAGAACTTCGGCGTCCAGATGCTGCCCACCCAGCAGCTGGAAGCCGCCATCCGCTCCTACCACGACCGGGGTTACCGCCTGGCCTGCCACGCGATCGGGGACGCCGCCGTCGACCAGCTCATCACAGCCTATGAAAAGGCGCTCGCCGCAAACCCCGACCCGGACCGCAGGCACCGCGTCGAGCATTGCGGCTTCATCGGCGCCGATCACAACGCCAGGATGAAGGCGGCGGGCATCTGCCCCTCGCCCCAGCTCGCCTTCATCCATGATTTCGGAGACAGCTACATCGCGGTTCTGGGACCCGAACGCGGCCTGCCCAGCTATCCCGCAGGCACATGGCAACGCTCGGGCTTCGTGCTTTCCACTGGATCGGACTCTCCGGTCTGTTCGCCGAATCCGTTTCCGAACCTGCATGCGATGATCACCCGCGAGACCTGGAAGGGCACGGTGATGGACGCGAGCGAGCGCCTATCCCGGGAGCAGGCGCTGCAGGCCTACACGGAAGGCGGCGCGTATCTCGAGAAGGCCGAGAGGACGAAGGGGCGCCTGGTGCCGGGACAATGGGCGGATGTCGCTGTTTTCGATGCCGACCTGCTGCAGGCTCCGGCCGATGTGATTCTCAGCGGCACACGCTGCGTGATGACGCTGCTCGGCGGCAAGGTCGTGCATGACGCTCGCTGAGGCCGGCGCAAATCAGCCTATCGGGGCCAGCCGCACGGAGGAGAAGCGGCCATTTTGAAAACCGGTCCTTGCGGACCAAAATCGACAGAGGGAGGAACCAACATGCTCAAGAGATTGACGATTGCAGCCATTCTCAGCCTTGGCGTTTCAAGCATCGCGCTCGCGGATGAGATACATCGAGGCGGGACGCTGAACTTCACCGCACCTTATGGCTCCAGCTTCGCCACGCTGGACATCCAGGCGAGCCCCAACACGCAGGAAGAATTCATCACCCAGGCGATCCACCGCGCGCTCTATAGCTGGGATTCGGCCAAGAACGCGCCGGTGCTGGAATTGGCGACCTCGGCCGATACGTCGGACGACGGGCTGACCTACACCTATCATCTGCGCAAGAACGCGGTGTTCCACAATGGCAAGCCGCTGACGGCCGACGACATCATCTACAGCTACAAGCGCATCGCCAATCCAAAGAACGCATTCCCGGGCGCCAGCTATATCGCCAACATCAAGGGCGCCGACGACTTTGCCGCCGGCAAGAGCGAGGACATCGCCGGGCTGAAGAAGATCGACGACAACACTCTGGCAATTACCTTCATCGCACCGATCAATCCCGGCTTCGCGCTGATGCAGAACACGACAGCCATCTATCCTTCCAATGTGGCTGATGAATCGACTTTCGGAACGGCGCCGATCGGTCTGGGACCATTCAAGTTCAAGGAGCACATTCCGGGCTCCCAGGTCGTGGTCGAGAAATTCGACAAATATTACGAGGAGGGAAAACCCTATCTCGATCGCGTCAATATCATCCTGATGGGTGAAGACAGCGCGCGCGACGTCGCCTTCCGCAACAAGGAAATCGACGTCTCAATCCTCGGTCCGACGCAGTACCAGGCCTATCAGGGCGATCCGGAACTGAAGGACCACCTGCTCGAGGTCGCCGAAGTCTACACACGCAACATCGGCTTCAACCCGGCCTTGAAGCCGTTTCAGGACAAGCGCGTCCGCCAGGCGATCAACTATGCGATCAATTCACCGCTGATCATCGATCGGCTGGTCAAGAACAAGGCGTATCCCGCCAGCGGCTGGCTGCCGATCTCCTCGCCTGCCTTCGACAAGGACAAGCCCGCCTACCCCTTCGATCCGGAAAAGGCCAAGGCACTTCTGGCCGAAGCGGGCTATGCGGACGGCTTCGAATTCGAGGTGACCGCCAGCCCGAACGAAAGCTGGGGCGTGCCGATCGTCGAGGCGATTCTGCCCATGCTGCAGAAGGTCGGAATCAAAGTGAAGCCGAAGCCGGTCGAAAGCTCTGCGCTCGGCGACGCCATAACCAGCAACAATTTCCAGGCCTATATCTGGTCCAATCAGACGGGGCCCGATCCGCTGAATGCTCTGCGCTGCTTCTGGTCGAAGACCGCGCAGTCCGCCTGCAACTATGTGAGTTTCTCGAACGCGGAGTTCGACAAGCTCTACGAGGCGGCACAACAGGAACGGGATCCGGCCAAACAGCTCGATCTGCTCAAGCAGGCCAACAACCTGGTCCAGGACGAGGCGCCGGTCTGGTTCTTCAACTACAACAAAGCGGTCATGGCGTATCAGCCATGGGTGCATGGCCTGGTGGCGAACGCGACCGAGTTGGCGCTTCAGCCCTATGACGATATCTGGATCGACGAATCCGCGCCAGCCGACCGCAAGTAGCGCCGGGACAGGTCCCGCAATCGAGCTGATCCCGGGCGGCGCCGCACGCCCGGGATCGACCAGCGAATCGGACCGAACCGAAGGACCGCGTCAGCGAAAAGTGCGTAGCGGTTTGCGGACGAATCCGATGCGTAGACAAAGAGCCAGGGATCGATGCTCCGATTTGTCGTCCGCCGGATTTTGCAGATCATTCCCACGATCGCAGTGGTCGCGCTGTTGATCTTCGTGATCTTCAGCGTCGTGCCCGGAACCTTCGCCTCGAGCCTCTTCTCGGATGGCAAGAGGGCGGCGGATCCGCAATTGATGGCCCGCCTCAACGAACAGTTCGGACTGGATAAGCCGGTCCATGAGCGGTTCGCCGCCTATATCAGCGATCTTGCCAGGTTGGATCTCGGCACGAGCTTCAGGACACGACGGCCTGTGCTGGAACTGATCAACGACCGCATGTGGGCCTCGCTGCAACTGGCGATCGCCGCCATGGTATTTGCGATCGTGATCGCAGTGCCGCTGGGGTTCCTCGCGGCTTTGCGCCCCGGCTCCGTTCTCGACTCGCTGACCATGGTCGGCGCCGTCTCCGGCCTGTCGCTGCCTCAGTTCTGGCTTGGCCTGCTGCTCATGTATGTCTTTGCGCTGAAGCTGAACCTGCTGCCGAGCTTCGGCTACGGCGATGGTTCGCTGAGACACCTGATCCTTCCCGCGGTCACGCTGGGGGTCACACCCCTGGCGCTGCTGGCCCGCACCACGCGAGCCGGTGTGCTGGACGTTCTCAACGCTGACTTCGTGCGGACCGCCCATTCCAAGGGCCTGAGCGAGGCGCAGGTGATACGTCGGCACGTCGCCCGCAACGCGCTGGTCCTTATCATCACGACTGTCGGCCTGCTGTTCGGATCCCTGATCGGCCAGGCCGTCGTGATCGAAAAGCTGTTCGCATGGCCGGGCATCGGTTCGCTTCTGGTCGACAGCGTATCCATGCGCGACATTCCCGTCGTCCAGGGAACCATCCTGGTGATCGTGCTCTGGTTCCTGGTCATCAACACCGCCGTCGATGTGGTCTATGCCTTCATCGATCCGCGCATCAAGCAAGGGTGACGGGCGGTGAGGTTCGGTTTCAGCTTCATGCTCGGCGCGACGCTCACGGGCCTCGTGATCCTGGGCGGCCTGCTGGCGCCGTGGCTCGCGCATTTCGACCCGGTGCTGGACGCAGATCTGATGAATGCGGAACTGCCGCCGGATTGGACCTATTGGTTCGGCACCGACGCGCAGGGACGCGACGTCTATTCGCGCATCCTCTATGGTGCTCAGATTTCGCTGACCGTCGGCATCGTTTCGCAGCTCATCAACACCGCTATCGGAGTCACGCTCGGCATGTCGGGCGCCTATTGGGGCGGCTGGTGGGACGATCTGGTCAACGGCCTGACCAACGTCATGCTTGCCATTCCCTCGCTGATCTTCGCCCTCGCGGTGATGGCCGTACTAGGCCCCGGGCTGATATCGCTGCTGATTGCGCTCGGCCTGACCAACTGGAGCTGGACCTGCCGCATCGCGCGCAGTTCGACGCTCTCGCTCAAGTCGCTCGGCTACGTGCAGGCGGCACAGACGCTGGGTTACGGCGATACGCGCATCATGTTCACGCAGATCCTGCCCAACATCATGGGACCGGTCCTGGTGATGGCGACGCTCGGCATGGGTTCGGCGGTCTTGTCCGAGGCAGCGCTTTCCTTTCTCGGCCTTGGAATCCAACCGCCCTTCCCGAGCTGGGGGTCGATGCTGACCGATGCGCGTCAGCTCATACAGCTTGCACCCTGGACGGCCATTTTTCCGGGACTGGCCATCTTCCTTGCGGTGCTCGGCTTCAATCTTCTCGGCGACGGGTTGCGTGACATCCTCGATCCGCACATGAGAGCACGCAAGTCATGACCCCGCTGCTCGAGGTCCGCAACCTGCAGCTCGGGTTGACGCGGTCCGGGCTCGGTCACGCCCTCATCAAGGATGTGTCGTTCGACATCATGCCGGGCGAGACCTACGGCCTGGTCGGGGAATCCGGTTCGGGAAAATCGATCACTTCGCTGGCGATCATCGGCTTGCTGAAGAAGCCGCTCGGTATTCTGGGCGGGCAGATCAATTTTCGCGGACAGGATCTCCTGGCGCTCAGCCGCCGCGAGATGCGGTCCATGCGCGGACGTCGTATCGCCATGGTGTTCCAGGAACCGATGACTGCGCTCAATCCGCTGGCGACGGTCGGGCGGCAGATCGCGGAAATGTACGTGCTCCATCAGGGCAAGGGCTGGCAAGAAGCCGAAAGAGCTGCCGTGGACGCGCTGGCGAGCGTGCGTGTCCCCAACCCCGAGCGGCGCGCCAGGGACTATCCGCACCAGATGTCCGGCGGTTTGCGTCAGCGTGTTATGATTGCCATGGCGCTGGCCTGCAAACCCGACCTGCTGATTGCCGACGAGCCGACGACCGCTCTCGACGTGACCGTCCAGGCCGAAGTTCTCAAGCTGATCAAAGAGCTTTGCGCCTCACTCGGCACGGCGGTGCTGTTCATCAGCCACGACCTCGGCGTAATCGCCGAGATGTGCCAGCGCGTCGGCGTCATGTATGACGGCTGCCTGGTGGAGGAAAACGAAACAGCCGCGCTGTTTGCGAATCCGCTCCATGACTACACAAAGGGCCTGCTGGGCGCGTTGCCGCGCATGGGCTCGCGCCTCGAACATGGTCGCCGGCGGCTAGTCGACATCGACAGCGTCATCAAGGACCGCTCGGTTCTGACCGCAACGCGCTTCATCGTTCCGCGACCGAGCGGTGCCGCATGATGACTGCCGGACCGCTGCTCGCAATAGAGAACCTGCATGTGCGCTTCCCCCTGGGCACCGCACTGTTTGGCGGCCGGCGCAGGATGCTCCATGCGGTGAATGGCCTCAGCCTCGAACTCGCCAAGGGCGAATGCCTTTCCATCGTCGGCGAATCCGGCTGCGGCAAATCGACGACCGCCCTCGCGGTGATGGGACTGCAGGAGCCGACGGAGGGTACGATCCGCGTTCACGGAAAGCCGTTCTCCGGCCCGGCCGCGCCGTCGCGCAAGGAGCGCGCCAAGATCACGCAGATGGTGTTCCAGGATCCTTACGCGTCGTTGAACCCTCGCCAGACGGTGTGGACCTCCCTCGCCGCCCCGCTCAGGCTCCACGGCACGACATCCTGGTCGGAGACTGCCGATCGCGTCGAGGCAGTGCTGCGCGACGTCGGCCTGACGCCTGAACAGGCCAAGCGCTATCCTCACGAATTTTCCGGCGGACAGAGACAGCGGATCGGCATCGCGCGTGCGCTCATCCTCAACCCGGAGCTGATCGTGCTGGACGAGCCGGTTTCGGCGCTCGACGTGTCGATCCGGGCGCAGATCATCAACCTGCTTCTCGATCTGCAGGAGCGTTTCGCGCTCTCCTACATCATGATCAGCCACGATCTTTCCGTAGTCGAGCACATGAGCGACCGCGTCGCCGTGATGTATTTCGGGCAGGTGGTGGAGAGCGGGCCGTGGTCGGCGATCTTTTCGAACCCGATCCATCCCTATACGCGGCGGCTGATCGCAACCATTCCAAATCCGGACGCCATCCTGGGCAAGGCACGCAAGGTGACGGACGGGCCGCAGCCGGCACCGCCACAGGGCTGGGTCTTCGCCAGCGACGGCTCCTCGACGCCCGACGTCATGCGGCCGCCGGAACCCTCCAAACTCGTTGAGGTCGGGAATGGTCACTCCGTACGGCTGGCGCGCAGGTGAGGGCGTTTGGCCGGGATACCAGGGCCTCATCGGAGGTGCGAAAGCTCAAGACTGAGGAATCCGCTTGGGGGAAAGACGGTGAACCGATTCGGCTGACGGCTAAGCTCAACCGTCACTAGCGCTTTTGCTCAATCGGGTAACCGCGCTTGCATCAGCCCGTCGGTAAATCGAGCCCAATCCTGTTCTCTGAGAAATGGCCATCGTCTCAGATCCCGTATGCGAAAATCCGGGCAGGCCTGCATAAGGCGTTCGGCCTCCCCGCCTGCCTCCGCGGCCCTCCCGGCATGGGCATAAGAGGTAATCAGCAACAACATACATCTTGGAATGTCGCCGTGGATCTCATCGGAACGACGAGCCCATTCGGCAGCCGACAGATAGTCTCCTCGAAGGAAATTGCCGATCGCCATATTGTCCATGAACCAATTGTTTGCCGGGAACCGAGGACTGGCTTCCAAAGCGCGCTTGCATTCACGCAGGCCGCCCTCTGCATCCCCCGCATACATGGTCGTCATTCCGAGAAGGTCGATCGCTAGTGCGTAGTTGGGATTCAGTTCCAGGCTCCGCCTTGCCTGGCGAGCCGCCGCATCGAGATCCCGTTTGAGATACAGAACGTTCAAACCGTATACGAGATGTGCAAAATCACTGCGTCCATTGAGCTCGGTCGCCTTCCGTGCCAGCTGTAGCGCAACCTTGGCGTCAGCCGGCGATACATCCCGATACCCGCACACCACCTCGACCATTGCTCCCCAGGCCCGGATTGCAAGCGCCATGAAGTTATTCGGGTCTCTTTTGACTACAAGATCAATAAGCGTGACGGATCGCTCATAGTCAGACCGTCTGGAGTTCAGCAATATATGACTCGCCTGGCCCATTAGTTCTTCGTTGGTCTGTTCTTCAAGGGAGCGCAGGCGTGTGCGCTCTGTCTCTTGTTCATAGACCTCGTAGCGCAGGGCCGAGCAGATATGAAAAGCCAGATCATCCAAGGTATCGAACGTAGTTGCTATGTCTCCATCAAAATGCTCCGACCAAAACTGTTTCTTCGACCAGTGATTGAGAAGCTTCATGGTGACTCGAAAACGAGAACCATAGGTCTGAACGCTGCCGCTCGCGTGATAGTTGGCGTCATTGGCTTCAGTGACCAGCGATATGCCCGTAAGGTTGGCGAGCGATGACGCGACTGCCTCGTTCAGACCGGCCGCCAAATGGATAGCCTGCGAGTCCCCGTCCAATACCCCAAGCCGTGAAAGCGCTAGTGAAGGTTTCGCTCCGGAACCCGCCGGTCCCCCAACACGAATGCCTGTTCCGGCGGCATCTGTCGCCACCAATGGTGCCGCTCCCTCCGGCCGCCAATGGAAAACTGTGATTGTCTGCGCGATGTTTTTTAGTCGCTGCTCCCCGCCGTTCTCGAACGAAATATCGACCTTTCCGCTGATTTCAGTCCTTACTTTGTTCGAGATGCATATGCCATTGGGGCGAGCCAATTGCTCAAGGCGCGCTGCCAAATTGATGGCGTCACCGTGACGATCCCCGTCTTCGACGATCACGTCACCAAGATTGATTCCAATGCGCACATCGATACGTCGCTCATCTGGAACACCGAGGTTGCGCTGTAACATGGTTCGCTGCAGCTCTACTGCGCAACTTACCGCATCAACGACGCTCGCGAACTCAGCAAGGAGTCCATCGCCCATTAGTTTGAAGATGCGCCCGCGATGCCTGGCGATCGCCGGCTCAAAGAGCTCCTTCCGATGCGCCCGAATTCTTTCGAATGTGCCCAGTTCGTCAGCCCCCATGAGACGACTGTAGCCCACCACATCGGCCGCAAGAACGGCCGCCAAACGCCGCTCGATGCGCTCGCTTGTCATCGAAGTGTCCCCCGAAAGCAACCGCGCATGTCCGCATTCAAGCATAGCTTGCCGATTTCCACCAGTTCGTTGGGGCATCAGGTGTTACACGGGCGGCGGTATAGTTAGCATGCGAAATTTGGGGAGCCCGGCAGTTCCTCAGGCTTCTCATTCTTAGCCAGTCCGCCCTGCCCCATGCTGGCCAGACCGAGTATTGGTTCCCGCTTGCCGCACCCTTCGACAGGAAGGAGTCATCAGGTCGCAAAGACTGCATCTGGCAAGTGCTGGAGACGCGGGTCGCTACCGGCTCGGCACGGACGGGCCAGATGGAAAGTCAGGCACCGTACTTCGTGCCGACGATACTTGAGATCGGTGAGACTGGCCTCTCCTATTATGATGGAGATTCATGCAAGTCGCATCAAGTACGCTACACTAAGAAACATCTAATCTAACCTCACAAATAACGGTATGTTTACAGCACGCGACTAGCCAGGTATAATGGCGATGCAGAAATAAGCTGCCGCTTCCACCGCTTTTAATAAACAAGTTCATCGTGGCCCGTTACGCTGAGTGCGTCGCTGGGGGATTGCCGTCATGCGCGGCACGAAAGGGGACACGGATTTTGGCTGGCCGTTGCACGCATGAGTGAATGACCAGGGGCTCGGATTGGCGTCTGGGAAGTGCGATCGTCGGGGTCGAGTGCGTGGGAGAGAAGGTGTGCTGCAAGACCTCCCTGAAAATCCCGCGCGCCCGTCGACGAAGAGGTGATGAGGGTAGCCACTCGGTAGGTGTGCTGCCCGCGAGTCATTCGTAGCCGGGCAAGCGAGGCGCCAATGTCGGTCGTCGACGATACCCAGAAGTATGAAGACTGGCTTCATAGCCAATGCGACGTGGTGGAGAAGGGACTTGTGAAGAAGCACCTTCGCATGGCGGACAGCGCATTTATGTTCTTCCGCGCGACATTGTATCGCTTTGCGCGCAAGATACCTCGCATGGTTTCCCATCTGGCGGACGCGCCTCGGGTCCCGAGTGTTGGAGATGCACATATCGCCAATTGGGGAACGTGGCGCGATGCCGAAGGCAGGCTCGTTTGGGGGGTGAATGACTTCGACGATGCGACAAGCCTTCCCTACACCTACGATCTGCTTCGCCTGGCGACCAGCGGCCTCTTGTCGGAAATCCAGGCTCTTTCGCCGAGCCAGCAGGCCGCCGCCATTCTCCGGGGGTACAAGGATGGTCTGGGCAGCCCGGGGCCCGTTTTCATCGATGTGGGCATCGATTGGATGAAGGAACTGGTGCGCCGCCCCTCTGCCAGGCCGAAGGAATTCAAGGCCAAGTTGTCGGACGCGAAGGAAGCCACTCCCCCATCGGAGGTGGTGGAGTCGCTGCTCGACCAAATGCCCTCGGGCACGACGCACGTCGTCTATCGGAAATGGCAGCGGGGGGGAGGCGGGCTCGGACGCCCTCGGTATCTGGCGATCGGTCAATGGCACGGCGGCTTTGTAGCTCGGGAAGCAAAGGCTATGGTTCCTTCTGCGTGGTGCTGGGCCGGCAACGCGTCGAACGCGACCTACACGTCTCTCGATCTCGCGACTGCGCGTTACCGATCACCCGATCCGTTCATGATCTCGCGATCAGGGTACATGATCCGTCGCCTCGCCGCAGACAGTCAGAAGCTCGACGCCGACGACGCGTTGGTCCGCTCGGACACGGCGGATTGGTTCGCGGGGATGGGCTACGATCTCGCCTCGATCCACTCAGCCGGACGCGTTTCACCCGACCAGGTCGCCACAGACTTGCGGCGGCGCGGCGACAAATGGCTGAGCACCGGTGCAGAACTTGCCGTTGAACAGGTGAAGCGCGACTTTCACGTCTGGCAGAAACATATGGCCAGCCAGAACAAGCTGGGTGAACGGCGCTGATCGAGATCGGCTCCAAAGGCGCGCGAGTTTTCGATCCGGTTATCAATTGGAGAATTTTGGTGCCCAGGGGCGGAATCGAACCACCGACACGCGGATTTTCAGTCCGCTGCTCTACCAACTGAGCTACCTGGGCTTGTCGAAGTCTCCGGCGAGGCGGAAACCCGGAATTTCGAAGAGGTGGACCCCGCCGAAAGCGCGTGGGTTATAGCATGGCTTTGCCGGCTGTCCAGCGCCGATTTGGTAGGAAAAGTTTGGAGCGTGCTTGCCTTCTGTTTCGGAGCTGGCAGTAGCGTTTTTTGCTGTTCCTGAGCCGCGGGCGCGGGCGCTGCCCCTCACCCTTACCCTCTCCCCGTCCTTTACTGGGAGAGGGTAAGCGTGAGGGGCAGCGCTGAGGTCAAACGATTTGCGAAAACCACTAGCCGTCTCCGTCAGCTCTGCTCTGGGGCGGGGCCTGCTCGCCTTCCTCCTCCTCTGTGGCCGGAATGACATAGGCGCCCGAAAGCCAGCGGTTGAGGTCGACCGCCTTGCAGCGGGCCGAGCAGAACGGATAGTTCTCGCGCGACGAGGGCTTGCCGCATTCCGGGCAAGGCCTGGGCGGGCGCAGCGGGGTCACCTTTTCGGCCGGACGAAAGCTCATTTTCCAATCCTTACCTGGTATCCGGTTCCGAGATTCGCAGGTGTTGGATATAGGACTCCGGGGCGAAGCTCAAAACCACGAGACCAGAGCAGGATGAATGGCAGCGAGTCATTCAGCCTGCTCTAACTCTTTGTTTTGCGTCAGATCTTACCCGAAAAGTCTGTGCTTCGCGGGATCATGTCCCGTTCATGTAAGCGTAGCGGAGGACCAGTTGAAGTGCACGCGGTAGCCGTCCGCCGCCAGAAGCCCGACCAGTTCGTAGAGCGGCAGCCCGACGACATTGGTGTATGAGCCGGTGAGCTTGACCACGAAGGTCCCTGCCAGTCCCTGGATCGCGTAGCCGCCCGCCTTGCCGCGCCATTCACCCGAAGCGAGATAGGCATCGAGATCTTCGCGGGAGAGGCGCTTGAAGCGCACGCGTGTCTCGACCAACTTCTGCCTGAGCTTGCCGGACGGCGTCACGACGGAAATACCGGTATAGACGCGATGCGAACGGCCCGAGAGGAGGCGCAGGCAGTTCCAGGCCTCGTCGCTCACCTCGGCCTTGGGCAGGATGCGGCGGCCGACGGCCACCACCGTATCGGCGGCGACGATGAAGGTTGCCTCGGTCGCCTTCTCCAGCCGCAGCGTCTCCACCGCCCGCTCGGCCTTGCTGCGCGACAGCCGCTTGGCGAGCGAGCGGGGATGCTCGGCCTTCAGCGGGGTTTCGTCGATGTCGGTCGGGATCAGCCGGTCCGGCTCGATGCCGGCCTGCTGCAGCAGCTCAATGCGGCGCGGCGATGCCGAGGCGAGCACAAGCTTGTGAAAGACGCTCATGAAGGACCTGCCGACGGGCCACGCTCAGCCACTGGCGGCTATTTGAAGCGATAGGTGATTCGGCCCTTGGTCAGGTCATAGGGCGTCATCTCGACCAGAACCTTGTCGCCGGTGAGCACGCGGATGCGGTTCTTGCGCATGCGGCCGGCCGTATGGGCGATGATCTCGTGCTCGTTCTCGAGCTTTACCCGGAACATGGCGTTGGGCAGCAATTCAGTGACGACACCCGGAAATTCGAGGACTTCTTCCTTCGGCATTCGATACCTTTGTTTGAATGGCGCTTCGGGGCCGGAAGAGCCCCGAATTGGGCGCGGAACCTATATGATTATTAGAGGCTTGTGAACTCGATTTCCCTGCAGCAGCAATATGATCCGAAAGCGGTTGGCCTCATGCGGCTGGCCGCCCGGTACGGTTTACTTTTTACCGCGGAAAGGCATCGCCTTTACACCAAGGTGTCTGCCTCGGCAAAAAGTAAACTGCCGCCCGTAGCCCCACCTATCCGCGCCAGTGCAGCACGCAGACAAGCGTGAAGAGACGCCGCGCGGTGTCGAAGTCGATCTCGATCTTGCCGGCGAGCCTGTCTCTCAGCGTCTGCGAGCCCTCGTTGTGGACGCCGCGCCGGCCCATGTCGATCGCCTCGATCTGGCTCGGCGTCGAAGTGCGGATCGCCTGGTAGTAGCTCTCGCAGACCATGAAGTAGTCCTTCACGACGCGCCTGAACGGCGTGAGCGAAAGGATATGCGTCGCGACCTGCTCGCCATCCTCTCGCGCGATGTCGAATACAAGCCGGTGCTCGGCGAGCGACAGCTTCAGCTTGTAAGGGCCGCCGCCGGTATCTCCCACAGGCTGGAAACGGTTCTCCTCCAGGAGATCGAAGATCGCGACAGCGCGCTCATGCTCGACATCGGGGGTCGAGCGGCCGATCGACTCGTCGAGTTCGATGTCGACCAGCTTCGACAGCTCTCGCCCTTTTTCCAGCATGCCATGCCCTAAGCAGACATTGTTTCAGGAACCTGGATAGAGCGGCCTGCGTTCGCGTTGGATCGCCGCGCCGCTCTATTTCTTTGTTGCCGCATTGGATTTAACCGAAAACCGATGCGCTAAAGGTTTAGCCTGATCGCGACGGAGCGGCCATGCGCGTCGAGACCTTCTGCCTTGGCTAGCGCGATCGCGGCAGGCCCCAGCTCGCGCAGCTGGTCCGGCCCGAGCTTCAGGATCGAGGTGCGCTTCATGAAGTCGAGCACCGAAAGGCCGGACGAGAAGCGCGCCGAACGAGCGGTCGGCAGCACGTGGTTGGAGCCGCCGACATAGTCGCCGATCACTTCCGGCGTATGCGAGCCGATGAAGATGGCACCGGCATTGCGAATGCGGCCCAGAAAGTCCTCCGCGCCGGCAAGCGCGAGCTCGAGATGCTCTGCGGCGACCCGGTCGACGAGCGGAACCGCCTCGTCGAAATTCCTGACGATGATGGTCGCGCCGAAATCGCGCCAGCTCGCGGCAGCTGTCTCGGCGCGCGCAAGGAGCTTGATCTGCCGCTGCAGCGCCTTCTCGACAGCGTCGGCAAAGCCGGCATCATTGGTGATCAGTATGGACTGAGCCGCCGTATCGTGCTCGGCCTGGGCAAGCAGGTCGGCGGCGATCCAGTCGGGATCGTTGTCGGCATCGGCGACGATCAGCACCTCGGACGGTCCGGCGATCATGTCGATGCCAACCCTACCGAACACCTGGCGCTTGGCGGCCGCCACATAGGCATTGCCCGGCCCGACGATCTTGGCGACGGGGCGGATGGTCTCGGTGCCATAGGCCAGCGCCGCAATGGCCTGCGCGCCGCCGACGCGGTAGATTTCCGAAACGCCGGCGAGGTCGGCCGCGACGAGCACCAGCGGGTTGATCTCCCCCTTGGGGGCCGGGACCGTAATGACGATGCGCTCGACGCCCGCCACCTTGGCCGGCACGGCATTCATCAGCACCGAGCTTGGATAGCTCGCCGTCCCGCCCGGGACATAGAGCCCGACCGCCTCGATCGCTGTCCAGCGCGAGCCGAGCTCGACCCCGACTTGATCGACATAGCGGTCGTCGGCAGGTCGCTGGCGCTGATGATGTGAGGCGATGCGGTCCCGCGCGAAGGTCAGCGCCTCGACCGTCTTCGGATCGGCCTGACTGTAGGCGGCCTCGACGTCCTCCCTCGAAACGGCAAGACCGATCGCCGCGAGATCGGCCTGGTCGAACTTCAGCGAATATTCGGCGAGCGCGGCGTCGCCTTCGGCTCGCACCTTGGCGACGATCGCGCGCACGGCATCGTCGACCTCGACGGAGACCTCGCGCTTTGTGGCCAGAAACGCGGCAAACCTTGCCTCGAAATCCGGATCGGTGGTGTGCAACCTGATCGCCATGGGTCTGCCTCAAATGCGATGGGTCGGGCGCGACGAGGCGCGCCACGCCCCGCCAGTGTCGACAAGGCTCGCCTCGATGCATTCGACCTCGAGACGGATCGCGCCCTCGCCGGAAAAGACCAGCTCGATTGTGCCCGCAGGGGGCTCCGCGGGCGTGAAGCGGATGGCAAGCAGCGAAAGCACGACGTCCTTCTTCTTCGGATCGATGCCGTGCGCCTTCGCCGAGAGCACGCGGGCGAAGCTCAGCACGCTCTGGTGGCGCTCGTCGTTGTTCCTGAGCAGCCTGCCGGATGCCGCCTCCCAGGCGAAGCGGTTCATGGTGAGGACGAAGCGCTTCGTCGGCAAGGAGTAGTCGAGACCCTCGACCTTCATCACCGCGTCCTGGACATGGGCGGAGATGACTGCGAGGTCATCTTGGTCAAGCGCCTGGAGCTTGAGCATGGTCATTTTGGGTGCGACGCCTGTCGGTTGCGTTCCGGCTTCTGTTATGCGGTCGCGGCGGAAGGTGCAACTGGAAGGCGGGGGTGGTTTGCGAATCAGCCCAGCCGATACGCTTGGTGCTCAACTTCATACGTCAGTGCTGCCCCTCACCTGGCTGCCGCCATCCTCTCCCCGTAAACGGGGAGAGGCACGACTGCCGCTTTGATTTCGCCAACGCCCAACGTTGCAGAACAGGCGCCTTCCTCACGGCCGGCGTTCTTCTCCCCGTTCCGAGCTTGTCGAGGAAACGGGTGAAGTGCTGTCCTTCGACAAGCTCAGGAGGGCGATGAGGTGCGGCGCTGTGGAAGCAGAAAAGGGCAAGGCCAATTCCTGCCGCCGGCAGCAATTACCCCGAAATCCGCTCGATCACCGCGCCGCAGCCGGAGAGCTTCTCCTCGAGCCGCTCGAAACCGCGGTCGAGGTGGTAGACGCGGTTGACCGTCGTCTCGCCTTCCGCAGCAAGGCCGGCGATGACGAGCGACACAGAGGCGCGCAGATCGGTCGCCATGACAGGCGCGCCCTTGAGCTTCTTGACGCCGTCCACGATCGCCGTCTGGCCGGAGAGGCTGATATGGGCACCCAGCCGGGCCAGTTCCTGTACATGCATGAAGCGGTTCTCGAAGATCGTCTCGGTGATCTTCGAACGGCCCTTGGCCATGGTCATCAGGCCCATGAACTGCGCCTGCAGATCGGTCGGAAAGCCGGGAAAAGGCTCGGTCACGACATCGACAGGGGCGATGCCCGCGCCGTTGCGGGTGATACGGATGCCGGAATTGAGCGGCTGAACCTCGGCGCCCGTCTGGCGGATGACATCGAGCGCCGCCTCTAGGAACTCCGCGCGCGCGCCTTCGAGGACCACGTCGCCTCCAGCCATCGCGACGGCCATGGCATAGGTGCCGGTCTCGATGCGATCCGGGATCACCGAATGCACCGCGCCGTGCAGCCGGTCGACACCGTCGATCGTGATCGTCCTGGTGCCGGCGCCCTCGATCCTTGCGCCCATGGCATTGAGGCAGGTGGCAAGGTCCGCGATCTCCGGCTCGCGCGCGGCGTTCTCAAGCACCGTCTCGCCGCGGGCGAGCGAGGCCGCCATCATCAGCACATGGGTGGCGCCAACGGAAACTTTTGGAAAGACGTAGCGATTTCCGATCAGCCTGTCCTTCGTCCTGGCCAGCACGTAGCCGCTCTCGACATCGATGCCGGCGCCGAGCTGCTGCAGGCCGTCGATGAACAGATCGACCGGCCTGGTGCCGATCGCGCAGCCACCCGGCAGCGAGACGCGAGCCTCCCCCATGCGAGCGAGCAGCGGGCCGATCACCCAGAAGCTGGCGCGCATCTTGGAGACCAGCTCATAGGGCGCGGTCGTATTGACGATGTTCTTAGCGGTGAAATTGATGGTGCGTGCATAAGGGCCAAGCTGGTTTTCGCGGCGGCCGTTCACCGAATAGTCGACGCCGTGATTGCCGAGGATGCGGATCAGCTGCTCGACATCGGCAAGATGCGGCACGTTCTCCAGCGTCAGCGTCTCGTCGGTAAGCATCGAGGCGATCATCAACGGCAGTGCCGCGTTCTTCGCCCCCGAGATCGGTATCGATCCGGAAAGTTTATTGCCCCCAACTATTCTGATTCGATCCATATTTTTGCTTTTCTCCGGGCAAGCCGGTCTGGAAATGGCTTTGATTTTTGCGCGCCCGTCTAGACGATAGGCGAACGGCGTTCAAGAAATGCTAACCTTGTGGCAGGCTGCCCTTCGACAAGCATCCCTTCGACAGACTCGGGATGAGGAATCACTTGGGAGCTTTACGCACAGCCGGAATGCCTTCCGGCCGACTGTCGGCGGCACCATCGCGTCGCGCCCGCGCCTGGACCTTGCGCTTCTGGAGATTGGCGCGGAGCTGTTCGGCAAGCCGCGCCTTGCGGTCTGCCTTCTGACCGGTATCCGATTTGTCCCTCATGTCCCCTTCCGTGCCGGGCGAACCGCTCGGCGCCTGGATATGAGTATCACTTTGTGGCTAGGCAATGGCGATTCATATATTGGTCGCGCGTCCGGACGGAAAACCGGCGACCACTTTTCCTGGACGCGCTTTGAGTATTGGTCGCGCGTCCGGACGGAAAACCGGCGACCACTTTTCCTGGACGCGCTTTGAGTATTGGTCGCGCGTCCGGACGGAAAACCAGCGACCACTTTTCCTGGACGCGCTTTGAGGTGATTATTCCCAACTTGCAACGCCGGGACCGATGTGGCATTAGCGCCGCGTCTCTGGAGATGCTGCGGTAGCTCAGTGGTAGAGCACTCCCTTGGTAAGGGAGAGGTCGAGAGTTCAATCCTCTCTCGCAGCACCAGTCCAATCCGAATCCCTGAGCCCGTCGAGGCGGCTAACGCCTCGATCGCAGACCTGACGAGCGTTCGGCTGCCAATGCAGCGCCGCGCGGCTCGCAGCTCACTGCAAGGCCCTGCCGGAGCGCTTGCGGAGTGCGAGCGCCACCCTCGAACAAGTTGACCAGCTTGCGGGCAATCTCGACGCGCTCCGGGCACTCGCGGGCTATGCCGTGCGCCTGGCAGTAAGCGTTCAATACCGTCATCAGGAGCGCTGCGTGTCGCGGCTCCGTGATGTTGAGAAACCCTGACATCACACACGTCCGCGCTAGTTTAGCAATAGGTAAAACGAATCGGGCGTGCTGCGGTTCCCTGGAAACGGGATATGGCGGCCGAGCGTCGCGTTTGTGCCGCCTTCCTCAATGTGGAAAGGCCGTCAAGCCGGCACTGGGACGTCTGAAATCCTGGCAACCGCCCTCGCCTTCCTCAAAACCCACCAGAGCGTTCGAAACCCGAGCCGCAGTCCCCACACTGAAACGCGCACCCCGATGACGACAGCGGCGAAAATCCAGAAGATCGCGCCGGTGGTCCAGGAGAACACCGCGAGCGCAAGGCCTGCCAGCGTGAGCGACGCATCGCCCAGCATGAAGAGAACCCCGCGGGTGGCGCGGCCGAAAGTCCTGGAGAGCCGCGCCATGCGGCTGACGGCGGTCGCATCCTCGGCCTTCGCCAGCACCTCCAGGGTGCCGCGGTAGCCGGCATTCTGCCCAAGCGTCGCGACATCTGTGCCGAGCTGTCTCAGCTTTGCGGCCGGCGCTGGCCTCAGGATGCGGCGCGCGGCCGTGCGGATCGCAGCCAGATCGAATGCGCCCACGGATCGGCCGAGGCTCCGCAACGCGCCGGCGTCGACCGCATCACCGGCAAGTGCGGCCACCTCGCGCCGCAACGGCCGCGACAGCCGGCCCATGCGACTGACGATTTTGACCGCGCTCACGCCGGCCTTTTCGGGCACCGTCGCGCCGAGCGAGATGACGGTGGCGGCGGTCAGCGTCAGGCCGACAGCGGCAAGCGCCACGGTGGTGGTGTCGATCGCATCTCCGGCCATGTATTTGCCGGCTTCGTTGTAGAGGTCGCGCATGTCGCCGAAGCCGGTGAGGTCGGCCGCGAGCGCGCCCGCCAGTGCCGGTTCGCTCTCCGCCTTGCCGTGAAGGAAACCTTCCCAGGCCTCTCCAGGCATGCGCGCCCGCTCGGCAGCGACGGCGGCATCGACCTTATCGGTGAGCGCGGCGGGAAGCGTCACTGAACGCTGGCTGGCGAGCGCGCGCAGGCTGTCGGCGAGATCGGCATCGTTGCCGGCAAGCGCCTTCTCGACCGCGGCGCGGTAATCATCCGGCGCGAGCCGGTCGAGGCGATAGGATGCGACAGCGGAAGCGTCGCGAGGCCCGGCCGCGAGCGACGCCGCCTCCCAGCCGCGTGGCAGGACGGGCGCAGTGGCGGCAAGAAGCGCCCCCGCGAGAAGCAGGCAGATGGGTTTGGCTAACCTGCGGTTGCGAATGTTCATCGCCTCTACTCGCCGATAGAATCGGCGAGATTGAGACGGGGTTGGTGGTGGGTTGGTTCCCACCAGGGGAAACTGGGTGTGGGATTAGAGCTACTCGCCTAGCGCCAGCGCTGCCCCTCACCCTTACCCTTCCCAGTAAGGACGGGGAGAGGGGGTCGGCAACGTCTCAGAATCCCCTCTCCCCGTTTTTTCACGGGGAGAGGGTAAGGGTGAGGGGCAGCGCCAACTTAAAAACAGAAGGCTCTACGGCAGCGTATAAGCTGTCTTCACCTGCGTGTAGAACTCGGCGGCGTAGCGGCCCTGCTCGCGCGGGCCGTAGCTCGAGCCCTTGCGGCCGCCGAACGGCACGTGGAAGTCGACGCCGGCCGTCGGCAAGTTGACCATGACCATGCCCGCTTCGGCGTTGCGCTTGAAGTGCGTGGCATATTTCAGGCTCGTCGTGCAGATGCCGGAAGAGAGACCGAAAGGCGTGTCGTTGGCGATGTGGAGTGCCTCTTCATAGTCCTTCACGCGGATCACGTTGGCGACCGGCCCGAAGATCTCCTCGCGGGAGATGCGCATGTCGTTGGTCGTCTCCGTGAACAGCGCCGGCTGCAGGTAGAAGCCCGGCGTTTCGCGGTTCAGCCGCTCGCCGCCGAAGACCAGCTTGGCGCCTTCGTCGCGGCCGATCGCCAGATACTTCTCGTCCTGGTCGAGCTGGCTCTGGTCGACGACAGGGCCGATATGGGTGCCGGCCTTCAGCGCATTGTCGACGACGAGGCTCTTCAGCTTGTCGGTGACGGCGGAGACGAACTTGTCGTGAATGCCTTGGGTGACGATCAGCCGTGAGGAGGCCGTGCAGCGCTGGCCGGTGGAGAAGAAGGCGCCGTTCACCGCGCAATCGACCGCGATGCCGAGGTCGGCATCGTCGAGCACGACCATCGGGTTCTTGCCGCCCATCTCGAGCTGGAACTTGCGCATGTGTTCGACGCTTGCGGCCGCGACGCGCTTGCCGGTGGCGACCGATCCGGTGAAGGTGATGGCGTTGACATCGGGACTGTCGAGGATCGTCTGGCCGACGACGGAGCCCTTGCCCATGACGAGGTTCAGAACGCCTTTGGGCAAGCCGGCGCGGTGCAGTATGTCGACGATCGCCCAGGAGCAGCCGGGCACCAGGTCGGCCGGCTTGAAGACAACGGTGTTGCCGTAGCAGAGCGCCGGCGCGAGCTTCCAGGCGGGGATGGCGATCGGGAAGTTCCACGGCGTGATGATGCCGACGACGCCCATCGCCTCGCGCGTCATCTCGACGCCGATGCCGGGCCTGACGGACGGCACGGTCTCGCCGGTGAGCCGCAATGCTTCGCCCGCAAAGAAGTCGAAAATCTGCGCGGCGCGGACCGTCTCGCCTATGCCTTCGGCGAGCGTCTTGCCTTCCTCACGCGAGAGCAGCCGGCCGAGTTCCTCCTTGCGCGCGGTGATCTCGTCGGCGGCCTTGCGCAGCACCGCGTGCCGCTCCAGCGGCCCCGACCGCGACCAGGCTGGGAAGGCGGCCTTGGCTGCCGCGATCGCGGCTTCCGTGTCGGCCTTCGTCGCTCGCGCATAGTTCCCGACCACGTCGTTTGTGTCCGACGGGTTGATGTTGGGAACGGCCTCGCCGTCTACCCACTCGCCGCCGATCAGGTTGCGGTGCAGTTCGGTCATCGATCTATCCACTTCACGTCAAATGAGTTCAAAGTCAGATGAGGTTGGCGCCGGCAAGGTCTCTCATGAGGTGGCTTGCGCCGTAAGTCCAGTGCGGGCAGTCGGGCGAGAGCCGCACCCGGTTGACCAGGGCCCCAAGCTTCTCGGTCGAGATGGTAACTATGTCGCCGACCTTGTGAGTGAAGCCCTTGCCCTTCTCGCCGCGGTCCTTGGACGGCACGAACATCGTGCCGAGATAGAGCGCCGCGCCATCGGGATACTGATGATGGGTTCCCATCATGGCGGCAACGAGCTCTTCGGGCGAACGGCTGATCTCGGCCATCGAGCTCGATCCTTCCAGCGAGAAGCCGTCTTCGCCCTCGACCTTGAGCGAGACCTTGGCGCTCTTCACGTCGGCGAGCGAGAAGGTGCCGTCGAAGAGCCGGATGAACGGCCCGAGGGAGGCGGAGGCGTTATTGTCCTTCGCCTTGCCGAGAAGCAGCGCCGAGCGGCCTTCCACATCGCGCAGGTTCACGTCGTTGCCGAGTGCGGCGCCGACGATCCTGCCCTTGCTGGAAGCGATGACGGCGAGTTCCGGTTCCGGATTGTTCCAGTTGGAGACCGGATGCAACCCGACATCGGCGCCGAAGCCGACCGAAGCCAGGGGCTGGCACTTGGTGAAGATCTCGGCGTCCGGCCCGATGCCCACCTCCAGATATTGCGACCATACCCCGCGCGCGATCAGCTTCGTCTTGATCTCGAGAGCCTCCGGCGAACCGGGTTTCAGCTTGGAGAGGTCGTGGCCGATCAGGGAGGCGATGTCGACGCGGATCGCCTCCGCCTTTTCCGGCGCGCCGCGCGCCTGCTCCTCGATGACGCGCTCGAGCAGGCTCACCACGAAGGTGACGCCGGACGCCTTCACGGCCTGCAGGTCGACCGGCGAGAGCAGGAACGGCTTTGCCTCGCTGCGGCTTGCCTGAAGGCTGTTGGCCGCGATTTCGTCGAGCGTGCCGATCGCCGCCCCCTTGGCCGCGGCAACGAAGCCTGCAGGGTCGTCCAGCTCGCAGATGTCGCGCACGGTCGGCGCTGCCTTCGAGGTGATGTCCACCACCTCCCCGCCGCGCACGGCTACGACCAGCGGATAGGGCTTCGACGGCGAGCGCGCGCGCCCCAGGAAAACACCATCGGAAGGCAGGTTCGTTCTGTTGCTCATTCGGCTTTCCACCCGTGGAGGCGCCGGGAGCGGCGCCGTTGTTGTGAGGTTCCGCGCAGCCTGTGCGCGCATCGAAAATCGAACCGGCTCGCGCGCAAGCTGCACGCAACCGGGAGGCCGCGGTTATATGGCACGAGGAGCGCGGACAGGAAATTCCAAATTAATTCAAATTTTACCGTGTTCTCAGCTCGCGCTTGCTGCATCGCTACAAAGCAGGAACCATCCAGACGGGTGGTGAGTTTGCCTGCTGAAATGCAACACCCTATGCCAAAGCGTCACAAAGAAGGAAACGAGGCGATGGAAAGCGGCTTCCGACGCCTGATCGGCACCGATTCAAATCGCCGTCATCTGCGCCAGTTGCCGGTGTTTCGGATCGATCCGAAACTCCCGCCGAGCTTCGATTCCCTGCTCGAGGACATCGATCGGGCCGAGCGCAAGAGCGCCCGGCGCAATCGATCTCGCCCAGCTTGAGGGGATTCTCGCTCCTATTTCTAAACGCCCCGCGTACGCCGCCAGGAATATTTCTCGCCCTTGTTGGACGGCTTGGCGGCCGTGGGCTGGTAGTAAAGCGGAATGCCGCCGACCTTGCCCTGTTCGAGGCGCCTGATCAGGACGGGGTGCGACACCTCGAACTCATTGAAGCCGAGCCTGAGCATATGCGGCAGCTGGTCGATGAGCACCTGGCCCGTAGCACGGATCGTGCCCTCGAAATGATGGCGGCTGCGCAGGAGTTCCGCTTTGGAGAAGCTGCGGCCGTCATTGAAGGCCGGGAAGGCAAGCGCGACCAGCGACAGATCGGGAAGCAGCGGAAGGATCGCGTCGAGCTTGTCACCCGGTTGCAGGAGCACGCCAAGCCGCTCGCTCGCGGATTTGCGCAGCTCGGGCTCCAGCCCCAGCACGGCCGAAAGCGGCAGGATGAAGCGGCCGTTGCCGGCAAGCGCGTCGGCGCTTTCGGCATGGGTCCATTCGTCCTCTCGGAAGCCTTCGGGCGTCCACAGGCGCGGCGCTGCGAGCGCGACAGGTTCGGTCATGGGTAATCTTATATCCTGGAGCATGATCCCGAAAAGTTGCAGACTTTTCTGATAAGATCATGCTGAAAACAAGAAGCTAAGCAGGATAAATGAGTCTGGTACATTTCATCCTGCATTAGTGCGATGCGGCTGACAGCGAGCGCTCCAGCTCCGGCAGATGAATGCCGCATTCGGTCTTGGCCTGTCCAGCCCAACGTCCGCTGCGCGCATCCTCGCCGGGCTTCACCGGCTGCGTGCACGGAAAGCAGCCGATCGACAGATAGCCATAGGCGACGAGCGGGTTCTCGCGCAGGTCATGCTTGCGCATGTAGCCGGCAAGGTCGGAGGTCGTCCAGCGCGCCAGCGGATTGATGCGGATGCGCGGGCCAATAGCCTCGAACACCGGAAGGGCGGCCCGCGTGGCAGCCTGGAAGCGCTTGCGCCCCGTGAGCCAGGCACCGAACGGCTCGACCGAGCGCGCCATCGGCTCGACCTTGCGAATGCCGCAACAGGCATTCGTATCGGTCTTATGGAGGTTGCCGGCGGGGTCGAGGCGGTCGAGATTTTCCTGGAGCGGGTGAATGACGCGTATGTCGGTCAACCCGAGATCGGCAGCCAGCGCGTCACGATATTCCAGCGTTTCGCCAAAATGCTTGCCGGTATCGAGGAACAGGATCGGCAGCGATCGGTCGACTTCGGCGATCATGTGGAGAAGCACCGCCGAGTCCGCACCGAAGGACGAAACCGCGGCGATGCCGCCGGGGAAGTCCTCCTCGACGGCGCGCGCGATCACGGCCTGCGGATCGAGCAGCCCGTAACGCGCCTCGAGGTCTTCGGCCCTCGCGGCGTGTTCCGCGCCCTCCTCAAGCAGCCTTGGATTCGGCACCATAGAGGGCTTCCTTGAACGGGGCCGGGCCGACGCGGCGATAGGCGTCGAGGAACTTCTCGTCGCGGTCGAGCCTCAAGTCCAAATACGTGTCGACGATCTTCTCGACGGCGTCGGTGATCTCATCCGGGCCGAAGCCGCGGCCGATGATGTCGCCGATCGAAGTGTGCTCGTCGCCCGAGCCGCCGAGCGTCACCTGGTAGAGCTCGGCACCCTTCTTCTCGACTCCGAGTATGCCGATGTGGCCGACATGGTGATGGCCGCAGGCGTTGATGCAGCCGGAGATCTTGATCTTCAATTCGCCGATGTCGCGCTGGCGTTCGAGAGACGCAAAGCGCTTCGAGATGTCCTGTGCCACCGGGATCGAGCGGGCATTGGCGAGCGCGCAATAGTCGAGCCCGGGACAGGCAATGATGTCGGTGATGAGATTCGAGTTCGGCGTGGCGAGCCCGATCTCGACGAGCGCGTCATAGACGGACTTCAGGTCCGCACGCGCGACATGCGGCAGGATCAGGTTCTGCTCGTGGCTGACGCGGATCTCGCTGAAGGCATATTTCTCCGCGATATCGGCGATCGCCTCCATCTGACTGTCCGAGCAGTCGCCGGGCGTCTCGCCGATACCCTTGAGCGAGATGGTGACGGCAGCATAATCGGGATGGCGATGGGTGAAGACGTTCTGATCCACCCAATCGCCGAAGCTCTTGGAATCGAGGCGGGCAAGACGCACAGCCTCGTCGCCTTCAGGACGGGCGGCAAGCGCCGGCGGGGCGAAATAGGCTTCGATCGCCTCGATGTCTGCCTCGGGCAGCCTCAGCTCGGTATCCCTAAGTTCCGCCCATTCGGCTTCGACCTGGCGGCTGAACTCCTCCGTGCCGGTCTCGTGCACGAGGATCTTGATGCGCGCCTTGTACTTGTTGTCGCGGCGCCCGTAGAGATTGTAGACGCGCATGATCGCCGTCACATAGGAGAGCAGGTCCTCCTGCGGCAGGAAGTCCCTGATCTTCCTGGCAACCATCGGCGTGCGGCCCTGCCCGCCGCCGACATAGACGGCAAAGCCCAGCTCGCCTCGCTCGTTCTTCTTCAGATGCAGGCCGATGTCATGGGTCTGGATCGCGGCGCGGTCGCGCTCCGCGCCGGTGACTGCGATCTTGAACTTGCGCGGCAGATAAGAAAACTCGGGGTGGATCGACGACCACTGCCTGAGAATCTCGGCATAGGGGCGCGGGTCGGCAATTTCGTCCGCGGCAGCGCCGGCGAAATGGTCGGCCGTCACGTTGCGGATGCAGTTGCCGCTGGTCTGGATCGCATGCATCTCGACGCTCGCCAGTTCCGCCAGGATCGCTGGGATATCGGAGAGCGCCGGCCAGTGGAACTGCAGATTCTGGCGCGTGGTGAAATGGCCATAGCCCTTGTCGTACTTGCGCGCGATATGGGCGAGCATCCTGAGCTGGCGCGGGTTCAGCGTGCCATAGGGTATGGCGATGCGCAGCATGTAAGCGTGGAGCTGCAGGTAGACGCCGTTCATCAGGCGCAGCGGCCGGAACTGGTCCTCGGTAATCTCGCCGGCAAGACGGCGGTTCACCTGGTCGCTGAACTCGGCGACGCGGGCCTTCACAAACTCGTGGTCGAACTCATCGTAGCGGTACATGATCTTTTCTTTTCTGCCGGTTCCCGGCTCGTCCTTTCGGCTTCAGTGGCCTGCGCCGGTCCGCGATTGCTTGCCGAGGTCGCGGCGGATCGTAGGGCCGGCGGCACGTATCCGTTCACGCAGCCGCAAGGGGACGATCTCGCCGTCAATGAGATCGACGTCGATCATTTCGACATCGAGCACGATGTTGTTCGCGAAGGCCGCCTTTCCGATCGCCTCGAGCCTCTCTTCGGCGGGCTTGTCCTCAGCAACCTCGGCGCCGGCCAGCGTCTCCAGCCAGCGGCCATCCCTGGAATACCAGACGGCCTCGCCATCGGTCAGCCGGTTGCCGGTCAGTACCTTCATGCGCTTGCTCCCTGCGCTTCGGCGAGCGCGGCCACATGCGAAGCAAGCGGCTCAGATTTGGCAAAATTCGCACCGGCCACGGCGTCGCCGATGATCGTCATGACCGGGCCGGTCAGGTCGGCACGCTGCTCGAGCGAGGGCAGGTCGTTGAGCGTGCCGTGGAAGAGGCGCTTGTCGGCGCGGCTCGCATTCTCGACGACGGCGACCGCCGTATCCGGCGAGAGCCCCGCCTCGATCAGCCGGGCGGCAACTTCGGCCGCAATGGAGCGGCCCATGTAGACGGCAACGGTGGCGCCGTCGATTGCAAGCCGTGCCCAGTCGGGCAGGGTCTCGCCGCGCAGATCGTGGCCGGTGGTAAAGACCATGGAAGAAGCCACGCCGCGCAGGGTCAGCGGCAGCTCGAGATCGGCCGCTGCGGCGAAGGCGGCAGTGACCCCCGGCACGACCTCGTAGGAGATTCCGGCGTCGCGAAGCGCCTGCATCTCCTCGCCTGCGCGACCGAAGACGAGCGGGTCTCCCGATTTCAGGCGCACAACGCGCCGACCCTCGCGGGCAAGCGAGACGAGCAGGGCGTTGATTTCGGGCTGGCTCTTGGTGTGGCAGCCCTTGCGCTTGCCGACCGCGAGCCGTTCGGCGTCGCGGCGGCCAAGCGCAATCACGGCTTCCGGCACCAGCGCATCATGTACGATCACGTCGGCTTCCATCAAATGGCGCTGGGCGCGAAGCGTGATGAGATCCTCGGCACCGGGGCCGGCGCCGACAAGCGCGACGTGGCCCTGGCGGGCGCGGCGCCTTTTCAGGAGTTCACCAGCAGCCGCAAGTGCCTCGTCGGCATGGCCGACTTCCATCTCGCGTGCCGGAGCGCCACCGAAGAAATCCTGCCAGAACTGGCGGCGCAACCGCTTCGGCAACAGTCGCTCCGCCGTCTCGCGCAGCGAGGCGGCAAGCGAGGCGAGCGCACCAAGCGACGGCGAAAGGAGCTGGTCTATCTTCGCCCTGATCGCCTGGGCGAGCACCGGGGCAGCCCCTTCCGTGCCGATCGCGACGCAGACCGGCGCGCGGTTGACGATCGCAGGCGTATAGAAATCGCAGAGCTCCGCCCGGTCGACGGCATTGACCGGAATACCCTTGGCGCGTGCGTCATCGCACACGCGGCGGTCGAGCGCCTCGCTGCCGGTTGCAGCGAATACCATCACGGCGTCCGCCAGGAAGGCGGCACGATAATCCGCCTCGATATGGATTGCGCCGTGTCCAGCGATCCAGTCGGCAAGCTCTGGCTCCAGATCGAGGGCCACAACCTTGACCAAGGCGCTGGACTGGCCGACCAGGCGCGCCTTGGCAAGCGCTTCCTCGCCGCCGCCGACGACGACGACAGTGCGGCCTTCGACCCGCACGAAAACGGGAAAGGCGTTGAGCTTGGCTGGCTGCTGCGGCAAATGACAGTCTCCGGCGTCCAGCTTTTTTCTACCTGTTGTGCGTCGCACAATGAAGAAATGCACTCGCGCTTCCGTTTCGGCGATGCGATCCGTTTTTCGGGCGCTTTGCTGTCGGGAGAAAAATATTCTCCTGCTGTGGAATCGTGTTTCGGCGCAACCTCAGGGTGATTTTTCAAGCGGGAGGGTTTCTCCAACTCCCGGAACCGGCTGATTAGTCTAGTGATTTTGTAGAGTTATGCTCGGAGCTGCCGCCCATCCACCACCAAGCGGCGCGAAATATCGGTTTCGGCGGCGTCGCGGAGCGGAAGCAAGCTTCTTCCCAGATTTCGCGCCGTGAAGGAAAATCCGGCTCGCTCACGCGCCTTCGCGGCACGTCGGGGTTGCACTGAGCCGTTGCGACAAACATATTGCCGGAGCGGGAGGTTTCTGGCCGGACGCACTCACCAACTCACTTGGAAAGGCGCCCATGGCCCATGAAACGCCCCTCATCGCGACAATCGTAGCCGGCCTGGGCCTGGCCTTCATCTTCGGGGCGCTCGCCAACCGCTTCAGGATACCGCCGCTCGCCGGATACCTGCTCGCCGGCGTCCTGGTCGGACCGCATACTCCCGGCTTCGTTGCCGACCCGCGCCTTGCACAGGAACTTGCCGAGATCGGCGTGATCCTGCTGATGTTCGGGGTCGGCCTGCATTTCTCGCTCAGGGACCTGCTGTCGGTGAAGGCGATCGCCGTGCCGGGCGCGGTCGTGCAGATAGCATTCGCCACGGTGCTTGGCCTCGGGCTGGCGTCACTACTCGGCTGGACCTTGGGCGGCGGCTTGGTCTTCGGCCTCGCGCTGTCGGTGGCGAGCACGGTCGTACTCCTGCGGGCCTTGCAGGAGCGACGGCTGATCGACACGGAGCGCGGTCGCATCGCCGTCGGTTGGCTGATCGTAGAGGATCTCGCCATGGTGCTGACGCTGGTGCTCCTGCCCGCATTGGCAGGGGTGCTGGGCGGCAACGGCACGGCAGCGCCTCCCGATGTTTTCGCCGCGCCGGCCAACCTTGGTATCTGGGGCGTACTCGGCGCGACGCTGGCCAAGGTAGGCGCGTTCGTGATCGTCATGCTGGTAGTCGGGCGGCGAGTCATTCCCTGGATATTGCACTACGTGGCACACACAGGCTCGCGCGAGCTCTTCCGTTTGGCAGTCCTGGCGTTGGCGCTCGGTGTCGCCTTCGGTGCGGCAAAGCTGTTCGGCGTGTCCCTGGCACTCGGCGCCTTCTTCGCCGGCATGATCATGAGCGAATCGCCGTTGAGTCATCAGGCAGCAGAGGAATCGCTCCCTTTTCGCGACGCCTTCTCCGTTCTGTTCTTCGTGTCGGTGGGCATGCTGTTCGACCCGACGAGCATCGCGGGAAACGCCTGGCCGATCCTGGCAACGCTGGCCATCATCGTATTCGGCAAGTCGATCGCCGCCTTCCTGATCGTCACCGCCTTCCGCCACCCGGTGGGCACCGCCCTGGTCATCTCGGCTAGCCTTGCGCAGATCGGCGAGTTCTCCTTCATCCTTGCCGAAATCGGCGTCGGTCTTGGGCTTCTGCCCGAGGAGGGACGTGACCTGATCCTTGCCGGCGCGATCCTGTCGATCTTGCTCAACCCTCTGGTCTTTGCGGCGGTCGAGCGCGCGAAGCCCTTCATCGAAAAACGCAAGCAGAAGGAGGCGCAGTCGGTTGCCGAACCGGCCAAGCGGCCGGCTGCGGCGGCCCCTGAGGAGGCAATGGCAACCGACGGTCCACCACCCCGGACGGCGCTTTCCGAGCATACGATCATGATCGGCTACGGCCGCGTCGGCAGCCTGGTCGGCCAATTGCTGAAGCAGGCAGGACTTCCCATTGTGGTGGTCGAAGACGGTGACAAGGCGCTCGCCCGGCTGCGCAACGATGGCATCGAGGCCGTGGTGGGCAACGCGGCACGGGCCGAAGTGTTTGCTGCAGCCAATCCGGAGGGCGCGAAGCGCCTCATCCTGGCAATCCCCAACGCGTTCGAGGCGGGACAGATTATCCTGCGCGCCAAGTCCGCAAATCCGGAAATCATGGTCATCGCCCGCGCCCATTCCGACGCCGAGGTCGAGCACCTCGATGGGCTCGGAGCCGACAGCGTCATCATGGGCGAGCGTGAGATCGCCTTGGCGATCGTGTCAAACGTGACCGCTTCCGAGAAATCGCTCGAGCCGGCGCCGGCCGGTTGAGTTGCAAGGGTGGGCGATGGGGACAGTTTACCTTTTTCCGCTCGCGCCGGGCTTTGAGGCGTCAAGGTTTGCGCAGGCGGAAGAAAGTAAACTGTCCCCGGCACTTCCCTAGCGCTCGTTCCCGAAGATCACGTCGAGGATCGAGCCCTTGCGCGTTTTACGCGGCCCGCCGACATCGGCCGGCGGGACCGGGCGGTCGATCGAAGCCGTCTCGTCCGTGACGGGCGCCGGCGCGACACTGCGGACCGGCTGGACATGATCGGAAATTCCGACATCGGCCGGCGGGTCGGGAAGCGAAGCGACCGGGTCATCCTCGCCGACGCCGGTAAGCGGGTCGGGCGGCACGACGCCGCCGGTTGTGCTGGTCCAGCCGCCGGGCAGCTGCGCGACCGGCACGCCCTTGTGGGCGGCGACCATGAATTCGTGCCAGGCAAGAGCCGGCATCGCGCCGCCGGTGACGTTTTTCTTCATCGGCGAGCCGTCGTCATTGCCGAACCAGACGCCTGTGGTGAGGTTCGCCGTATAGCCCACGAACCAGGCGTCGCGCGATTTCTGACTGGTGCCGGTCTTGCCGGCGGCCGGCCAGTTGAAGGCCGCCTTCGTCGCGGTGCCGTCCTCGAGCGTCTGGCGCATCATGGCATTCATCATACCGATGATCTCGGGCCGCACGACGCGGGGAATGTTGTTGTGACTGTTCTCGTAGAGCACCTCGCCGGAGGTGGTGGTGATGCGCTTGATGAAATGAATTTCGGGCTTGTAGCCGCCATTGGCGAAGGGCACGTATGCCGCGGTCAGTTCCAGCGGCGTCACCTCCGACGTGCCGAGCGCGATGGAGGTGTTGGCCTGCAGGTCGGATTCGACGCCCATGCGGTGCGCCGTCTCGATGACGGTCTCCGGTCCGACCTCCATGACGAGCTGTGCTGCGATCGAATTCAGCGATTTCGCCAGCGCCGTGGCCAGCGTGACGCGGCCATAATATTTCCCATGATAATTGTCGGGCGTCCATTTGCCGATCTTCACCGGCGCGTCGTTGCGGATGGAGTCCGGCGTGCGGCCAGCCTCCAGCGCCGCGAGATAGACGAAGGGCTTGAAGGCCGAGCCGGGCTGGCGCTTGGCCTCGGAGGCGCGATCGAACTGGCTGTTGGCGTAGTCGTAGCCGCCGACCATGGCGCGCACGGCGCCCGTATTGTCGATCGAGACCAGCGCGCCCTGCGAGACATTCAGCTTCTTGCCGTTGTCGTCGATCAGACGGCGGATCGACTTTTCAGCGAGCTTCTGCAGGTCGAGATCGACGGTGGAGTCGACGATCAAGTCGCCCCGTACCTCGCCGATCAGGCCGGGCAGCTCTTCCATGATCTTGTCGGCGACATAGTTCTCGGAGCCCGTCCAGTAGGAGGCAGCACGCGGCGCCGGCGCGTTCATGGCCACCTTGAGCTCCTTGGCGGTGATCATGCCCTCGCTGCGCATTGCCGCGAGCACGAGTTGAGCGCGTTCGGTTGCGGCAGCCGGGTCGCGCGCGGGCGAGAGCTTCGAAGGCGCCTTGAGCAGGCCAGCGAGCAAGGCAGCTTCCGGCAGCGTCACATCCTTTGCAGATTTGCCGAAATAGCGGCGCGAGGCGGCCTCGACGCCATAGGCGCCCGAACCGAAATAGACTCGGTTCAGGTACATTTCGAGGATCTGGGCCTTGCTATGCTTGTGCTCTAGCCAGAGCGCCAGCAGCACCTCCTGCACCTTGCGCTCGATGGTGCGCTCGGGCTTCAGGAACAGATTCTTGGCGAGCTGCTGGGTGAGAGTCGAGCCGCCCTGCGAGACGTGACCACTGACCAGGTTGCTGGCCATTGCGCGCGCAAGCCCGATCGGATCGATGCCGAAATGGGAATAGAAGCGGCGATCCTCGATGGCGACAACGGCCTCGGGGATATAGGGCGACATCTCTTTGAGTCCGACCGCTTCGCCGCCGGTCATGCCTCGATTGGCGATCAGCTTGCCGTCGACCGAGACGATCTTGATGTTGGGCGGCCGGTCGGGGACCGCCCACTCGGCCACGCTCGGCATCCGGGCGCCGTAGTAGACGACAAGGCCGGCAGCAGCAATGCCGCCCCAGATCATCAGCACGAAGCACCAGTAGAACAGCCGGCTGACACCGCCGAGAATGCCGCGGCCCGCCTTGCGGCGTGATTTTCCGGAACGAGCCTTCGAGCTCTTCTTCCTGGCCGATGTCTTACGGCTGGAGGGCACGACGCGATCCTCCTCCCCGACGGCTAAGCCCGACGGCTCGCTTGCCCGTGCCGGACTGTCGAAGGTCGGCTCGATGCGTGATCCCTGCCCGCGATTTGCCATTGCGTCCCGTGTCCGCCCCCAGTGGTGTGGACTCGGGCTGGACAGTAAATGCGGCGATTTAAGGGGCAGTTAAGCCGACCACGCCGCGATGCCTCGAGAAATCTCGCCCCGCCGGCTGGCACCCCCCATAGATCATGGCTTGTTTCGGAAGCGAAACGACACTGTCTTGCCCTTGCGACGCGACGGCGATTCCCCTGGCGCGCATGCGTGATATCCGCTGCGGAACCGCCTTTGCGGGCGATCGTTCTACGATGGTTCGCGTCGGCCGTAGAGGATCGCAATGGAAAAGCTCTTCACCAAGGTAGCCAGCGGGGTGGCCCGAGCCAGCGGCAAGCCTGTCACCTTCGTAACCTGCTGCCTCGTGATCGTCGCCTGGGCGTTGAGCGGACCCTTGTTCGGCTACAGCGATACCTGGCAGCTGATCATCAACACCGGCACCACCATCGTCACTTTTCTGATGGTGTTCCTCATCCAGAACACGCAGAACCGCGACGGTGCCGCGATCCAGGCAAAGCTCGACGAGCTGATTCGCGTCACCGAGGCCAAGAACGCCTTCATCGGGATCGAACATCTCACCGAACAGGAGGTCGAGCAATATCGCGGGCTCTGCGAGAAGGCAGCGGAGGCGCATGACCGCGCCGTACGCGAGCATATATCGAAGAGGGTCAGGCAGGGAGAGTCGAAGAAGTCGCGCAAGGACGCGGCCTGAGAGGCCCGCAGATCATTGCGTCATTCAGGCAAGCGCCGCTCCCGGCGTTAATCAGCTGTGCGCGAAGATGTCGTCCTCTTCCCAGCCGAGCAGGTCGAGCTTGGCGCGGGTCGGCAGGAAGCGGAAGCAGGCGTCGGCGATCTCGGTCCTGTCCTCGCGGGCGAGCCGGGTCGTAAGCACCTCGCGCAGCCGATGCAGGTAGAGTACGTCGGAGGCGGCATATTCGACCTGCTCGGGCGACAGTGTGTCGGCTGCCCAGTCGGATGATTGCTGGGCCTTGGAAAGGTTGACGCCAAGAAGTTCGGCGGTGAGGTCCTTCAAGCCGTGGCGATCGGTGTAGGTACGGGTGAGCCGCGAGGCGATCTTGGTGCAGAAGACTGGCTCAGCCATCACCCCGAAAGCGTGATAGAGCACCGCAATGTCGAACCGGGCGTAGTGGAATATTTTTGTCACGCTCCTTGAGCTCAGAAGAGCGACGAGATTCGGCGCTTCGCGCTGCCCTTTCGCGATCTGGACCACGTCGGCCGTGCCGTCGCCCGGCGAGAGCTGGACGACGCACAGCCGGTCACGGTGCGGGGTGAGCCCCAGCGTCTCGGTGTCGATGGCGACCGCTTCGACCGCGTAATTCGACAGATCTGGCAGATCGCCCTTGTGAAATCTCGTTGTCACCGCCCCACCTTCTGACTAGCGCGCCGCGATGCGGTCGAGGATGCGCGCCCACGACCGCTGCCCCTTGTGGAACGAGGATAGATTGTACTTTTCATTGGGGGAATGGATACGATCGTCGGAAAGGGCAAAGCCGACAAGCAGCGACTCCATGCCGAGCAGCCTCTGGAAATCCCCGGCGATCGGGATGGACCCGCCGCTCGCCAGCATCACCGCCTGCTTCGGCCATTCGTCGGATAACGCGTCCTTCGCCTTGTTGAGGAAAGGCGATTCGTATGAGAGCTGGAAGGCCGGCGAACTGCCGTGGGGCTCGAACTCGGCCTTGCAATCGGCCGGAAGGCGCTCGCGCACGAAGGCGCGGAAGGCCTCGCGTATCTTGTCGGGGTTCTGCTTATGGACCAGGCGGAAGGACACCTTTGCTGACGCCTGGGCGGCGATCACTGTCTTGAAGCCCTTGCCGGTATAGCCGCCGGTGATGCCGTTGAACTCGGCGGTCGGACGTGCCCAGATGAGCTCGAGCACGGAGCGGCCCTTCTCGCCCGAGGGCACCGAAAGTCCGACTTCGCCGAGGAAACTCTCAGCAGTCTCGCCAAGTGAATCCCAGGACTTCTTGATCTGCGATGGCGTCTCCTCGACACCTTCATAGAAACCGGGAATGGTGACGCGGCCGGTCTCGTCGTGGATGTCGGCGAGGATCTTTGCCAGCACCCGGATCGGGTTGGCCGCCGCACCGCCATACATGCCGGAATGCAGGTCGCGGTTGGCAGCGTGGATCGTCACCTCGTCGCCGACAAGACCTCGCAGACCGACGCTGATCGAGGGCGTCGCCTCGTCCCACATGTCGGTGTCGCAGATCAGCGCGAAATCGGCCTTCAATTCCTCGGCGTTGGCCTGAAGGAACGGCCGCAACGAGGGTGAACCGGATTCTTCCTCGCCTTCGAACAGTATTGAGACCTTGCAAGGCAGCCTCCCATGGACAGCCTTGTAGGCGCGGCAGGCTTCGACGAAGGTCATGAGCTGGCCCTTGTCGTCGGACGCGCCGCGGCCGGTGATGACCTTATGGCCTTTCTCGTCCTTGACGGCCGGCGAGAAAGGATCGTCGCTCCAGAGTTCCAGCGGGTCGACGGGCTGCACATCATAATGGCCGTAAAAGAGCACATGCGGGCCCTCGCCGTCATGGTGAGCGACCACCATCGGGTGGCCGGGCGTGTCACGCACCGAGGCTTCGAAGCCTATCGAGCGAAGATCGTCGGCCAGCCATTCGGCCGCGCTGCGGCATTCGGCCGCGTAGGCCGGATCGGTCGAGATCGACCTTATCCTCAACAGCCCGAACAGCCGCTCCAGACTGCTGTCGAGATTGGCGTCAATGTTGGCGAGGACCGGAGCAAGAGCAGTCATGAAGCCTTCCTTTCGAATCGGGGCACCCTAAAGGCCCGACCCCGAAACGGAAAGACGCCCATGATTGGGCCAAAGCCGAATTCGGCTCGCGGCGGCCAAAAAAAAGCCGCCGTGGCGGAGGGGGATACCACGGCGGCGCTACTCAAATATGCGGCAACCCGGAGAGGGGGGATGAGGTTGCCGCATCTTTTGCCCGGGTTTGGCGGGGGACGGGCCATTGCCGGGCTCGACTAAATGTCGATGACCTAGATTTGGTTCCCGAAATGGGCAATTCAAGGGCACGAACGTTACAAGTGTGTAACAAACACGTGAGCGCAAACAGGCCGGCAAACGCCCAGGGGAGCCTGTCACCAGAGGCTCACAGCCTGCCGTCTCGGCGATGGACAGGCCGGTTTTGCCGCGCTACCCGTTTCCCCCATGAAAAAGGGCGATCATCTCTTCCTCGTCGACGGCTCCGGCTACATTTTCCGCGCTTATCACGCCTTGCCGCCGCTCAACCGAAAATCCGACGGCCTTCCGACAAGCGCGGTGCTCGGCTTCTGCAACATGGTGTGGAAGCTGATGCGGGATGCCCGCAACACCGACGTCGGCATTGCGCCCACGCATTTTGCAGTGATCTTCGACTATTCGGCCAAGACGTTCCGCAGCGAGCTCTATGCCGAATACAAGGCGAACCGCAGCGCGCCGCCCGACGATCTCATCCCGCAATTCGGCCTGATCCGTGAGGCGACGCGCGCCTTCGGCCTGCCATGCATCGAGATGGAGGGCTTCGAGGCTGACGACCTGATCGCGACCTATGCGAGGCTTGCCTGCGAGGCCGGCGCCGACACGACGATCGTTTCGTCCGACAAGGACCTGATGCAGCTCGTCGGTTCGACGGTCCTGATGTACGACCCGATGAAGGACCGCCGCATCGGCATTCCCGAGGTGATAGAGAAGTGGGGCGTCCCGCCGGAGAAGATGATCGACCTCCAGGCGATGACCGGCGATTCGATCGACAATGTGCCGGGTATCCCCGGCATCGGACCGAAGACGGCCGCGCAGCTCCTCGAAATCTACGGCGACCTCGACACGCTGCTTCAGCGCGCTTCCGAGATCAAACAGGAGAAGCGCCGCGAGACGATCATCGCCAATGCGGACAAGGCGCTGATCTCGCGCGACCTGGTGCGGCTCAGGAACGACGTGTCGGTGCCCGACGGGCTGGACGCGCTGGCGCTGGAGCCGCCGAACGGGCCGAAGCTGATCGCCTTCCTGAAGGCGATGGAATTCACGTCGCTGACTCGCCGCGTTGCCGAAGCGACCGGAACCGACGCTGCGGAAATCGAGCCGGCCGCGGTGAAGGTCAGCACCGAGGACATGCATGGGCCGGATGTCGGCTTCCCAGCCGCCGGCGCAGGAAAAGTGCTTGCAGGACAAGCGGGAGGCGATGGCGCGGCTCAGCAAGCCGTTCAGCCCGCGCCGGCGCCCTCGGGTCCGCAGGCGCAGTTTCTCGGCACACCCGGCGAGCTTGCCAGAGAGCGCATACAGAAGGCCGCGTCGGCGAAGATCGACCACAAGGAATATGCCTGCATTCGCGACCTGCCGACGCTCGAAGCCTGGATCGCGGAAGCGCAGGAAAGCGGCCTGATCGCCTTCCGCACCGAGACGACCTCGCTCGATCCGATGCGGGCGGAGCTGGTCGGATTCTCGCTCGCCCTCGGACCCGGTCGCGCGGCATATGTTCCGCTCGGGCACCGTTCGGGTAATGGCGACCTCCTGGGAGAGGGCTTCACGGCGAACCAGATCGCAATCGACATGGCGCTTGCCGTCATGAAGCCGCTGCTTTCCGACCCGTCGGTCATCAAGGTGGGTCACAACGTCAAATATGATTGGCTGATGATGCGCCGCCTTGGCATCGAGCTTCAGCCCTTCGAGGACACGATGCTGATGTCCTATGTGGTCGATGGCGGTACGGCGGGCGGGCACGACCTGCCAAGCCTCGCCGAGAAGTGGCTCGGCCATGCCGTCATTCCCTTCAAGGATCTCGTCGGGTCGGGCAAGAAGCTGGTGACCTTCGATTTCGTCGAGATCGAGCGAGCCACCGTCTACTCGACCGAAGCCGCCGATCTCACGCTCCGCCTCTGGCAGGTGCTGAAGCCGCAGCTTCCCGGCAAGCGCGTGGTGTCGGTCTATGAGCGGCTCGAGCGACCGCTCGTGCCCGTGCTCGCCCGCATGGAAGAGCGCGGCATCACCATCGACCGGCAGATGCTCTCCAGGCTTTCGGGCGAGTTCGCACAGCGTGCGGCCGCGCTCGAGGACGAAATCTACCAGATCGCTGGCGAGCGCTTCACAATCGGTTCGCCCAAGCAGCTCGGCGACATATTGTTCGGGCGCATGGGCCTGCCGGGCGGCACCAAGACCAAGTCCGGCCAGTGGTCCACCACCGCGCAGGTCCTCGAAGAGCTTGCGCTGGAAGGCCACGAACTGCCGCGCAAGATTGTCGACTGGCGACAGCTCACGAAGCTCAAGTCCACCTACACGGACGCCCTCCCGGAATACATCAATCCCGACACGAAGCGGCTCCATACGAACTATGCGCTGGCGGCGACGCCGACCGGCCGCATCTCGTCCTCGGAACCGAACCTGCAGAACATCCCGATCCGCACGGCCGAGGGACGCCGCATCCGCACGGCGTTTGTCGCCGATAAGGGCTATAAGCTCGTGTCGGCCGACTACAGCCAGATCGAGCTGCGTGTGCTCGCCCACATTGCCGATATCCCGCAGCTCAGGCAGGCCTTCGCAGACGGCATCGACATTCATGCGATGACCGCCTCCGAGATGTTCGGCGTGCCGGTTCCGGGCATGCCGCCGGAGGTGCGACGGCGCGCCAAGGCAATCAATTTCGGCATCATCTACGGCATATCGGCCTTCGGCCTCGCCAATCAGCTGGGCATCGAGCGCTCCGAGGCCGGCGAATACATCAAGAAGTATTTCGAGCGCTTCCCCGGCATCCGCGACTATATGGAAAGCCGCAAGCAGATGGCGCGCGACAAGGGCTATGTGGAAACCATCTTCGGCCGGCGCATCCACTATCCGGAGATCCGCTCCTCCAATCCCTCGATCCGATCGTTCAACGAACGCGCCTCCATCAACGCTCCGATCCAGGGCTCGGCGGCCGACATCATCCGCCGCGCCATGGTCCGCATGGAGGATGCGCTGAAGAAGGAGAATCTCTCGGCACGCATGCTGCTCCAGGTCCATGACGAGCTGATCTTCGAAGTGTCGGACGAGGAGGTCGAGCCGACGCTGCCGGTCATCAAGAAGGTCATGGAGCATGCCGCCATGCCCGCCGTGGACATGGCCGTACCTCTGCATGTCGACGCGCGGGCTGCGCACAACTGGGACGAGGCGCACTGAGGCGACGGCGGCGTCAAGCTGGAGGACCCCTCATCCGACCGCTTCGCGGCCACCTTCTCCCACAAGGGGAGAAGGGGAGCCTTGGCATTTAGCTCGCCGCAAATCGCGGACGTCAGAGACTAGCAGAGACGACGTTAGAGATTAGCGGAGACATAGAAGTAGCGCTTTTCCTTCTCCCCTTGTGGGAGAAGGTGGCTCGGCGCGTAGCGCCGAGACGGATGAGGGGTAATCCAGCTTGGCGAGACCGCCGGCGGCAAACGGTGCCGCGTCCTCACGCCGCCAGCAAAGCGCACTTGGCACAAGTGCCGCGGAACTCGATGACGGCGCGGTTGGGCACGAAGCCGGTCGAGCCGACCCATTGGTCGAGCCGGTTGCTCATCGCCTCGTCGCTCAGCTCGGTGACCTGGCCGCATTTGTCGCAGATCGCAAAGGCGGTTACGCCATGGCTCTGGTGGCCGTGGTGGTCGTGAGGCTCCGCGCAGGCGACGAAGGCGTTGAGGCTCTCCAGCCGATGCACGAAGCCTGCCTTCATCAGCGTATCGAGCGCGCGATAGACCTGCAGCGGCGCGCGGAAGCCCTGGTCGCGCAGCTGGTCGAGCAGCGTGTAGGCGGAGAGCGGCCCACTCGCGCGCTCCAGCTTTTCCAGCACGTTGAGCTGGTTTTTGGTCAGCATCTCCCGCCCGGCCATTTCGAATCCCGAATCCTTCCGCCTGTCCTTGCCAGCATCTATGCATGGCCGCAGGCGATTTGTCAGTCCGCCAAGATATAGGGCATCGCGCAGCAAGGTGCTATCGGCCGGTATACACGGGGTGCAACGGGGCCGAGCGCTCCGCTCTAACCCGTAGTCGGCTTCGGGAAGTGTTCGACAGCTGCGGCGAGCGAACGCGGCCGCCGGGTCTTGCCGAGCGCGTCGATGACGAGCTAACCAGATGGCAGGCAAGAGTGCCATCACACCAGCCGCAGGAGAACACCCATGCCAGACCGTGATCCCGCCCCACGCACAGGAGTTGCGACCCGTATCGTGCTTGCCGTCCTCGCACTCGGGCTGCTTCTGTCTTTCTGTGCCGAAAGTTTTGCCGCGTAGGTTCGATGCCCCACAATGGGATATGCCTCATGGCATTGTTTCGGCAGACGCCCAAATTAGTCCAATATTGGCAACGACAAATCGCTTCCGCCCGGGTGATGCCGTAAACAAGCGAAGCCTGACTCGGGCCGAATATTCGAATAGCTCATTGTCTCGGGAGGTCAATTTGACGACAGCAAGCGGGCTGAAACCAATCGCGGCCGCATTGCTTTTGTCGATGGCGGCAGCCCTTTCCGTCGGACGGCCCGCCTTTGCCCAGGACGGCCAGGCAGACGCCGTCAAGCCGGAAGCGTCACCGAGGACGCGCGTCCCCGATATGCGCGCCAACCAGGAGGAAGACGCGGGCGAACGCGTCTTCGGCGGCCATGAGGCTGCCAAGGGCGACTGGCCGTTCCATGTGGCTCTGCTCAGTTCGGAAATGCTGGACGAAAGTCCCGCCTCGCAGGCCGACGCGCAATTCTGCGGCGGCACGCTTGTCGCGCCTCAATGGGTACTGACATCAGCACATTGCCTGTTCGAAGACGACAGCAGCGGCGGCGCGCAGGCTACGTCCCCCGCCGCGATCGCCGTGCTCGTCGGTGCAACACATCTGGCTGAAGGCAACCGCTTCAAGGTGGCGCAGATCGTCGTCAATCCCAACTACAATCCGGCAACCTTCGACAACGACATCGGTCTGGTGAAGCTCGCCGGAGGCGCCAGCGAGCAGACCGTCAAGATCGCTCAGGAAAGCAAGCCCGACGATGGCGAGGCAACCGTGGTCGGGTGGGGCATGTTGGAGGACGGCACCTTCCCTAACGACATGATGGAAACCTCCATCAAGCTGCTTCCGACCGCCAGCTGCAATTCCGGCATCAAGAACATCTACGCAAGCGATCTCGGCAACACGCTAAAAAGCCTCGCGCCCCGCATGCGCTACCCCGAGAGCGTTATCGACACGGCCACAAAGACCATCTCCGCGGCGATGAGCGATCCGTTGACGCAGAACATGATCTGCGCCGACGAGACCAGCGGCGGGCGCGACGCCTGCAATGGCGACAGCGGCAGCCCCCTCTTCGTCAAGCAAGGTGAAGAACTGATCCAGGTCGGCATTGCTAGCTGGGGCGAAGGCCCCGTGGACGAAAGCGCGGCATGCGGCCATGCCAACGCCTACGGCGTCTACACGCGTCTCAGCAACTACAAGGACTGGATCGCATCGACGATCGCGGCCAATGGCGGACCGGGCGAGCCCGGCTCCGGCGATCCGGCCGGCGGCTCACATGCCGGCGTCGCGCCGAAGCCGAAGGGGTAAGTGCTGGGAACAGTTTACTTTTTTCCGCCAGCGTCCACCTCGGAGCGGCCTCGGCCTTTGTGCGGAAAAAAGTAAACTGTCCCCTGCGCCCCCCTTAAGCCAGCGCGGCTTCGATCGCGTGGATCGCCTTCAATGTGGCGACGGTGTAGGGCACGTTCGTGAAATCCGGCCAGCTCGACAGCTTGACGACAACCACGTTCGTCTCCCAGCCCATATAGATCAGCTGGCCGAACACGCCGCGGCAGAGCAGGTTGCACGAGCGCGGGTCCTCGATCCAGAACTGGTTGCGGTAAGCGCCCTCCGGAAGCGACGGGCTGTAGCCGGGTCCATGTGTGCCATTGCGGGTCGCTGCGATCCAGTCCTGCGGCACGATGCCCCCGCCATCGCCGAGGATGGCGAGACCGAAGCGGGCATAGTCGCGCAATGTCGCGTTGAAGCCGCCGTCGGCGATCGCATAGCCGGCGCTGTCCACCGTGAAGCAGGCACTCTCGTCGGCGCCGATCTTCTGCCATAGCTCTTCCGAGACGAGCTCGGCGAGCCGCTTGCCGGTCGCGCGCTCCATGACGAAGGCGAGGACGTCGGTCTCGATCGAGCGATATTCGAACTGGGCCCCGTGCGGCCTCACCGTTTCGGTCAGGCCCAAAATCAGCTCCCACATGTGCGATGGCCAACGGTGGTTGGGGTCGGAGCCTGGCGGAAAAGCCTTCCAGCCGCCGGCGACATCGAGCTTGCCGATATCGGAATAGGGGTCGGTGTATTCCTCGGAGAACCGCACGCCGGTCGTCATGTCGAGCACCTGCTGCAGGCTGGCGCCCGCCCAGCCGGTGGCGGCAAGCTCGGGCAAATAGTCGGTGACCTGACGGGCCGGATCGACCTCGCCGCGCCCGGCGAGGATGCCGAATACGACGCCAGTGACGGACTTCGCCACCGATTGCGAGAGGTGCAGTGTCCGCTCGGTCATGCCGTTGAAATATCGCTCATACGCGATGGAGCCGCCTTTGATGACGAGGAAGCCATCGGTGTAGGTCTCGTCAAGCAGGCCGGCGAGCGTGGTCGGACGCCCTTCGGTATCCGCTACGGGTAGATCGTCGAGATCGCGTTCATCGTGATCGAACCGCCGCCGGTGGCCGTGGCCGCGCCATACCTCGACAGTGGGCAGGATCTCGCGGACGTGCTGGAAGGACCAGCGGTTCCAGGGCGGCCGGTCCCATTCCATGCGCGGCAGGATCATGACAGGCGGCGAGCCTGCCATGATCGGCGGCCGGGGGTCGGAATTGCGATAGGAGCTCATGAGTTTGCGGGCAAGCATGTGCCCCCCTTCACTGCCCCCGGGGAGTAGAGGAATAAGGGAGTAGGGGAATAAGGGAGTATGGGAGTAGGGGGATCACTCTCTACTGCCCTACTGCCCTACTCCCCTACTCCCTTGGAGCGTGGTCGACGGGGCAACCTCTTCTACTTCTGCAGCTCGGTCCAGATCTTGCTGTAGATCTCCTGGACTTCCGGCGAGCAGAGCTTCTGCAGCTCGCCGTGAGCCTTGACGTCTTCGGGGATGATGACCTCCGGCGCATCCTTCATGTCGGCAGGCATGTATTTATCCGAGCCGGAAATGCCGTTGGCATAGCGGTGGAACGCCGATAAGCCGGCGGCGATCTCCGGGTCCATGATGAAGTTCTGGAAGAGCTTGGCGTTCTCGACGTTCTTCGCCTCCTTGAGGACGACTACGTTGTCGCTCCAGAGACCGTAGCCTTCCTTGGGATAGAAGTAGTGGATTTGCGGATGTGCCAGCCGCTGCCGCAATGCGGAGCCGTTCCAGTCGCTGGTCGCCTTGAAATCGCCAGCGCCCATCTTCTCGATCGTGTTGTACTCCATGGCGATCCAGTTGGGCTTGGCCGCAACAAGGGTATCGCGCACCTTTTTCAAGATCGCCTTATCATCGGTGCATTGCTCGCCACCGACATATTTGGTGGCCGCGAACATGACGTCGTTCATTTCCGGCACGACATTGACTTTGCCCTTCAACTCGTCTGGCGTGTTGAAGATGATGCCCCAGCTATCTGAGGGGCCTTTGTAGACGTCGGTATTCACCACGATTCCGACCGTGCCCCAGGCCCATGGCACCGTATATTTGCGTCCGGGATCGAAATCGGGATTGGCCCATTCCGGCGCCACATTCTTGAAGTTCTCCATCTGGCCGGGGTCGGTTTCGAGCACAAGGCCTTCCTTGATCCAGATCGGCACGAAGGTCTGCGAAGGCACCGCTATATCGAAGCCGGTACCGCCCTGGCGCACCTTGGCGAGCGCGGTATCGTTCGAGTCGTAATCGGTGATGGTGACCTTGACGTTATATTTCTCCTCGAACTTCTTGATCACGTCCGGGCTGGTGTAGTTGCCCCAGTTATAGATGTTGAGCTCACCGTCCGCGCGGGCGAGCGCGGTCGAGGCAAGCAGGACGGCGCCCGCCGCAGTGGTCCATTTCCAGTTCATCTCGATGCTCCCATTTGTTGTCAGTCCCGTTTCCTGCTGATGAAGAAAAACAGCGTCACGATGCCTACCGACAGCAGCAGGAAGGCGGTCGAGATCGCATTGATTTCCGGCGTGACGCCGCGCCTGATCTGGCCGAGCATGTAGGTCGGCAGCGTGTCCTGCCCGCCCGATTTCACGAACTCCGTGATGACGACATCGTCCAACGAGATCACGAAGGCGAGCATCAGCCCGGCCAGGATGCCGGGCCAGAGCAGCGGCAGCGTGATGCGCCTGAACACGTGCCATGGGGTCGCATACAGATCGGCTGCGGCCCGCTCCAGCGTGAGGTCCATGCTCTCCAGCCGGGCGCGGATCGGCAGATAGGCAAAGGGGATGCAGAAGGCCGTGTGCGCGGCAATCAGGTAACCCAGCCCGGTGTAACCGGACCAGATCTTGATGCGCGAGAAGAAGATGAGCAGCGCCACACCCGTGACGATCTCGGGCACCATCAGCGGCTGGTTGATGAAGGCGTATTTGAAGGTGAGTCCCGGATAGGGCGGCGTCCGAGTGGTGGCGAGCGCCGCCATGGTCGCAACGCTGGTTGCCAGCACCGCGGCCGTCGCTCCGATCTTCAGCGATCTGATCGAGGCGTCGATCACCTGGGCGTTGTTCCAGCCGGTCTCGAACCAGTGCAGCGAGAAGCCACCCCAGGCGGAAGTGGAGTCGGTCGCGTTGAACGCATAAACCACCAGCACGGCAATCGGCATGTAGAGCATGACGAAGCAGATGGCTGCGATCGTGGTGAAGCCGGGTTGGTAACGGATCGAAAAGCGTTCAGCCATTGCGGGTGTCCGGGCCCGTTGCATTGCGGACATAGAGCAGCAACGCGATCATCACGATCACCATCACAGAAATCGAAAGCGAGGCTCCGAGCGGCCAGTTGCGACCCTGGCCGAACTGCAGCTCGATCAGATTGGCGATCATCATGTTCTTGCCGCCGCCGAGCACGCTCGGCGTCACATAGGAACCGATCGCCGGTATGAAGACGAGGATCGAACCTGCAATGATACCCGGCCTGACAAGCGGAATTATGATCCGGCGCAAGACCTGAAAGCGGGACGCATAGAGATCGTATCCCGCCTCGACCAGCCTGAAGTCGAGCTTCTCCAGGCTGGCATAGATCGGCAGCACCATCAGCGGCAGGTAGACATAGACCATGCCGAGCATGATCGCGGTGTCCGTGAAGAGAATCTGTATCGGCCGGTCGATGATGCCGAGCTTCATCAGAGCCGTATTGATGATGCCTTCGTTCCTGATGATCTGGAGCACCGCAAAGGTGCGGATCAGAAGGTTCGTCCAAAACGGAATGGTGATCAGGAAAAGCCAGATGTCGCGCGTGCGTTCGCTTCGCGTGGCAATGAAATAGGCCGTCGGAAAGCCGACGACCATGGTGGCTATGGTGGTCAACAATGCGAGCTTCGCGGAGCGCCAGAAGATGGCGAGATTGGCATCGGCAAGCGAAAGCGTTTCGTCGAAAATGTCGCGCTCGAGGAACACGGAGATCCAGGCTTCGGGCGAGAATTTCCAGACCACGTCGCCATATGGCCCTGGCGACAGGAAGGAATAGACCAGCACAATGGCGAGCGGCCCGATCGCAGCAAGGAAGATGATGATGAGCGCCGGCGCAGACAGCAGCCAGCGCGACCTGACGTCCTCGCGCTCGGCCTTTCTGGCGATCTCTGCAGCGTTCGCCACGATCAGTCCTTCAGAACCTGCGCGGCATTGTCGCCGATCTGGATGCCGACTTTTTCGCCGGTCTCGAAACCGCAGCTGGCGTTGCGCGTATTCTGCTGGCGCACGATGAAGGGCTCACCGCCGTCGAGCCGGACGTGGATATGCGTGTCGGTGCCGAAATAGACGATGTTCTCGACGATGCCGGAAAGATCGGCGGGGGATTTCATCAGTCTGGCGTGCTCGGGACGTACGACTAGGGTCGCCCTGCCGTTCGGCCGGAAGCCTTCGGCAAAAGTCGCCGAAAGCTTAGCGCCTGAACCGAGCGTCACCTGAGCCTTGCCGCCTGCGATGGCGTCGATGGTCGCCGCCAGGAAATTGGTCTCGCCGATGAAGTCCGCCACGAAACGTTCCGCCGGCTTGTCGTAGATGTCCCAAGGCGTGCCGACCTGGAGGATCCTGCCTGCCGACATCACGGCGATCCGGTCCGACATCGTCAACGCCTCCTCCTGGTCGTGCGTGACGAAGATGAAGGTGATGCCGGTCTCGTGCTGGAGCCGCTTCAGCTCGATCTGCATCTCCTTGCGGAGCTTGTAGTCCAGCGCCGAAAGCGGCTCGTCGAGCAGCAGCACCTTGGGTTGCGGGGCAAGCGCCCGCGCGAGCGCGACGCGCTGCTGCTGACCGCCGGAGATCTGGCTGGTGCGACGGTTCCTCAGCGCCTCCATCTTCACCAGCTTCAGCATCTCAGCGACGCGGGCTTCGATCTCAGCCCGGGGCTTGCCGAGCATCTCAAGGCCGAAGCCTATATTCTCGCCGACGGTCATGTGCGGGAACAGAGCGTAGCTCTGGAAGACGGTATTGACCGGCCGCTTGAAAGGCGGCAGCGGCGCAATGTCCTCGCCATAGAGCAGGATCTCGCCCTCCGTCGGGTAATCGAACCCGGCGATCAATCTCAAGAGCGTGGTCTTGCCGCAGCCCGAAGGACCGAGCAGCGTGAAGAACTCGTTCTCGCGGATCGAGACGGAAACGCTGTCGAGAGCCGCGACCCGCTGTTCGCCCGCTCCGAAAATCTTGCTGACGCCACGGACGTCGATTGCATTCCTGACCGGTTTATCCGGCACGCGCAGGCCCCACTCTCTCCGACCGCTCTGCCGGCGGCCTCGTGTTCCCGATCAGGATGTGACCATATGGCAGTAGGCTTGGCAACTGGCCAACTTTGGCTGAACCGACATTTACGCCTGATAAGTGACCCGGCCGCCGCAGATCGTCGTGACCGGCCTGATCTCGCCGATGCGATGCGGGTCGGCCGCTTCCAGATCGCTGGAAAGCACGACGAGATCGGCGAAGTAACCGGGCTTAAGCCGGCCCTTGCGGTCTTCCGCAAACTCGGCATAGGCGCCCTCGACCGTATAGCCCGCGATCGCCTCCTTGAGCGAAAAACTCTGGTCGGGATTGTCTTCTGCCCAGGGCTTGCGGAGCACCGCCGCCTGGATGCCCAGCAAAGGATCGATCGGCGCGACAGGCCAGTCGGAGGCGAAGACGACATGCGCGCCGGCATCCTTCAGCATGCGCCACGCATAGGCGAGCGGCCAACGCTTGCGGCCGATGCGCGAGACGGTCGGCTCCAGAGGGAATCCCATGGCGCCGGGCGGATGCGGCGGTTGCATGGAGGCGATCACGCCGAGCTCCGCGAAACGTGCTACGTCCGCCTCGGTCGTCACCTCGATATGTTCTATGCGGTGGCGGCTGTCGCGCCTGCCATTCGCCTTTTTGGCGGCCTCATAGCCGTCGAGCACGGAACGCACCGCCCCGTCGCCGATGGCATGGACGGCGACCTGCAGACCGCGGCGGTCGGCTTCGATCACGGCAGCGTTGAACTGATCCTGCGTGAACAGCGGCTCGCCACACCAGCCCGGCCGGTCGGCATAATCCTCCAGCATGACGGCCGTCCAGGAATCGAGCACGCCGTCCATGAAGAACTTGACCATGCCGGAGGACAGCCAGTCGGAATTGTAGCGCTCGGACATCAATGATGCCTTGGCGAGCATGTCCGGCGTCATGAAGTTCTTGTAGTGGAAGGGGATCTGCGCCCGGCAGATCAGCTCGCCCTCCGTCTCGATCTCGGACAGCAGCTCGAGCTGGTAGAGATTGCCGTCCATGTTCTGGAGCGAAGTGATGCCGTGCCTGGCGCACCATTCAAGTCCGCGCTTCATGATCGCGCGGTCGCTCGCCAGTTCCTCGGCATTCGGATAGGGATCCGGCTCGCCGCCGGTCGCAAGGCCAAGCCTGGCGCGGCCTATGCCGGCGATGGCCTGCAGCGGCGCGAAGGCTTCGCCCTCACGCAGCTCTCCTTCGGCGAGCCCGTCGACACCCATGACGATTTCGTTGCCGGGACCGAGCTCGAGTCCATGGAGCAGGCCGGCGAGCTCCAGCGCCTTGGTGTTCGCCCACACCGTGTGGTGGTCCGGCGCCGTCATGGCGAAGGGACGGTCAGGGATGATGCGGTCGAGATGGTGGCGCGTGACCCGCTCTTCCTTCGACAGGATCGTGTAATCGGCGCCCTGTGCCATCAGCACTTTCGCGTTTGGCCGCCGCGAGGCGTAGTCGCGGACCGCGCCCGCCAGCGCATCGAAACCATGCACGCCGAAGAGCTGCAGATGATCGATCTCGGCAGCTCCCGAGAAGAGGTGCATATGCGCCTCGATGAAGCCGGGCGCGACCGTGCCGTCGCCGGCATCGATCAGCTTCGTTCCGGGTCCTTTGAGGTCGGCAACCGACTGTCTGTCGCCGATTGCCGCGATCCGGCCGTCCTTGACGGCAACAGCCTCGGCGCGGGGCCTCTCGTCATCCATGGTGAGGATCTGCGCATTGGTGACGATCAGGTCGGCGTGAGGCGGCATGGTTGGCTCCGTTCAAGCAACGGTAGCACTGCCGAACTTCCCCACATCAGACCAGCATTGCGACAAGAGTTGGCGCAGCCTGCTTGCCGGGGAAGTGCGGCTATGGCTAGGTTCGGCGCGCCAGGCAGGTATTCGTGGCACCCCCACGAATGCCTGCCTGGATTTGTCGGTTTGGCGCAGGTCCTGTCGCAAAACCGTGGAACACGTTTGCGGAACCTGCTTGGGCGGAGAAGCCATTTCATGAAAACCGTGTACTCACCGTTGCATGCGGGCCATTCGGGGCAGATGGAGCTCGTCGCAGGCGCCATCGTGCCCGGCTTCGAAAAGTCGTCGCGCGCCGAGATCATCAGAGCACGGATCGAATCGGAGAAACTCGGCGAGGTCCTTCCGCCGAGGGAATTCGACCTTTCGGCAGCGAAGCGGGTGCATCGCGCCGATTACGTCGACTTTCTGCCGACGGTCTGGCCGATGTGGGTCGCATCCGGCCGGTCCGGGACGGCGATGCCCTTTACCTGGCCGACGCGCGGTCTGCGCGGTGACGTCCGACCCAGGACGATCGATGCTCTGCTCGGCTTCTATTCCTTCGACGCCGGCGCGAACTTCGTCGAGGGCACCTGGGCTGCGGTGAAATCGTCCCATGACGTGGCGCTGACGGCCGCGGCTCTCGTCGGGAATGGCGAGCGCGCCGCCTTTGCGCTCTGCCGGCCGCCGGGCCACCACGCAGGGTCGGGCTTCATGGGCGGCTATTGCTACATCAACAACGCCGCGGTCGCGGCGCAGTGGTTCCGCGATCAGGGCGCATCGAAGGTGGCGATCCTCGATATCGACTATCATCACGGCAACGGCACGCAGGAAATCTTCTACGAGCGCTCCGACGTGCTTGTCGCCAACCTGCACGGCGATCCGATGGGCGAATATCCCTTCTTCCTCGGCCATGCCGACGAGACAGGGGCGGGAGAAGGCGAAGGCTTCAACCACAATTATCCGATGCCGCCCGGCACTGCCTGGGACGGCTGGAGCGCAGCCCTCGACGATGCCTATGCGAAGGTCGCGGCCTACGCGCCCGACATCCTCGTCGTCTCGCTCGGAGTGGACACTTTCGAGAAAGACCCGATCAGCCAGTTCAAGCTGAGGAGCGAGGACTATCCCAAGATCGGCCGCCGCATTGCCAAGCTCGGCATGCCCACGCTGTTCGTCATGGAGGGCGGCTATGCCGTGGAAGAGATCGGCATCAACGCGGTCGGCGTGCTGAGCGGCTTCGAAGACGGTTAGCTGAAGGGCCGACGGCAGGACCCGAGTTGGACAACCGGAGGTCGGCATACAGCTCATGAGCAGTCGTTCGTGGGTAGCGACAGATTTCTGACGGGCTTGATCTGGAACAACCCGCTCCCTCCCCGCCTGCGCTAGCTTTGCATTTGAATTCGCTTCTGCGGGAGGGGTCCAATCGGGCCGAACCTGCCATGAAGTCGCTCCGCGTCGTGGTTCGCCATCTTGGCGGACCTGAAGTTCTGGAGATCGTGCAGGAAGAAGCGCCCCAGCCGGCGCCGGGTGAACTGCGGGTCCGAACAATCGCCGCCGGCGTCTCCTTCGCCGAGTTGTTGATGCGAGAGGGAATTCATCCGGAAAAGACGACCGTGCCATTCACGCCGGGATGGGACATTGTGGGCATCGTGGATGAGGCCGGAGAGGGAGCATCCCATACCATGGTCGGTCAGATGGTTGCGGCGCTGCCCATTCATGGTGGCTACGCTCAGTTCATCTGCCTGCCGGAAGGTGAATTCATTCCAGTTCCAGCTGGTGTCGATCCCGTCGAGGCCGTCAGCATCGTGCTCAACTATGTTACGGCCTATCAGATGATGCATCGCCTTGGGCATGCGTCATCGGGTCAACGGATCCTCGTTCATGGCGCCGCCGGCGGAGTGGGCACCGCTCTGCTCCAACTTGGCCGCCTGGCAGGGCTGGAGATGTATGGGACCGTGTCCCTTGCGGCTCATCAGATCGTATCCGATCTCGGCGCCACGCCGATAGATTACGAGCGGGTCGACTTCGTGGACGAGATTCACCGCCTGACTGGCAATGGTGTGGATGTCGTCTTCGACGGGGTCGGCGAAGCCAATGTCTGGCGTTCGTTTCAAGCCCTGAGGCCCGCCGGCCGCGTGATAGCCTATGGCTTCACCTCATTTCTCAAGAAGGGCCAACTGGCAGGAGGCTTGCGTTATCGCCTTCGCGGCATATTGCGACCTGCGTGGTATGCGGTCCGCGCCTTCGTTTCGCCGGGCCGGCGACGAATCCTCCCCTACAGCATACAATATTTGAAACGGTGGAAGCCCGCCTGGTTCCGCGAAGACCTCGGCGCCTTGCTCGAGCTGCTTCGTGACGGGAAGATCAAACCGATCGTGGCCGATCGGATACCATTGACCGAAGCCCGCCGGGCGCAAGAGCTGCTCGGCCAGGGAGGCGTCAGGGGCAAGCTCGTGCTGATCTGCAATTCGCTTGCCGGCGAAGAAGCAATTGCCGAGCGCGAGCAGAGCCTTTGATGGCGAATGCCGTTCAGCAATTGACGAGATCTGTGTGGCCGAACCCCTTGGAGTAGTCGAGGAGGGAGATGACCGTCGGCTGAACGCGGAATATGCGGACATCTTTCGCGGTCGGCATGGGCATAGGCAGGGGGACCTGCTCGGGATACTTTAGCGAAAGCATGCGCAGCACTTTCTCAGCTTCAGCCGTGTCGGTCACCGGTTGAGCGTGCGCGGCCATGGATAGACCGGTGATCGCCGTGATGTCGGGGGTGTCGTGGTCGATTGTCAGCGATACCCGATCATCGCGCGCCAGGTTCGCCGCCTTTTGACTGTCCAGTCCGCAAAGGAAGTAGAGAATAAAGCCTTCGTTCGCGTAGCCGACCGTTGTCGCCTGCGGCCAGCCATCCGGCCTCAACGTGGCGATCGTCATGATCCGATGTTGATCCAGCAGCGTCTGGATCTTCCTTCCGATTTCTTCGTCCATTTCTCGCCTCCTTGATCGCTACCATCCTGATGCCATCGCACGGCCGCAGCATCCTTGGCGGTGAAGCATGATCCGAGAGCGCCGATTCACAGGCCCGCAGTGCCGGGCGGACTGACCCCTGCCGATTTCTCCAGCCGGCGCAGACGAGAACGCTCGTAATCCGTGCCGGTTTCGTCGATGAGGACATCGAAATCCAGACCGAGATCGGCAGCCAGCAGCCGCGCGTCTTCGAAATACTTCGCGATCAACTCCTCAGGCATTGCCGTCAGCCATGAGGGATCATCGAGAAGATCCGTGACCTCGTGCCTCAATCGCTCGCGCGCGTACTCGATCACACGTTCGGTCGTGTCTATCGTCATTTCTTCTCCTCCACCCCACGAGGATCGGGCGGCGAACCGGATGTCACGAGAGATCGGAGTCCTCGCCGAGGGGGCCGAGATATTGATCCCGCTGTCCTCGAACTCGCCGCCAATGCGCTCGATATCGGGTGACCGCGCAAGCCGTCGAGCACTGCGGCTGCTGCATGCGGGCGGGACACCGCCTGGCGGTGGCCGACTGCACTCGGTATCGCGTTGGTCTACGGCGCCACCGTGAATGTGGCGTACATGCCTGCCTTGAAGTGCCCGGCCTCGTTGCAGAACAGCATGTACTTGCCCGGCTTGAGCCTGAGCGTGGTGCTGCGCGACTTGCCCGGGTGCACGTCGCCCAGCTCCTTCAGGCCCTTGAGCTTGTCCTCGTCGACCCGCGCACCGGACTCGTCCATCGGCAGGGCATCGGGTGATGCGACATTGGCGAGCAGCAGTTCGTGATCCTCGTTGTCGGAGATGTTCTTCACGTTAAACACGACCTTGCCAGGCTTCACGTGATCGGTGCTCAGAGTGACACCCTGGGAGCCGTCGCTTTTGTTCCACAGCTCGGCGTTCACCTGCTGTGTCCCGGCAGCCCAGGTCGCAACTGCAAGACTGAGCCAGATCGTGCCCGTGAGGGGCACCAGAAAATACGAGGGTTTCGCTTTCATGGCAGCATCCTTCCGAAATATTCCGGCGTCTCCGGGCACGGCGGGATCCGCAAGCGGCTTCGCGGGTCATGGCAAGTCTAGGCCAACCGGCGTTCGTCACGTTGATCTGGCTCAATTGATCGAACGGCTTTGCTGCAGCTACGCGAGCAAAGTAGAGCGGCGTGCCTTCAAATTGAATCGCCACACCGCTTTATCTCTGTTTCGCATCGGATTTGGTCCGAAAGCCCTGCGCAGCATTCGGTCTGCTCGTGAGACTGACTTTCGCCTTTACGAGATTCGGATGCCCTTCTCGTCAAGCAGAACACAGCCGGCAGGGTCGAAGCCGATATCGATCGGCTCGCCTTCGCGCACGACCCGGCCGTTGATCTGTGTGTTCGCGCGCACCGTCCTCTTGCCGCCGATGTCGATCTCGTAGATTGCGCTGCCGCCCAAATACGATGTCGAGACGACGCGACCCGACAGCCGGTTGGCAGTATCGGTCGACCCCAAGGACAGTTTCTGCGGCCGAACCACGACCGTCACGGCCGCGCCTGGACTTAGCGGCTTCGGCGAAACGACGCTGACTGTCTGTCCCGTCGCGAGGGTGAGCGTAGCGGTAAGCCCATCGGCAGCAGCGACGGTGCCGGCAAGCATGTTGGCCTTGCCCAGGAAATCCGCCACGAAGGCGGTGGCCGGCGTCTCGTACACCTGCTCCGGCGTACCAATCTGCTCCATGGATCCGGCGTTCATGACGACAATGCGATCGGACATGGAAAGCGCTTCTTCCTGATCGTGCGTCACGAAGATGGCGGTGATGCCGGTCTCCTTCTGAATCTTCTTGATCTCGACGCGCATTTCCTCGCGCATGTTTGCGTCGAGTGCCGAAAGGGGCTCGTCGAGAAGCAACACCTCCGGCTCGAAGACGATGGCGCGCGCCAGCGCAATGCGCTGCTGCTGCCCGCCCGACAGTTGCGACGGGAGCTTCCTTTCGCTGCCGGGAAGCCTGACCATCTCCAGCGCCTTGCCGACCTTGCGCGCGATATCGGCCTTGGGCACGTTGTGATATTTCAGGCCGAAGGCGACGTTGTCGAAGACGTTCTTGTGCGGGAACAACGCATAGCTCTGGAATACCAGCCCGATATTGCGCTTGTAGATTGCAATATCGTCGACCCGCCGCCCGCCGATCGAAATCTGGCCGCGCGAAATGTCGACCAGCCCGGCTATGGAGCGTAGGATCGTTGTCTTGCCGCAGCCCGACGGCCCCAGAAGCGTGACGAAACTTCCTTTGTCGATCGCCAGCGAGAAGTCGCGCACCGCGACGAAGTTGCCGTAGGCGATGTGGACGTCGCGGAACTCTACCGCCGGGCGTTCCGTACCGGCGTTCGGAAGACCCGTCCCGGCCGATCTCGGCCGGGACGCCTCTCTGGTTTCGACGCTCTCACGCACCCTTCGAGATCCTGTCCCACTGCTTGTTCCAGGCGTCCTCGTTGTCAGCCCAATAGACCGGGTCGGCGAAGGTCAGCGCCTTCATCGTGCCCGTCGGATCGTAAGCCGGAAGCTTCTCGATTTTCTCGGTGAGCTTAACCTTGTTCGGATCGAGCGACGGCGGATAGCTCTGCCCCTCGGCGACAGCGATGGAGGTCGCAGGATCGAGCATGAAGTTGACCAGTTCCTCGCATTCCGGCATGGGCGAACCCTTGAGGATCAGCATGTCCTCCATCCAGGCATAAGATCCATTCGGATCGAGATAGCCGATTGGGTGGCCCTGCTCCTGCAGCGACGCGACACGGCCGGACCAAGCGTCGGTAACGACGATCTCGCCCTTCGAAAGCAGATCCATCAGCTCGGCGCCCGAGCCCCAGAATTTCTTGGCGAGGTCGCGCGTCTCGCGCACCTTCGCCCAGATCGCGTCCATGTCCTCGAGCTTGTTGGGATCCTGGCCGGTGGCGAGCGCGGCGTACCAGACACGCGTCGTCATGTCGGCATAACCGCCGATCTTGCCGGCATATTTCTTGTCGGCCAGCAGCGCCGCGCCCTTCTCTTTCGCCTCCTCCGGCGAGATGACAGTCGTGTTGTAGGCGATGCCGGTGGTGCCGTAGTCGTAAGGCACCGCCGAGAGCTTCGGCGTGAGCTTGCGGAAGGGCTCGATCATCGGCTGCAGGACATTCGCCATATTGGGAATGTTGGCCTCGTTGATCTCCGAAGTCATGCCGGCGTTGACGTATTTGATATAGTAGTTGACGCCCGACGAATGGACGACCTGGAAGTCGCCGGGGTTCGACGTCTTCACCTTGGTGATGATCTCGTTCTCGTCGCCGAAGGTACCCTGCACGACCTTGATGCCGGTCTTCTTCGTGTATGGCTGGAAGGCATATTTGTCGATCGCATCCTGTACCGTGCCGCCCCAGCCATCGAAGCGGACTTCCGCGACCGCGGCGAGCGCCCGTCCCATCCACGGCATCGACAGGCCCGCCGATGCTGCCGCCGCGGCTGTCAATCCGAGGAAAGTCCGGCGGCTGAGATCGCCGTTCATGTAGCGCTCGTGCAGCCTTTCGAGCCGCTTCGTACTAGACAGTTTCATTGTGCTTCCTCCACTGGTTTCCTGCGTGTTCCCAATCTCGTCAGCCTTTGCAGGATCAATCCGCCTATGAGCGGAATGCCGACGGTCATAACGATCATGACCGTGCCGAGCGCGTTGATCTCGGGGCTGATCGATATCTTGAGCATGGAAAGGATCTGCGTCGGCATCGTCTCGACGCCGGCGGGCCGCCAGAACAGGCTGGCCGAAGTGTTGTCGAAGGAGATGGTGAAGGCGAGCAGCGCACCGGCCGTCACCGCCGGGATCAGTAGAGGCAGGGTGATCTCGCGGAAGGTGGAAAACCGCGAGGCGCCGAGCGAAAGCGCCGCCTCCTCATAGGCTCGCCGGATACCAACCATGCGCGCCTGAGCGATCAGCACGACGTAGGGTACGGCAAGCAGTATATGGCCGAGCACCAGCAGGAGCAGCGAGCGAGGCTGGTTGACCGCCTTGATCAGCACGAGAAGGCCGACGCCGAGGATCGTTTCAGGCACCAGCGCCGGCAGGATGACCAGCGTGCTCAGCGTCTGCTTTCCTGGGAATTCGAAGCGTATCAAAGCGAAGGCGGCTGCCACGCCGACAGCGGTGGTGACCACCGCGGTGACGAGCGCGATCCACAGCGAGGTCCGGAACGCGGCGAGCACCTGCGTGTTCTGGAGCAGCTTGCCATACCATTGCAGGCTGAAGCCGGTCATCGGAAAGCCGCCGAACATCGAGGAGTTGAACGACAGTACCACCGTGGCGACGATTGGTGCGAACATGAAGATATAGACGCACAACGTCATGAAGCCGGTCAGCCGCCAGGCCCATCTGCCCTCCGCGTCACGCTTGCGTTCACTCATCCGCCCAGACCTCACCCACCAAGCCCTTTGACGATCTGGGACATGCCCATGAAGCGGGTATAGACGGCCGCGAAGCAGCCGAGCACCAGAAAGAGAACGATGGAAAGCGTTGCGCCCATCGGCCAGTTCAACTCTCCCATGATCGTGTCGAAGATGAGATTGCCGAACAGCGCATCACGGCCCGAGCCCAGCAGCTGCGGCGTCACATAGCTGCCCGCCGCCAGGACGAAGCAGAGCAGCAGGCCGGCCGCAAGGCCGGGCAGCGAAAGCGGCAGCGTGACTTCGCGAAATGCCTGTGCGCTCGTGCAGCCCATTGAGCGCGCGGCGGCGATCAACGTGCGGTCGATGCCCTCGAGGCTGACATAGATGTTGAGGATCATGTAGGGCAGCAGGAAGTGCAGCAGCCCCATGACGACCGCACCTTCGGTGTAGAGCATCTGCAACGGCTCGTGGATGATGCCGACCTTGATCAGCGTGACGTTGATCACGCCCTGCTCGCCCAGAATGTTGATCCAGGAGAACGTGCGGATCGTGAAGCTGATCCAGAACGGCACGATGAGCAGAAGCAGCAGCAGCCACTTGTGCCTGAAGGTCGTGGCCCAGATGAAATAGGCAGGGAAATAACCGAGGATGCCGCAGATCAAGGCGGTCATTGCTCCCACGCGGAGCGTCTTCAACAGAAAGCCGTGATAATAGCTGTCGGTGAGGAACTCGTGCCAGTTCGCCAGCGTCAGCGTGCTTTTCTCGACACCGGCAGTGACGAAGGTAAAGAAGGTGTAGACCGCCATCACGGCGATCGGCAGCACCAGGAAAAAGATCAACAGCAGCAGCACCGGCGCGACCAGCATCCACGCCAGACGTGGATCGTACAATGTCCATCCCTTGGTCATGCGCACCCCGGAGGTTTCGCCGTCTTCGCGACGCTTGCAGTTCCCGTAAGCAAGATTGAGGGATCACAACATCGATGTCCACAGGCGACGGAGGAATTCTATTCTGCCAGGATCGGTCCTCGCAGCGACAAGCGCGGAAGATTTTTGAAATCCATTTGACTAAATAGCGGCCCCGTGTAACGTCTAGTTCTCGGGAGGAGGAGCGGTGACACTCAAAGGCACCAATCAGGGTTTCGGCCGCCCGTACAATCGCCGGATCGTGCTCGAGGCCGTGCGCCTGCACGGGCCGACGACACGTGGCGAAATAGCCGAACGGGTGGGACTGACGGTGCAAACCGTCTCCACAATCGTGCGCGAATTGGAGGAGCAGCGCTACCTGGTGTCGCTTCGCGAGGAGCCGAAGGGCCGCGGCTTGCCGCCCTCCCTGCTCAGGATCAATCCGGAAGGCGGGTTTGCGATCGGCGTCCACATCACGCCCCTCGGCGTCAACGCGGCTCTCATCGATCTGAGCGGAAAGGTTATCGCCAGCGACGGCCAGGCGGTCGACAACGCCTCACCCGCGGCTGCCTTCGAGATCATCGGAACCATGCTCCCGAAGCTCGCCGGCCACAGGCCGGATGGCCGCATGCTCGGCATCGGCATGGCATTGCCGGGACCGTTCGGCGTGGACTCCATGAGCTTCGTCGGCCCGACCACTATGGCCGGCTGGGAAAACGTCGCAATAAGGGAACGCCTCGCCAAGATCACCGGCCTTCCGGCATTCCTGGAAACGGATATGGCCGCGGCCGCCCTCGGCGAGCATCTCTACGGCCTCGGCAAGCGCTTTTCGGAATATTACTACCTGTATTTCGGGGTCGGCCTCGGCGGCGCACTCGTGCATGAAGGCAGGGTGATGCGTGGCGCCTGGGGCAATGCGGGCGAAATTGGCCATATCCCCGTCGTTCCCGACGGCGAGCCATGCCCGTGCGGCAATCGCGGTTGCCTGGAACGTTACCTGTCGCTCGACGCCTTGCGCCGCGCCGGCTCGGGCGAGGCGGCCTGGCTCAAGGCGGTCACGCCAATCTTCCGCAATGCCATCGCAACGATCGAAAACCTGTTCGATCCCGAGACCGTCGTGCTCGGCGGCCTTGCTTCAACTCATTTGCTCGAGCGGCTGGCGGCGCTGTCGGCCGAGCTGCCGAACTCGATTGCCGCCCGGCGCGATCGCCAGGCACCGCGCGTGGTCGTCGCGCAGGGCGGCGAGCACTCGGTTCTGCGGGGGGCGGCGGCCCTTGCCGTGTCGGGCGTGCTGTCGCCGCGGTTCGGCCACATGTTCGTCGGCGAACGCGAGCGCGACGTCCTCGGCTCCGGCAGGGAGATGGCTGCATGACAACGCCACTGCTCGTTTTGGAAGACATCCGCAAGAATTACGGCGCGATCGAAGCGCTCAAGGGCATCTCCTTCTCCATCGCCAAGGGCGAGGTCGTCGCCTTGCTCGGCGACAACGGCGCGGGCAAATCGACGCTGGTGAAGATCATCTCCGGCGGACTCGATCCGACATCGGGACGCATGCTCTTCGAGGGCAAGGAGTTCCTGGCCAAGACCCCCGCCGAAGCCAAGGCCGCCGGCATCGAGACCGTCTACCAGGACCTGTCGCTCTGCACCAATGTCGACGTGGTCGCAAACTTCTTCATGGGGCGCGAGATCACGCGCCGCGTGCTCGGGGTCCCGGTCCTGGACGAAGGCGCCATGGAGCGCGAGGTGGCGAAGGCGCTGGCCAATGCCGGCACGCGCATCCCGTCGCTGCGCACCAATGTCGAGCATCTCTCGGGCGGCCAGAGGCAGGCGATCGAGCTCAACCGCTTCGTCCACTGGGGCGGCAAGCTGGTGCTGCTCGACGAACCGTTCGCCGCGCTTGGCGTCGAGCAGACTCGGCGTGGGCTCGACATGATCCGCCAGGTCGCCGCACAAGGGATCGGCGTCATCATCATCACGCATATCATGCAGCAGGCCTTCCAGGTCGCCGACCGGATCGTGGTGATCCGCCAGGGCGTCGTCGCAGGCGACGTGCCGCGATCAAAAACAAGTCCCGACGCGGTGATCGGCATGATCACCGGGGAAACCCTTGCCGGCGCCGGACCGGCAGGCGAGCGGGCATAACAAGGGGTTCCGGTTTATAAGAGGAGCGAGAACATGAAGCGTATGGTACTATCCGCCTTCGGCGTTCTGGCATTGGTAGTTGCAATGCTGACGCCGGCCTTCGCACAGTCGAAGGGTACGGTCTATTATCTTGTCCCCACCCTGCTCGACGAGTTCCAGACCGGCTCGGTGAGCGCGCTGGAGATGTTCCTGAAGCAGGTCGGCTACGAGATGAAGACGCTCAATGCCGACAACAAGACCGACGCCCAGCAGTCGCAGATGAACGACGTGATCGCGCTGAAGCCGGCCGCCGTCATCCTTGCCGCCGTCGACTTCAACGCACTGAAGCCTTCGGTGGAGGCAGCGCGCGCCGCCGGCATTCCGGTCGTGATATTCGACCGGCAGATCACCGAGACCCAGATGGACTTCACCTCGGTTGCCGGCACTGTCGAGATCGGTCATGTCGCGGCCGAGCAGGCTGAGAAGCTGTTGAAGGCGAAGTATGGTTCGGTGAAGGGCAAGATCCTGCAAGTGCTCGGCGATCCGGGCGATCCCTACACCCTCGACATCCAGAAGGGCTTCGAGGAGAAGATGAAGGCCTTCCCGGAAGTCACCATCATCTCGCACCCCGCCGCGCAATGGGAGGCGAGCAACGCCGGCACGATCGTCGCCGACAATATCGTCTCCAATCCTGACATCGACCTGATCTTCAGCCACGCCGCACACCTTTCCGTCGCCGCCGTCGCGTCGCTCGAGGCGGCCGGCAAGAAGCCGGGAGACGTCATGATGATGAGCTCCAACGGCGCGCCGGTCGGCCTCGACCTCATTCGCAAGGGTTGGCTCAACGTCGAGGTGGAGCAGCCGCTCTACGCGCAGGCCGCGGCCGTCGCCATGTTCATGGACAAGGTCGTCAACAAGCAGGAGATCAAGGCCGGCAATTATGACGTGCTGGGCTTGCCTTCGGTGCTGACAATCGAATCCTGGGGACCCAACATCAAGATCCCCGGCGCCGCGATCACCAAGGAGAATGTCGACAATCCGGCCTTCTGGGGCAACCAGAAGCCGCCGACCGAAACGGTGCAGTCGGTCCAGTAAGGCCTCTTTGACAGCGTCGCGGCGCCAGCCAGGCGCCGCGGCATCCTCCGCTCTCGCTCCGGACAGTGAACGCCGGACGTCAACGGTCCACACCCAATCCGGAACGGTCGATGAAACCACGCACACGCCGCATCCTTGAGCTTGTCCTGGACAACCTCGTCTGGTTCATGCTGCTTTTCGTGCTGGCGATCTTTTCGATCTTCGTGCCGAACTATTTCCAGCTCGGCATCTTCGCCAACATCATCGAAGCCTCCAGCGTGCTCGGCGTGATGTCGATCGGCCTGGCGCTGGTCATCATCGCCGGCCACATGGATCTCTCGGTCGAATCCGTCGCCGCGCTCGCGGCGATGGCGGTCGGAATCCTGTTCTGCTCGGCCGGCATCGGCCTCGGCATCAAGCTGAGCCCGGAGTGGCTGATGGTGCCCGTCTCGCTGCTGATCGCCATCGCCGTTGGGGGCTTGATCGGCGCGCTCAACGGTGTGTTCGTTGTCAAGCTCAACATGAGCGCCTTCATCATCACCCTGGCATCCTACATCTGGGTGCGCGGGCTGGTGCTTGCCGTCTCCGGCGGCCGCTCCGCACAAGATCTCGCACCGGCCATCCGCTGGTTCGGCATCCAGAGGGTGCTGGGCCTACCGCTGACCGCCTGGATCGCGATTGCCTGCTTCGTCGTCTTCTCCTTCATCCTTTCCAAGACGCCGTTCGGCCGGCATCTGGTGATGATCGGCGGCAACCAGACGGCGACATTCCGCGCCGGCATCCGCGTCAATCGCAACCTGATCATCGCCTTCATCCTTGCCGGGGCCATCGCCGGGCTGGCCGGCTGGCTGCTCGCCATCCGCACCTCCGGCGCGACCGCCAATCTCGGCGTCGGCCTACTCTTCAACGCCTTCGCGGCGGTCGTGATCGGAGGGGTGAGCCTCAAGGGCGGCGTCGGCTCGCTGCCGGGCGTCTATGCAGGCGTGCTGCTGCTCTCCTCGATCAACACCGCCATAAACCTTATGGGCCTGCCTCCCACCACCACCCAGGTCATCCATGGGCTCCTGGTGCTGGCGGCAGTGCTCCTCGACACATTCAAGCAGACGCTGAGGCAGAGGCTCGCATGACAGCACGGCTCGAAGGCAAGGTCGCCCTGATCATTGGCACGGCGCGCGGGATCGGCAAGGGAATTGCGCAGCGTTTCGCCGAAGAAGGCGCGCGGCTCGCCCTGGCCGACAGCGAGGACGAAGCCGGGCAGGCGACGGCGAGCGAACTCGGCGCCGCTTTCATACGCACAGACATATCAGTAATGGCCAGCGCCGAAGCCGCTGTCCGGCTGGCCATCGAGCGCCATGGCCGGCTGGATATCATCGTCCAGAATGCCGGCATCTATCCCTGGCAGCTCATCGAGAACACCAGCCCCGAGGATTGGGACCGCGTCATGGGCGTCAATCTCCGCGGCTGCTTCAACGCCGCACGCGCCGCTCTCGCGCCGATGAAGGCGCAGCGTTCGGGACGAATGCTCTTCACCTCCTCCATCACCGGCCCGCACGTCACGAGCCCCGGCCACGGTCACTATGCCGCGAGCAAGGCCGGCATCAACGGCTTCATCCGCTCGGCCGCTCTGGAATTCGCCGGCTACGGCATCACCGTAAACGGCGTCGAACCCGGAAACATCCTGACCGAGGGGATCCAGGCGCATCGCGGCCCGGCTTTCATCAAGACCATGGAGGATGCGATCCCGCTCGGGCGGCTTGGCAGTCCCCGTGACGTCGCCAATGCCTTCCTGTTCCTCGCCTCGGACGACGCGAGCTATGTCACCGGCACGACGATCGTGGTGGACGGTGGACAACTTCTGCCGGAAGGGGCCGACTTCCGTATCCTGCCGCCGTAATCCCCGATTTCGGTTGAGCGTTCTTCCTGCGGCCGCCGGGCCCGACGAGCTTCGTGCCAGCGGCTCATTGGCGCTGATCGAGAGCAGTGCTAGGTTGCGTCAGATGCAACTGGGCCGCTTGGCCTGCATCTGAACAAATCTCAGTTTGGGTTTCGCTTCTTCTCAGGCACAGGCGAAGAGAAGGACAAGATCATGACCCAAAGAACTCCCCTCCCCTTCCTGACAGGGTCACTCCTTGTCGGCGTTCTATTGATGGCGGGCCTTTCCGCCGCGGTCGCGGCGGAATCGACCAGGAACATCGTCGTCTTCAACTTCGAGATGATGGATTCGAGCGCCGGCGCAGGAATCATTCCCCGCGACGACCGGGATAAACAGTACCTGGCGGAGTCCACCCAGGTGGCCAAGGATTACCTGGCAAAGGCGGGAAGCTACAGGATTGTGGACGCAGCGGCGGCCGCCGCGGAAATCGCCAAGGCGGGCGAATTGCGGAGTTGCTACGGCTGCGAGGCCGGCATCGCCTCGAAACTCGGCGGCCAGCTCGCCATGACCGGTGTGGTGAACAGGATCAGCCGGACAGAATACGAGATGCTCATCAAGGTCGTTGACGCGAACACGGGCGCCCCTGTAGCCGTCGGCTACACAGGTTTGCGCATGGGAGCGAACTACTCCTGGCCTCGCGGCACGAAGTGGCTGATGGAGAGAGGTGTTCTGGCGAACCTGTCCGGCAAATGACGACACGCGGAACGTTGTCGGTTCTGTTTGGCTGAAGCTTGGGGGTTGCTGAGTGGCGGCGGAAATGAACGAAGTTACGCTTGGTGTCGTCCAGTTCGCCTGCAGCGACGATCAAGGCGAGAATCTTGCGACCGCTGGCAGGCTGGTCCGCGAAGCCGCGCGTGAGGGAGCCAACATCGTGCTGGTGCAGGAGCTTTTCGAGGGGCTCTATTTCTGCCAGGAGGAATCGCCGGAGCATTTCCGTCGCGCCAGGCCGCTCGACGGGCACCCGATCGTAGCGGCCATGCAGAGGCTCGCTGCCGAGCTCGGCGTGGTGATCCCGGTCTCGTTCTTCGAGCGCCGCAACCAGGCCTGTTTCAATTCGGTGGTGATCGTCGATGATCGCGGCGACATGCTCGGCGTCTATCGCAAGTCGCACATCCCCGACGGTCCCGGCTATTCGGAGAAATACTACTTCAACCCGGGCGACACCGGTTTCCGGGTCTGGCCGACACGCTTCGGCGCAATCGGCGTCGGCATCTGCTGGGACCAATGGTTCCCCGAGGCCGCGCGCGCCATGGCCCTGATGGGCGCCGAGTTCCTGCTCTACCCGACAGCGATCGGTTCCGAGCCCGGACGACCCGACTTCGATTCCATGGAGCATTGGCGCATCACCATGCGCGGCCATGCCGGCGCCAACGTCATGCCTGTCGCAGCCGCCAACCGCATCGGCACGGAGAGCGTCGGCGGCAGGACGCAAAGCTATTACGGCTCGTCCTTCATCGCCGGCCCCTTCGGCGAGCTCCTCGCCTCGGCTTCTCGCGAAGGCGAGGCCGTGCTCACCGCTCGCTTCGATCGCGCGGCAATGCGACAGGAGCGCGCCGCCTGGGGTCTCTTCCGCGATCGCCGCCCCGATCTCTACGGCGTGCTGGCGACTGCGGATGGCGCCCGCAAAGACCTCACGGCCCCTGCGCGCTGAGGCAGGAAGCCAGCTTCATTGTCTCGGGCAGTTGAGACTGTGGTGTCGTGCTGCCGGTCTCGCGTGTATGGTGCGGTCTTCCGACTCCAGGCCAAGGCACGCATCCTACAAGATGAAACCCGCAATCTTGCTCCTTCTCGCCATCGCGCTCTCCGGCTGCGGCATGAGCAGGGCCGTGCACGAAACCGCCGCGACAGCCGACAAATACGGTTGCCTCGCCAAGGAGTTCAAGGGCGAAGGACCTTGCCAGGCGGACGATGCTCCCGCCCAATAAGGTCCGTTTCCGGGATTGCGAAACCCGTGCCAGCTGCCAGCCGGCACGATGACGGATTGTCTCGTTGACACCGTTTCCGTTCATCTCATCGCCCAACGCAGCTCGGCTTGACCTTCAGAACGGTCAAGCCGTCATCGGCAGGGTGGGTGTGAGACGGAGTCCCAGCTCCCGATACGACCCACCGTTCAAATATGCAGGCCGCGGCTGAGGAGGCAGGCCGCGGCTGCACATTTCGAGAATTGCCTTCCTTGCTTAGGCGAACAAGAAGTCCTGAGGCGTGAGTGCGACTTGACTATGCACAACCACCTCGTTGCCCGGACTGAACGCGATCGTGCTGTCGTGGCTTGTTGGATCAAACGCCGAGATATCGAGCTGGCCGAAACTTGTGATCCCCAAACCAGAGACATCAATGTGGTCGGTTCCCAAGTTCGACCCTGCTACACCCTGACCGAAATCCTCGATGACATCGTGGCCACTGTTGGCGTTGAACACAAACGTGTCATTCCCGCCCTTGGCGTTGCCCAGCAAGGCTTGAGCGTCGCCCCACATGTCATCATTTCCAGTGCCGCTGATCAGCCTGTCATTACCGCCGCGCGCGTTGTCGGACATCGTCTGCGCATCGCCGACGAGGAGGGTTTGAAAGGAACCGGCAGGAGGCGGAGTTGCATCAAGATTGCCTGCGATCAAGGTGTCGTTGCCGCCTCGGGCGTTGCCGGACATGGTCGCCGCATCGCCATAAGCACGATTCAGGAGCTGAGGGAACACGTTGCCGCCGTTATAGGTATCATCACCGCCGACGGCCTGATCGCCCATGTTACCCCCGGCATCGCCATAGAAAAACACCCACTGGCGATGTAGATTTGTAGCGATAAAAGTGTCATTGCCGCCGTGAGCATGATCAGACATGTCTCCTCCGGCATCGCCGTAGAATGTGCTTCCTTCGCTCCCGGTCTTGTTAAAGGTGTCATTGCCGCCCTGGACATGGCCTGACATGTTCCCGCCAGCGTCGCCGTAGAAAATGTTCAGGTCCGGGAAGGTAGCGACGCTCGAGTCATTGAAAGTGTCATTGCCGCCGATGGCACGATCGGACATGTTTCCGCCGGCGTCGCCGTAGAAAAACGTGTGGGGATTAAAGCCGTCCACGGCTAAGCTGTCGTCGCCACCGCTGGCGTGGCCGGACATGTCGCCCGCGGCATCGCCCCAAAAACGATTGTTGTTCTCAAAACCGCCCGTGGTGAAGCTGTCATTGCCACCATGGGCAAAACCGGACATGCTGCCGCCGGCATCGCCAAAAAATCGGAAAAAGATTTCCGGCCCCTGGCCGTTGAATGTGTCATTGCCACCGACCGCGTGATCGGACAGATTGCCGCCGGCATCCCCGTACGAAGTTATCATTTTTGAACTCGCGGAGCCTCCGGCACGTTCAGCTTGAAAACTCAGCGTGTCGTCGCCGGCAACCGCATGATCAGAAATATCTCCTCCTACATCTCCGTACATGTTCAGAGCGAAAATACCGCGGAAATTGTGGGATTCGGTGAGGTGAGCAGACAATGTGTCGGCGCCGCCCGTCGCGTGATCAGAAATGTTTCCGCCAGCATCACCGAACATGTTGAGGGTGATATTGGCGAACTCCACTTGCGCGGTGAGAGTGTCGGCACCGCCCGCTGCGTGATCGGAAATATCTCGACCGGCATCGCCGAATTCGCTTCCCGCTCCGGAAGTGAGCAACGTGTCGTTTCCACCTACGGCATGATCGCGCAAGTCCACGCCGGCATCGCCAAAAAGGCTGTTGGCAGGATCAGCCCCGACGAGGGTTTGGTCTCCGCCATGTTGTTTTCCGGTAAGCGAACCGCTGGTATCTCCAAAAAGGATAGCCATTACCCTTCCTCCTTTTTTCTTTGCGTATGAGCAACTCTGGGTGGTACAATCGTCTCCTTTGCAAATAGACAACTTGTGGTAGCAGTACTTTAGAAAGACTATATTGCGACACTTCGTTGATTATATTAAATCACTTTTGCACCGTATTGCCGCCAGTTCCGTGTTAACCATCCGCAGCTCCATCTGCGCCGGCTACGGCGCTTTCGATCGGGGTAGCCGCCATGATGTGCGCTCGATAAGGTCAGCCAGTTCGCTGGCAACCAGCTGCGCGGATGGCCGCCCCCCGCAATCACTCTCCAGTGCGCGCGAATAACCGTTTCTCGCGAACGAACCGTCCTTCGTTCGCGGGCATTCGAGAGACCGCGATCGGCGCTGATTGTTCTTTCAGTCAAGCAGACGTGCGACGGCCCCCCCCAACGGAGATCTCTGTCGCGCAGAAAGCGTCAGGTTTTCACCGTTAAACCGGCGCGCCGGCGATCGAGCCGCGCACGACGAGGTCGACCGGCCAGACTTCGGCACGTGCGCCTGTTTCGAGGCCCGACATGCGCGCAGCAAGCCGCTCGGCAATGCGCTCGCCGGCTGCGCGGATCGACGAGCGCGTCGTCGTCAGCGGCACCGGGAAGCTCTCGGGCTTGAGATAGTGGAACACGTCGTCATGGGCGACGAGCGACAGGTCGCGCGGGATCTCGAGGTTGAGCTCACGCGTTGCCCGGACGATGCCGAGCGCCATGATCATCGAGGAGCAGATGATTGCGGTCGGCCGATCGGGCAGGTCGAGCAAGGCGCGCGCCCCGCGATAGCCGTTCTCCTCGGTCATTGTGGCCGTGAGGGCGAGTTCCGGGAAGAGCTCGAGCGCGCTTGCCGCCAGGGCCCGGCGTACGCCGCGCTCGCGGTGGATGGCGAAGGTCTTGGTGAGCTCGTCATTCATCAATGCGATGCGCCGATGGCCAAGCTGGATCAGCAGTCGGGCCGCATCGTGGAAGGCCCCCTCATTGTCGATGTCGAGAAACGGATAGTCGAAGTCGAGCCCTTCCGAGCGGCCGTGCACGATGTAGGGGATGCCGAGCTGCTCGACGAGCTTGATGCGTCGGTCGGCGGGCCGCGGCGAGGAGACGTAGACAGCGTCGACCTGCTTGTTGGCGACCACACGGCGATAGGTCATCTCCTCCTCGTCGAGGAGGGTCGGCGACAGCACGAGGTCAAGCTCATGGGCACGCGCATAATCACCGAGGCCTGACAGGAACTCGACAAAATGCGGGTCGATGTCGACGCTTTCGCCGGTCGGCATGACATAGCCGATCATCCCGGCCTTGCCCGTCGCCAGCCGCCTTGCGCTGGGGTTCGGCCTATAGCCATGGCGCTTGGCTGCGTCGATCACGCGACGGCGCGTATCCTCGCTGACCTCGGGATAACCGTTGAGGGCCCGGCTTACCGTGGTCTGCGACAGGGACAACATGTGCGAGAGCTGCTTCAGGTTCACTTCGATCTTTGCCTTGCCGCCTCAAAGCGCTTTCAATCGCTGGTAATCTTCGCGCCGAATTCGGATTTCCGCGCAGGGCCAGTAATAGGCAGGCGGTCCAGGATGGTGAAGCGGAAATGAACGCTGCGACGCCGAAAAATCACGCTGCAGCGCAGCATTGGATCAATTCAATCGATTTATTTTGAATCTCTCTTGACACCCCAGCCGTTCGCGAGTTGATATTCTAGGCAGCCAAAGCGCTTTGGAAGATGCTTTGAACTGGGACTTGCCCGGCAGCAAAGCAGGCATTTTCCGGAGCCGCGCAAGGCAGGACGGGATGGAGGTCCCGAATGGCGGCCCTTGTCCCGTGAGAGAGGCACACTGGGAGGAAATCGTGAAGAAGAGATTGTTGTTGGGCGCAGCGCTTGCGACCCTTGCATTTTGCGCACCGGCTTCTTCGGCCGAGCTGAAATTCAAGCCCGGCGAGGACAGCCGTTTTCATTGGGCCGATTTCGATGACCTGAAGAAGGTCGACCTCAAAGGTGAAACGCTGACGATCTTCGGCCCCTGGCGCGGCGAGGATGAAGAGCTCGCCCGCAGCGTGCTCGACTATTTCGCCGAGGCGACTGGCGCCGAGATCAAGTACTCCTCATCCGAGAATTACGAGCAGCAGATCGTCATCGACACTCAGGCCGGCAGCCCGCCAAACATCGCCATCCTGCCGCAACCCGGCCTTATCCAGGACCTGGCCTCGAAAGGCCTTCTCACGCCGCTGGGCGACGAGACTGCCAAATGGGTCAAAGACAACTACGCCGCCGGCGAATCCTGGGCCGCGCTCGGCACGTACAAAGACAAGGATGGCAAGTCGGGCTTCTACGCCCTGCCGTACAAGATCGACGTGAAGGGCCTCGTCTGGTACTCGCCCGACAATTTTGACGAGGCCGGATACAAGGTTCCCAAGACTCAGGAAGAGCTCGCCGAGCTCGAGAAGAAGATCGTCGCCGACGGCCACAAGCCCTGGTGCATCGGCCTCGGTTCGGGCGGTGCCACCGGCTGGCCGGCCACGGACTGGATCGAGGACATCATGCTGCGCACGCAGCCGCCTGAGGTCTATGACAAGTGGGTAAAGAATGAGATTCCGTTCACCGACCCGGCCGTGGTCAATGCGTTGACGATCTTTGCCAAGATCGCGACGGACGACCAGATGGTCGACGGCGGGGCCGCAGCCGTCGCCGCGACGGACTTCCGCGACAGCCCGAAGGGGCTCTTCACCGTTCCGCCCAAGTGCTATCTGCACCACCAGGCGTCGTTCATTCCGTCGTTCTTTCCTGCGAACGTGAAGCTCGGCCAGGATGCGGATTTCTTCTACTTCCCGCCTTATGCCGCCAAGCCAGAGCTTGGCACACCCTTGGAAGTGGCAGGCACGCTGGTGATGATCACCAAGGACTCCAAGCCGGCGCGCGAGTTCATCAAGTTCCTGCAGATGCCGCTCGCGCATGAATTGTGGATGGCGCAGAAGAGCTTCGTCACGCCGTTCAAGGCCGCCAACAAGGATACCTACGGGAGCGAGGCGCTGAAGAAGCAGGGCGAGATCCTGACCGATGCGACCACCGTTCGCTTCGACGGCTCCGACCTGATGCCGGGCAAAATCGGCGCCGGTGCTTTCTGGACCGGCATGGTCGACCTGGTCGGCGGCAAGTCGCCACAGGACGTCGCGGCCGACATCCAGAAGGCCTGGGACGCCATCAAGTAATCGGCGGCGAGCATCGGCCGCGCTGCGAGGCTCTATTCTTCCGATATTGGCCCGGGCCGCCTGGCCCGGACCGTTTCCACAGGCGGCAACCGCGCTCGAGGCGCGCAGATAAACCGCCGGGATTTCAGGGAGGAACAATTGTCCGGTCAGATCATCACTGCCGTAGTCACCATTCTCATTGGTGTCTTCGGCTGTCTCGGCTATTTCTGGGGCGCCAACAGGCTGCTCGATATCGTGTTTCCCTCGAAAGGGGTGAGCGGGACCGCGGCGATCGACAATCTGCGCCGTCAGGGCTACATCCGGCCCTGGCTCTTCGTCGGGCCGGCGACGATCATCCTGATCGTCTACCTGATCTACCCCGTGATCTCGACGCTGATCCTCTCCTTCAACGATCGCGGCGGCCAGAACTTCGTCGGCCTCGCCAACTACAAATGGGCGTTCACCGACCGCGAGTTCCGCCAGGCCATCTTCAACAACATATTGTGGCTCGCCGTGGTGCCAGCGACCTGCACCTTCCTCGGCCTGGTAATCGCCGTGCTGACCGACCGCATCTGGTGGGGCAACATCGCCAAGAGCCTGGTGTTCATGCCGCTCGCCATCTCCTTCGTCGGCGCCAGCGTGATCTGGAAATTCGTCTACGAATATCGCGGCGAAGGCCAGACGCAGATCGGCATCCTCAACGCATTCATCCAGTCGCTCGGCGGAGCCCCGCAGGTCTGGATATCGCTGCCGTTCTGGAACAATTTCTTCCTGATGGTCATCCTGATCTGGATCCAGACCGGCTTCGCCATGGTGATCCTCTCGGCCGCGCTCCGCGGAATACCGGAGGAGACGATCGAGGCGGCAGTGATCGACGGCGCCAATCCCTTCCAGATCTTCTGGAAGATCATGGTGCCGCAGATCTGGGGAACGATCGCCGTGGTGTGGACCACGATCACCATACTGGTGCTCAAGGTCTTCGACATCATCCTGACCATGACGAATGGCCAGTGGAACTCGAACACGCTCGCCAATTTGATGTTCGACTGGATGTTCCGCGGCGGCGGCGATTTCGGCCGCGGCGCGACGATCGCGGTCATCATCATGATCGCGGTGGTGCCGATCATGATCTGGAACATCAGGCAGGCGCGCGTCGAGAGCGGAGGGCATTGAGATGGCTGCTGCAGCAATCGGAAGGTCATCTGTCGGCCGCTGGGGCGTGCATCTCGCCGTACTGGTTATCTGCGCGATCTGGACGATCCCGACGCTCGGCATCCTGGTCAGCTCGTTGCGCGACAAGGACCAGATCGTCGTGTCGGGCTGGTGGACGGCACTGAACAGCTCCATCCAGACTGAGCAAGGCCGGCTGCCGCCGGCGTCGGCGCAGGCTCAGAAGGACGGCAAGTTCGTCATCGAGGGCAGGCTCCTCGAGCAAGGCGACACGCGCCAGGTCCAGTCCTTTGGAACAAAGGCGGCAACGCCGACGCAGTACAAGGCCGGCGAGAGCGCCGATCTTGGCGACGGCGTGACGCTGACGGTCAATGCCGACAGCAGCTTCGTCCTTTCCTCGCCAAAGGCTTTCGAGGGCGAGCGCGGTCAGCGCATCTTCTATTCGGCGACGACGCCGCCCCGCTTCACGACCGAAAATTACCGGAACGTGCTGCTCTCGCAGGGTATCGGCCGCTCCTTCATGAACTCGCTGACGGTGACGATCCCGGCGACCATCATTCCGATCCTGATCGCTGCCTTCGCCGCCTATGCGCTGGCCTGGATGCGCTTTCCCGGCCGCGCGCTGCTGATCGCCGTGATCATCGGCCTCCTGGTCGTGCCGTTGCAGATGGCGCTCATCCCGCTGCTCAAATTCTACAACAACATCAGCCTTTTCTTCGGCGTGCCGGCGAAAACCTATCTCGGCATCTGGCTCGCGCATACAGGGTTCGGGCTGCCTTTCGCCATCTATCTCCTGCGCAGCTACATTGCCGGGCTGCCGCGTGAATTGATGGAATCGGCGCGCATAGACGGGGCAAGCGACTTCGAGATATTCGTCAAGATCGTGCTGCCCCTCTCCTTCCCGGTGCTCGCCTCCTTCTCGATCTTCCAATTCCTGTGGGTATGGAACGATCTTCTGGTCGCGATGGTTTTCCTCAGGACCGATGCCGACCAGCTCGTTCTGACCGCAAGGCTCAACGCGCTGCTCGGCTCGCGCGGCGGCAATTGGGAGATCCTCACGACCTCAGCTTTCGTGACCATCATCGTGCCGCTGATCGTGTTCTTCTCGCTGCAGCGCTATTTCGTGCGCGGGCTGCTTGCGGGCTCTGTGAAAGGCGGTTGAAAAGATGCAGTCGGCAGTCGGCAGGGGACACGGCCAGGACGCGCCGGCGCTCGCGCCGGACCGCGACTGGTGGCGAGGCGCGGTCATCTACCAGATCTATCCGCGCAGCTTCCAGGATTCGAACGGCGACGGCATCGGCGACCTCAAGGGCATCATTCGGCGCTTGCCCTACATCGCCTCGCTCGGCGCCGACGCGATCTGGATCTCGCCCTTCTTCAAGTCGCCGATGAAGGATTTCGGCTACGACGTCACCGACTATTGCGACGTCGATCCGATGTTCGGAACCCTCGCCGATTTCGACGCGCTGGTCGCCGAGGCGCACAGGCTTGGCCTGCGTGTCATGATCGACCAGGTGATCTCGCACACTTCCGACGAACATCCCTGGTTCAAGGAGAGCCGGTCGAGCCGCGACGACGCAAAAGCCGACTGGTACGTCTGGGCGGATGCCAAACCCGACGGGACGCCGCCCAACAACTGGCTGTCGATCTTCGGCGGCTCGGCCTGGCAGTGGGATACGACACGCCGGCAGTACTACATGCACAATTTCCTGGCCGAGCAGCCGGATCTCAACTTCCACAACCGCGCCGTCCAGGATGCCCTTCTCGACACCGTCCGCTTCTGGCTCGACCGCGGCGTCGACGGCTTCCGCCTCGATACGATCAATTTCTACTTCAACTCAGCCGGGCTGGAGGACAATCCGGCGCTGCCGGAAAACGAGCGCAATGCCAGCATCGCGCCGGCGGTGAACCCCTACAACTTCCAGGACCACATCTACGACAAGAGCCGGCCGGAGAACCTCAAATTCCTGGAGCGCTTCCGCGCGCTGCTGGACGAATATCCCGCCGCCGCGGCTGTCGGCGAGGTCGGCGACGCGCAGCGCGGGCTGCAGATCGTTGCCCAATATACCTCCGGCAAGCGTGTGCAGATGTGCTATTCGTTCGACTTCCTCGGCCCCAAGAAGCTGTCGGCAGTCGATATCCGCTCCGTGCTCGAGACCTTCGGCAAGGAGGCGCCGGACGGCTGGTCGTGCTGGGCGCTCTCCAACCATGACGTGGTGCGCCACGCGACCCGCTGGGGCAAGGACGAGCCGGACAAGCCCGCTTATCTCAAGGTGATCTCCGCGCTTTTGATGTCGCTGCGCGGCTCGGTCTGCCTCTATGAGGGCGAGGAGCTTGGCCTGGAAGAGGCAGAGCTTGCCTTCGAGGACCTCAGGGATCCCTATGGCATCCGCTTCTGGCCGGAGTTCAAGGGCCGCGACGGTTGCCGAACGCCCATGGTTTGGGAACACGCCGAACCGAATGCGGGCTTCTCCACTGGAAAGCCTTGGTTGCCGGTTCCGTCGACCCAGCAGCAGAAGGCCGTGGACACCCAGGAAGGCGTGCCGTCGTCGCTGCTCGAACAGTATCGGCGCTTCCTTTCCTTCCGGCGCTCCCATCCCGCTTTTGCCAAAGGCGAAATCGAATTCCTGGCGGCCGACGGCGACCTGCTTGCCTTCACGCGCCGACACGGCAACGAACGCATCGTCTCGGTCTTCAATCTCGGCCACCAGCCCGCATCGTTCGATCTTGACGAAGGAGCTGTTCCAACCCCTCTTGCCGGACACGGTTTCACAGGTAAGGTTGAGCATGGGAGCATAAGGCTCGAACCCTACCAGGCCTGGTTCGGCAGGCTGGGCTAGGATCAAACAGATCAGGAGGAAGGAAATGGCTGACCTAAAGCTCAGGGATGTCAGGAAGGCCTACGGCAACATGGAGATCCTCCATGGCATCGACCTCGACATCAAGTCCGGCGAGTTCGTCGTCTTCGTCGGGCCCTCAGGCTGCGGCAAGTCGACCTTGTTGAGGACCATCGCCGGGCTGGAGGACATCACCTCGGGCACGCTGCAGATCGCGGGCGAGACAGTCAACGACGTGCCGCCTTCGAAGCGCGGGATCGCCATGGTGTTCCAATCCTACGCGCTCTATCCGCATATGACCGTCTACGACAACATGGCCTTCGGCATGCGGATTGCGCGCGAAAGCAAGCAGGAGATCGATCGCCGCGTTCGCCAGGCCGCCGAAATCCTGCAGCTCACCAAATATCTGGACCGCCTGCCCAAGGCGCTGTCCGGCGGCCAGCGCCAGCGCGTTGCCATCGGCCGCGCCATCGTGCGCAACCCGAAGGTCTTCCTGTTCGACGAACCATTGTCGAACCTCGACGCGGCGCTCCGTGTCGCGACCCGCATCGAGATCGCAAAGCTCAAGGAATCGATGCCGAACACGACAATGATCTACGTCACACACGACCAGGTCGAGGCGATGACGCTCGCCGACCGCATCGTCGTGCTCAAGGACGGCTATGTCGAACAGGTCGGCACGCCCATGGAGCTCTACAAGCATCCCGGCAATCTGTTCGTGGCCCAGTTCATCGGCTCGCCGGCCATGAACATCCTGCCGGCAAAGATCGAGAAGGCCGGACAGGTCACCACGATCAGCCATATCGGCGGCAAGACGACCAATGTGCCGATCGAGACGCCGGCTTCGGCAACCGGCTCGTCGATCAGCTTCGGCGTGAGGCCGGAGGACCTGTCGATCGCCACCGGACCGTCCTACCTGTTCGAAGGCACGGTCGACTTTATCGAGCAGCTCGGCGAGGTGCAGCTGGTCTATGTCGATATCGGCCGCGGCGACCAGCCGCTGGTCGCCAAGCTGCCCGGTAACGTGACCGTGAAGCGCGGCGAGACGCTGAAACTCGACGCCGCCGCCAGCGAGCTGCACATCTTCGACGGCGAGGGCCGATCCTTCGAGAGCCGCGTGGTGACTGCCGAGGCTGCCTGATCGGGCAGCCTTGCGCGTCTGGGTTTGTGGCTTGTGCAATTCGCTAACTCAGGCTCAGCGCATCACGCTTGCACTGTGAAACGGCCAGGCGGGTAGTAAGCGTTGCCGCTGATAGCGGCGATCGTAGATTTTCAGCGTCGGCGCTGCCCCTCATCGCCCTGCCGGGCACTTCTCCCCGTAAACGGGGAGAAGAACGCCGGCCGATATTGTAGGCGCTCATTCTGCGCGCTCGGCGATTGGCGAAATCGAAACGGCAGTCGCCCTTCTCCCCGTTTACGGGGAGAGATGCCGGCAGGCAGATGAGGGGCAGCGCCAACGGTTAAATCTTAGAGCCCCTTGGTAACCCGGTCCAAATGCTTTGAGGCATAAAGCCTCCGCTAACCCGCGTGAGCGCCGCTCTTGCGGGGCCGGCCACGCTGCTTGGCGGGGGCGAGCGGCGCGACATCGGCATCGATCGCCTGTCGGCCCTGGGTCCTTATGTCGAGGATTGTCGTGCGCTTCTCCAGTTCGGAGAGCAGGTTCTGCAGCTTGATCAGCCGGTCGTGCCCCATTGCCGTGCGAATGGCGGCATTGACCGCGTCGCATTCGGGCGACGCAGCCTCGACCAGGAGCCGGCCACGCTCGGTGAGCGTCGCCAGCATGCGGCGCATGTCACGCGGGTCGGCAGCCTTGTTCATGTAGCCGCGCTGCTCTAGCTCGCGCACGATGCGCGACAGCGATGGCATGAGCAGGGCCGACTTGCGGGCCAGTTCGGAGAGCTCGATTGCCTTGAGGTCGTCCATCGTCTTCAGGACCCGCCACTGCGGCTCCGTCAGGTCGTAGCGTCTCAGCAGATGGCGAAAGTGAGCCATGACGCATTCGCGCGCCCGCACCAATGCCAGCGGCAATCCATCAATGGAGCTTGTCCAGGCTTGCCCAGCCGCGGGGGCGCCGGATGTTTTGTAATTCCGCATGCCTCCGTCGCCCCTCAAGACAACGAGCCGTCCTTTGGAAAGGTCTTGGCTCTTATTATATTCGAAATTACTTATGTCACAAGAAGCGCGATGGACCAATAGGAGAGCTGCAGAAACCGCCTAAAATTCGAGCATTTCGACTGTCGTCCATGGAGTTAGCCGGCAAGGGGACAAGCAGTTCCCCAAACGATGTTCTTTTGTCGGGTCTCCAGCTGGCCCAGAGCGGCGCGCGATCAAATTGGACTGCCCGCCGCTCGGCTCTTCGTTTACGCATCGGATCTGCCCGAGAACCGCTACTCACTTTTCGTTCCGATGCGCTAGCGTCATCCATCGCGGCGTAGACGTTCTTTGCAACTGATTGTCATCTGGCGCATATTCGGCCGATGATTCAGGGTGCAAACAACAGGCCAGACTACGAGCGGCAATTGCGGCGCGCCGGCGTGCGAATCACGCGTCCGCGACAGGTCATCATCGAGCTTTTAGGCAAGATGGAAGACCATCCAGACGCCATGGAAATCTATCGCCGCGCCGTTGCGGTCGATCCCACGATTTCGCTGTCCACCGTCTACCGCACGATGAAGCTTCTCGAAGGCTTCGGGGCAATCCATCGCCATGCCTTCGAGGGCGGACCGTCGCGCTTCGAGAATGCCAGCGGCGAGCATCACGACCACCTCATCGATATCGAGACCGGCGACGTCATCGAGTTCAAGTCCGATCGCATCGAGCAGTTGCAGGACGAGATCGCCCGCGAGCTCGGCTACGACATCGTCCATCACCGGCTGGAGCTCTATGGTCGCCGCCGCAAGGTCCGCAAGGGCGGTTGACGAACAGTCCGGCAGCCGTCAATCATCCGCTATCCAGGCGGCTGATCGCCGACAACACCGATCGCCGCGAAAACCAACGGAACAGGGTGGAAGATGGAAAACGCCGATATCGGCCTGATCGGCCTTGGCACAATGGGCTCGAACCTGTCGCTCAACATCGCGGAGAAAGGCCATCGCATCGCCGTCTTCAACCGAACGCGTTCGCGTACCGACGATTTCATGGCGAATGCGGGCGAGCTGCGTGACCGCATCGTGCCCTGCTACTCGATCGCCGATCTGGCGGCTGCAATTCGCCCGCCCCGCCCGGTGATCGTGATGGTGCAAGCCGGCAAGCCCGTCGACGAGCAGATCGAGCTGTTGAAGCCCGTGCTCTCCGAAGGCGACATCATCATCGATGCCGGCAATGCGAATTTTCACGACACGGTCCGCCGCTTCTCCGAACTCGCCGGCACGGGCCTGACCTTCATCGGCATGGGCGTTTCGGGCGGCGAGGAAGGTGCGCGCCATGGCCCCTCGATCATGGTGGGCGGGACGCGCGAATCCCATGCTCGCGTCGAAGACGTGCTGACCGCGATCTCGGCCAAATATGAAGGCGAGCCTTGCTGCGCCTGGCTTGGCGAGGGCGGTGCCGGACACTTCGTCAAGACCATCCACAACGGCATCGAATATGCCGACATGCAGATGATCGCGGAGATCTACGGGGTGCTGCGCGATGGATTCGGCATGGAGCCGAAGGCGATCGGCGACGTGTTCGCAACTTGGAACAAGGGGCGCCTCAACTCCTATCTCATCGAAATCACCGCCAAGGTGCTCGCCGCCGACGATCCCAAGACCGGGAAGCCGGTCGTGGAGATCATTCTGGACCGCGCCGGCCAGAAAGGCACTGGCCGCTGGTCGGTAATCGAGGCTCAGACGCTCGGCATTCCCGCCACGGCGATCGAGGCAGCGGTCGCCGCACGCGTGATCTCGGGCATGAAGGACGAGCGTCTCGCGGCCGAGAAGGTCTATGGCGGTCCCGGCCGGATCACGTCCTATGGCGCACTGATTCCCGATCTCGAACTGGCGCTTTTTGCCGGCAAGATCGCCGCCTACGCGCAGGGCTTTGCCGTCATGGCCGGGGCGTCGAAGGAATTCGGCTGGGGCCTGCCATTGGCAACCATCGCCAAGATCTGGCGCGCCGGCTGCATCATCCGTTCACAGTTCCTCGGCACCCTTGCGGCGGCTTTCGAGGAAAGCGCAAGCGCGCCCAACCTTCTGATGGCGCCTGCCTTCATCGAGATGATGAAGGAGGCGCATCCGGCACTGCGGCGGGTGGTGGCCCGCGCCATGGAAGCCGGGCTGCCTATGCCTGCGCTGTCTTCCGCCCTCGCCTATTTCGACGGCTACCGGCAGGGCCGCGGCACCTCGAACCTCATCCAGGCGCAGCGCGATTTCTTCGGCGCCCACGGCTTCGAGCGCATCGATGCGGAAGGCGCGCATCATGGGCCGTGGGGAAATTAGGGCAATAAGGCAATAAGGCAGTAGGGGAATAAGGGAGTAGGGGAATAGGAGGTTGGTAGAGCGGCCGCTGAACCGCCCGCCTATTGCCCTATTGCCCTATTCCCCTACTCCCTTCACCCCCTGCGGCACGCTCAGGCTCTGCAGCGTCGCCGGATCCGCCCCGTCGATCCAGCCGAGCACCGAGCGCGCAAGCTCGCGTCCGGCAAGGCGGAAATCCTCATTGACGACAAGAAGGGCGGGCCGGAACAGGTGCAGCAGCGGGGTGGACTGCTTGGATACGACATCGATGTCGCGACCGACGCTGAGACCTGCATCTTCTATTCCGCCAACGACCGCGAGCGTCGCGGCGCCGGCGCTGCTGACGATGCCGTCCGGCCGGTTCTTGCGCCGCATCAACTCCGCCGTCCGCGTTCGGATCTGATTGATCGAACCGTCGATGCTGACCGCGTTGAAGGGAATGGCGGTCGCTCCGGTCTCGATCAACCCGTCCGAGAAGCCGTTGACCGTGTGGTAATGGTAGGCGAGCGTCGAAGGCGGAGCCAGGAGCGCAAGCCGGCGGCGGCCAAGCTCCGCAAGCTTGCGCACAGCTTCCAGCGCGAAAGCGTGGTTGTCGAAATCGTGAAAGGGATGGACCACGCCCATGTCCGTTCGCCCATGCGTGGCGAAAGGAAAGCCGCGTTCCATCAAATAGCGCACACGCGGATCGTCGCGCTCGGTACGCGAGATGATGATCCCGTCGGCTGAGGCGGTCTCGACGACATAGCGGATCGGCTCCATCGGATCATTCAGCCGCGAATAGGGCGTCACGATCAGATGATAGGGCGTCGGCGCAAGTGCCTCCGAAACGCCGTAGATGATGTCGGAAACGAAGCCCATGATCTGCTCTTCGGTGTCGAGCACGAGGCTTATGACATTGGTCTTGCCGGTCCTGAGGCGCACGCCGGCGCGGTTCGGCCGATAGCCGACCTGCCTCGCGACAAGCTGCACACGCCGCCTGGTCTCCTCACCGATCTCGGGCGCGTCCTTCAGCGCGCGCGACACGGTGGTGACGCCGAGGCCCGTCATGAAGGCGATCGTTTTCAGCGTCGGCCGGCTGTCGCCATTCCGTGCTTTCGCCCTGCCGCCGTTCGTCACACTTTCGTCGTTCATTGCCACGCCTACGCGTTCGGCCATGCGGCCGGACCCTCTCGAATCGCAAATTGAGCTCGGACTCCGTCCAAAAGCAAGCTATCTGTAACGTTACAGACAGACCTCTCGTTCGGGCCGTTCCGGTTGAAACCGACAGCGCCCGCATCGGATCCAGTTCGGTAGAACGTCTGTACGGTTGCGCCGCAGCATCGGCTCAAGCAGCAGATTCCTTTGGTGGATTTTCGTGGATTTCGGCGTCGCAACATCAATTTTTTTGCATCGCAGCGGAGATCATGAGCCTGATGCATTAATTCGCGTCGCGAAAAAAATGATCGACGAGCCTCCCGGAGACCATTGCGATTTGCTCGACCTTCCAATAGCCTCCTCATCTGTAACGTTTCAGATTCAGGGAGGAAAGCGATGCGTTATAGGCTAATCGCCGCGCTTGCTGCGTCGGCAGCTTTTGCCGTGCCTGCTTCGGCGGCGCAGCTCGAGGTGATCCATTGGTGGACATCGAAAGGTGAATCTGCGGCCGTATCGGAGTTCGCAAAGGCATTCGACAATGATGGTCAAGGCGACAAGTGGGTGGATAGCGCCATAGCGCTCGGTGAAACCGCTCGCGCGACAGTCATGCAGCGCGTGCTCGGCGGTGACCCGCCCGGCGCGGCCCAATTCAACCCTGGCCGTCAATACGAAGAATTGATTTCGGGCGGCAAACTGCTCGACCTCACCGACGTGGCGACCGAAGGCAAATGGGACGAGATCATCCGCCCGAAGGCGATCGGCAGCGCCTGCCTGGTTGACGGTCACTGGTGGTGCGTGCCGGTCAACATCCATTCCAACTACTGGGCCTGGTATTCCAAGCCTGCGTTTGAAAAAGCCGGACTCCCTGAACCGAAGAGCATGGCCGATTTCATTGCGGCGGCACCCAAGCTCAAGGAATCGGGCGTCATCCCGTTCGCTATCGGCGGCGACGGCAATGGCTGGCAGATTCAGCTGCTGTTCCAGGACATGGTGACGGAAGCGCTCGGCATCGCCAAGCGCGACGAGATGTATACCAAGAAGAGCGCCGAAATCGCCGGCGGAGACGAAATGAAAGGCGTGTTCACGCAGCTGCGCGCGCTCAAGCAGTTCACCGACGACGGTTACGCCAACCGCAACTGGAACGACACCACCAATCTGGTGATCACCAACAAGGCAGCGCTGCAGGTCATGGGCGACTGGGCTCGCGGCGAGTTTGCGGCCGCCGGCATGACGGGCGTCAAGGACTTCGGCTGCATGATCGGCCTCAATGAGGACAAGCCTGTTGTCAGCACTGACGGCGACATTATCGTCTTCTTCAAGCAGAACGATCCGCAAGTCGAAGCGGCACAGAAGCGCCTCGCGGCGCTGCTGATCAGCCCCAAAGTCCAGGTCGCATTCAACAATGCGAAGGGCTCGATGCCGGTGCGCGGCGATGTCGACATGTCGACGGCCGATCCCTGCATGCAGAAGGCTCTGAAGGCGGTCGAGGACCCGGCCAAGATCGTCACGGCGACCAACCGCTTCATCACGGAGAACACGAACCAGCGTATCAACGAGCTTGTTGCGCAGTTCTTCGCCGATGACTCGATTACGCCGGAGAGTGCAACTGCCAAGTTCGCCGAGATCATCGGCAGCTCCGACTGACAATCCGCCAGGCAGGCGTCGCTCCGAAGCGGCGCCTGCCCCTCGGAGCATCGCCCATTGGTTTGCCGCCAATGGCGCAAAGAGCGTTGCTGCGACGCAGCGGTGCAATAGGATAACCGATGTTCGCAAACGGTCGCGACGGCTCGAAACGAAGCCGTCGAGATGAGCAGAAGCCGAGATGGCGGCGAAGGATTCCCCTGCCGGCCATTGTCGGCACGATCCCGATGATCCTGGTGGCCGTCGGTGTCTTCGTGATCGGCATCGGCTTTTCGGTGCTGTGGTCATTCACCAGCTCGAAGCTCTTCCCTGCATACGACTTCGTGGGCCTCGCGCAGTACCAGCGCCTTTGGAAGGACGACCGTTGGCTGATCTCCGTCAACAACATCTGGTTCTTCGGGCTTATGTCGATCGCCTGCAACATGGCCTTCGGCTACGTGCTCGCCGTGTTCATGGACCAGCGCATCCGCCAGGAGGATCTGTTTCGGTCGATCTTCCTGTATCCATTTGCCATGTCGCTCATCGTCACCGGTCTCGTCTGGCAATGGGCGCTCGATCCCAATCTCGGGCTGCAGTCGGCGCTGCGCAATTTCGGCTGGTCGAGCTTCACCTTTGCGCCGCTGGTGAATGCTGAGACGGCCCTGTACGGCCTTGTCGTCGCCGGCATCTGGCAAGGTTCCGGCGTAACGATGGCGATCATGCTCGCCGGGCTGCGCGGCATCGATTCAGAAATCTGGAAGGCCGCCAGAGTCGACGGCATTCCAACCTGGAAGACACATCTTTTCATCGTGGCGCCAATGATGCGCGGCACGCTTGCCACCGCCTTCGTGCTGCAATGCGTGAGCGTGGTACGCGTCTACGACCTGATCATCGCCATGACCGGCGGCGGTCCCGGCATCGCGACCACCATGCCCGCCGTCTATGTCATCCAGCTCATCACGGTGCGCCAGAACGTCGGACAGGGAATGGCCGCGGCCACGATGATGCTTCTGCCTATCCTGGTGGTCTTGGCGGTCGGCGGGCTGTTTCGGTGGCGCAGCCGCATGCGGCAGGAGCAGATATGAGCGCGGATGTGACCACGGCCGTCAGGCGCACGATGCCCGGTGCGGCAGTCGCCGCCGTCGAGCCGAGCGGGGCAAAGCCTCAACGCATATCTCCCGGACGCATCGGCGTTTACTGTTTCCTGATCGTCTCAGCGTTGTTCTTCCTGGTGCCGCTCTACATCATGATCGTCACGTCGCTGAAGGGAATGCCGGAGATCAGGCTAGGTCATCTCTTCAACCTGCCAGCGGAACCGACGATCCAGCCCTGGATCGATGCCTGGCTGAATGCCTGCACCGGACGCGACTGCAACGGGCTGAGCCCAGGCTTCTGGAATTCCGTAAAGATCACCGTTCCGAGCGTGATCGTCTCCATCGTCTGTGCATCGGTCAACGGCTATGCGCTGACGTATTGGCCCTACAAGGGAGCGAATCTGCTTTTCGGAATCCTCGTTTTTGGCGCCTTCGTGCCCTACCAGGTCGTGATCTACCCGCTCATCATAGGGCTGAGCTCGGTCGGGCTGTTTGCCTCGCTTCCCGGCATCATCATCGTCCACACGATTTTCGGCATGCCGATCCTCACGCTGCTGTTCCGCAACTTTTATGCGGCGCTCCCGGCGGAGCTGTTCAAGGCAGCGCGTGTCGACGGGGCCGGCTTTTGGGGCGTGTTCTTCAAGATCATGCTGCCGATGTCGGTGCCTATCACGGTCGTTGCCGTAATCCTGCAGGTCACGGGCATCTGGAACGACTTCCTGTTCGGCGTCGTCTTCGCCGGCCGGCCGAACTGGCCGATGACTGTGCAGCTCAACAACATCGTCAACACGACCACAGGCGTTCGGGAGTACAACGTCAACATGGCAGCTACCATTCTGACGGCAGCGGTACCGCTGGCAATCTACTTCATCTCAGGGCGCTGGTTCATACGCGGCATCGCCGCCGGCGCGGTGAAGGGCTGAGGCATGACCAGCGTTTTGGTGCGCGATCTGACGCTGAGGTACGGATCCATCGAGGTCCTGAGGGCGCTGAATCTCGAAGTGACAGAAGGCGAGTTCATCGTGCTTCTGGGCCCTTCGGGCTGCGGCAAGTCCACTCTGCTCAACTGCATCGCAGGGCTGCTCGACATTTCCGACGGACAGATATTGATCAACGGCAAAAACGTTACCTGGGAAGAGCCGAAGGACCGTGGCATCGGCATGGTGTTCCAGTCCTACGCGCTCTATCCGCAGATGTCGGTCGAGGGGAATCTCTCGTTCGGCCTGAAGAACGCCCGTCTGCCGCGTGAGGAGATCGCCAAGCGCGTCGCCCGCGCGGCCGAAATCCTGCAGATCGGACCGCTCCTCAAGCGTAAGCCTTCCGCACTTTCAGGCGGCCAGCGCCAGCGCGTCGCGATCGGCCGCGCGCTGGTGCGCGATGTCGAAGTGTTCCTGTTCGACGAGCCGCTCTCCAACCTGGACGCGAAGCTGCGCTCCGAACTGCGCGTCGAGATCAAACGGCTGCACCAGCGGCTTGCCAATACCATGATCTATGTAACCCACGACCAGATCGAGGCAATGACGCTCGCCGACCGCATCGCGGTCATGTATGGCGGCGAGATACAGCAGTTCGACACGCCGCAGGTGATCTACAACAAGCCGGTCAACCGCTTCGTCGCAGGCTTCATCGGCTCGCCAGGCATGAATTTTCTCGACGGGACGGTCGAAGCCGCCGGGGAGCCGACCTTCCACCTCGGCGACTTTTCCGTGCCGCTCTCCCGCTACGGTTTCGACGGATCGGCCGGCCCGAGCGGTGCGGCCGTTCTCGGCGTGAGACCCGAGCATATCGCCCATGGTGCCGCCGCGGCCGGCCAACCATTCTCCAGGGAAGTCAATGTCGAGATCGTCGAGCCGATGGGCTCGGACACTCTGGTGTGGAGCAAGCTCGGGGGCCAGAACCTTTCCTTCCGAGTCGAAGCCGAAAAGCCGCTCAGTGTCGGCGATCGCATTCTCATCGGCTTCGATCCGGGACGCGCCTCCGTGTTCGACAGCTCGAGCGGGCGCCGCCTCTGAACGATGAACGCCCCTCACTTAACCTCATATGCATCAAGGAGCAGCTGACCTATGGCACAGGCTTGGTCATTCCAACTCTATAGCGCCCGCAACTACCAGCCCTGGGACAAGGTGCTGCAGACGCTTGGTCAGATCGGCTACAGCCAGGTCGAGGGCTTCGGCGGCGTCTATGACGACCCGGCGGCGTTTCGCAAGGAACTCGACAAGAACGGGCTCGCGATGGCGAGCGGACATTTCGCGATCGATCTGCTCGAGAACGACTTCGACAGCGCAGCCAGGATCGCCGAGACACTCGGCGTCAAGCTCATTGCCTGCCCCTTCCTGATGGCTGATGATCGGCCAACCGATGTGGACGGCTGGAAGGGCTTCGGCGAGCGGCTCGCCAAGGTCGGCGAGAAGGCAAAGAAGGCCGGCTTCGGCTTTGCCTGGCACAACCATGCCTTCGAATTCGAAAAGCTTGCCGACGGCTCCGTGCCGCAAACGCATATACTGGAGACCGCCCCCGACATCGGCTGGGAGATGGATGTCGCCTGGGTGATCCGCGGCGGGGCCGACCCGCTGCAGTGGATCGACAGATATGGCAAGCGAATCGCCGCCGTCCATGTGAAGGACATCGCCCCGACCGGCGAGAATGCCGACGAGGACGGCTGGGCCGATGTCGGCCATGGCACGGTCGACTGGAAGGGCCTCATGAAGGCGCTCCGGGAAAAAACGCCGGCCAGGATTTTTGTCATGGAACATGACAATCCGAGCGACTATCAGCGTTTTGCGCGGCGCTCGTTCGACACTGTAAGTCATTTTTGAGAGGGACGACATGTCAAAGAAACTGGGCGTCGGCGTCATCGGCTGCGGCAACATCTCGGCCGCCTATTTCCAGCTGGCGCCGCTCTTCAAGGGCATCGAGATGCGGGCCTGCGCCGACATCAATGTGGATGCGGCGAAGGCGCGGGCCAGGGAATTCAACCTCAGAGCCGAAACCGTCGACGAGCTCCTGAAGGACGACGAACTCGACATCATCGTGAACCTGACGGTGCCGGCCGTCCACTATGACGTCTCGCGGCAAGTGCTCGACGCCGGAAAGCACGTCTATTCGGAAAAGCCTTTCGTGCTGTCGCTTAGGGAAGGGCTCGACCTCAAGAAGCGAGCCGAGAAGAAGAACCTTCGCATCGGCTCCGCGCCGGACACCTTCCTCGGCGGCGCCCATCAGCTCGCCAGGGAAATCGTCGACAGCGGCACGGTCGGTAAGATCACCAGCGGTTCCTGCTACGTGATGAGCCGCGGCATGGAGTCCTGGCATCCCAATCCGGATTTCTTCTTCCAGCCCGGCGCGGGACCGGTCCTCGACATCGGGCCGTATTACGTGACCAACCTGATCCAGCTCATCGGGCCGGTGAAGCGGGTCGCGTCGCTGGCGAGCATTCCGATGACGGAGCGGGTAATCACCTCGAAGCCGCGCTACGGCGAAAAGATCAAGGTGACGACGCCGACGACCATTCACGCGCTGCTCGAATTCGCAAACGGCGCCGTCGTCACGCTGAACACGAGTTGGGACGTGTGGAAGCACGGCCACGCGCCGATCGAGCTCTATGGTGAGGAAGGCAGCCTCTTCGTTCCCGATCCGAACTTCTTCGGAGGCGAGGTCCGCTATACGAAGCATGCCGATTTCGTGAAGAAGCTGCCCAAGTGGAAGCATCCGCTCCTGGTGCCCAACCAGATCCACTCTCAGGGCGCGATGGCGAACTACCGCACCGTCGGCCTTGCCGACATGGCGGTCGCGATAGCGGAAGGGCGGCCGCACCGCTGCTCGATGGAGATGGCGCTCCACGCCGTCGACGTGATGACGAGCATCCTGAGGTCCGGCGAGACCGGCAAGTTCGTCGACATCACGACGACCTGCGAGCGGCCGGCTGCTCTCGATGTGGATGCCGCCAAGGCGCTTCTCGCGAAGAAGCCGGAGGCAGCCGCGAAGCCGAAGAAGAAAGCGCTCAAGAAGGCAGCTTGATTTAGTTATTTGAAGACAAGTCGGCGCCCTCACGGCGCCGACCCCCTTGTCGATGGAGGCGAAGATGAGCTGGCAGCCGGCAGAGAACCGTTACCAGAAGATGATCTACAACCGGTGCGGCCGCTCTGGCCTGAAGCTTCCGGCGATCTCGCTGGGGCTGTGGCACAATTTCGGCGGCGACACGCCGCATGAGACCAAGCGCGCGATCTGCCGCAAGGCGTTCGACCTCGGCATCAACCATTTCGACCTCGCCAACAATTACGGCCCGCCGCCCGGATCGGCCGAGCAGGCTTTCGGCGAGATCCTCAAGACCGACTTCGCCGGCCTGCGCGACGAATTGGTCATCTCGACGAAGGCCGGCTACCTGATGTGGCCCGGCCCCTATGGCGAATGGGGCAGCCGCAAATATCTGCTCGCGAGCCTCGACCAGAGCCTGAAGCGCATGGGGCTCGACTATGTCGACATCTTCTATTCGCACCGCTTCGACCCCGAGACGCCGCTCGAAGAGACTTGTTCCGCGCTCGACCAGGCGGTGCGCTCCGGCAAGGCACTCTATGCCGGGATATCTTCCTACAACTCGCAGCGCACGCGTGAAGCCGCCGACATATTGAGGCAGCTGGGCACGCCGCTCCTGATCCACCAGCCGAGCTATTCGATGATCAACCGCTGGGTCGAGGAGGACGGGCTGCTCGACACGCTGGATGGGCTCGGAGTGGGCTCGATCGTGTTCTCGCCGCTCGCTCAAGGCATGCTGACGGACAAATATCTGCAAGGCATTCCCGAGAGCAGCCGGGCGGCACAGGGCAAGTCGCTTCGGCCGTCCTTCATCAATGAGCAGACGATCACCAACATCAGGGCACTGAACGAGATCGCCAAGCGCCGTGGACAGACGCTCGCGCAGATGGCGCTCGCTTGGGTGCTGCGCAAAGGGCGGGTCACGACGGCGCTGATCGGCGCGAGCCGTCCCGAGCAGGTCGAGGACTGCGTAGGCGCGCTGAAGAACGCAGACTTCAGCGACGCGGAGCTCGCCGAGATCGATCAATACGCTCGCGAGAGCGACATCAATTTGTGGGCCGCGTCGGCGGAACGAGCAGGCCCGTCGAGATAAGGAGACGCGTGTGAGCAAGATCGTCAACCCGATCCTGCCGGGGTTCAACCCCGACCCGTCGATCTGCCGAGTTGGGAGCGACTACTACATCGCCACCTCGACCTTCGAATGGTATCCCGGCGTTCAGATCCACCACTCCACCGACCTGGTGAATTGGCGGCTCGTCCGCCGGCCGCTCGACCGCGCGGCTCAGCTCGACATGCGCGGCAACCCGGATTCCTGCGGCATCTGGGCGCCGTGCCTGTCCCATGCAGACGGCCTGTTCTGGCTCGTCTATACCGACGTCAAGCGCTACGACGGCAACTTCAAGGACGCGCACAATTACATCGTCACCGCGCCGTCGATCGAAGGCCCATGGTCAGACCCGCTCTATGTGAACTCCAGCGGCTTCGATCCGTCGCTGTTCCACGACGATGACGGACGCAAATGGTTCCTCAACATGCAGTGGAACCATTTCTCACATGGCGTCGGCGGCAGCCCAAAGCATCCGTCCTTCGCCGGCATTCTCCTGCAGGAATGGGATGCCCGTGAGAAGAGGCTCATCGGCCCGGTGAAGAACGTCTTCCGCGGCACTGAGCATGGTCTGGTCGAGGCGCCTCACCTCTACAAGCGAAACGGCTGGTATTACATGACGACCGCCGAAGGCGGCACCGGCTACGACCATGCCGTGACCATGGCCCGCTCGCGCTCCATCTGGGGGCCGTACGAGCTGCATCCGGATGTCCATCCCATCACCTCGAAGGATTCGCCCGATGCGTCACTGCAGCGTGCCGGCCATGGGCAGATCGTCGAGACGCCGGACGGCCAGTTCTACCACACGCACCTCACCTCGCGGCCGCTGCCCGGCATGCGCCGCTCGCCGCTCGGCCGCGAAACGGCCATCCAGAAATGCGTCTGGCGCGACGACGACTGGCTCTATCTCACAGAGGGCGGGCAGGTTCCGTCCGTCGAAGTCGACCCACCAAATGAGGCCGAACGCCACATTCCACCTCGCACCATACGCTACGACTTCACCGGTTCGAAGCTGCCGGCCGACTTCCAGTGGCTGCGCACGCCTTATCCGGAGCGTATCTTCTCTCTGGCTGCGAAACCCGGGGCGCTGCGGCTCTACGGCCGCGAGTCACTGGGCAGCTGGTTCGAGCAGGCGCTCGTCGCCCGCCGGCAGGAGCATTTCGCGCTGCGCGTGGAGACCGAGCTCGACTTCCGCCCAACGACTTTCCAGCAGGCTGCCGGGCTGACCCACTACTACAACCGCAGCAAGTTCCACTTCCTCGCCGTCAGCTTCGACGAGCGGCGCGGCCGCATGCTCACCGTCATGTCCTGTTTCGGAGACTGGCCGAACGGCAAGCTTTCCTTCCCGCTCGCCGAAGCCATCGAGCTGCCCGGCGAAAGGCCGGTCGGGCTTGCGGCCGAGATCGACGGCGCCAGGCTACAGTTCTTCTACCGTCCGGCCGACAGCTGGATCCCGGTCGGCCCGGAGCTCGACGCCAGCCTGATCTCCGACGAGGCGGGCCGTGGCGAGCACGGCTCGTTCACAGGGGCCTTCCTCGGCATGCTGGCTTTCGACACCAGTGGTTCGGGGTTGCCGGCCGACTTCGGTTATTTCTCGTATGAGAATCGGGATCCGCTGTCGTGAGGGCGGGGTACCGGCTTACAGCCTTCTAATTTGAGGCGGGCGCCTTCTCACCCTTGCCGCGATTGATGCCGGCGATGATAGACTTTCGCCGTTGGCGCTGCCCCTTGTATCTGCGCGGAAAGATTTCTGTGCGATGGAAGCGACTGAGCCTCGAACCGGATGGCCATCCGGTTCGAGGCTTGGCGAAGTCGCCCGACGCCCCTTCGGCTACAACC
>NZ_JAWRCU010000018.1:0-122167 GCF_033542235.1 Mesorhizobium sp. BAC0120 | reverse complement strand
TGCTATGCTGCTCGAAGACGACGAGAGATCGGCTCAAATCGTTCCGCTTCATGGGACGCTCCATCGCTTGTTTTGGCAAAACGATGGTAGCCCCTCTCGTCGTCGCCCCCATAGGATCTCTCCCCGTCTTTTACGGGGAGAGGGGGAGGGTGAGAGGCGGCGCCAACCTAAAAACAGAAGTCTCCGGATGCGCTCTAAAAGGCATCCTCCTCCGCCGGTGCCGCCTTCGCCCCACGCTTGATGTTGCGCCGGATCATGCCGAGGTCCGCCCCGCCGATCGCGAAGGCGATGGCGAAATAGACCGCGGCTCCGCCGGCCGTCAGGCCGGCAAGAACAGCCGCCTGCACATGCAGCGGGGATGAAGAGGCAAGCTGCGGCGCAAACCAGCGGGTCGCGAACGAGAGCGCGGCGGCCATGATGCCCGCAGCGATCACCAGCCGCGGGATGCGAGTGATGAGCGCGATGTCGCGTCCCCAATGGCCGCGCCAGATCAGCACGCCGAGGAGCAGCATCGCGTTGACCCAGCCGGCCACGGCCGACGCAGTAGCGATGCCGGGCGCCCCGATCGAGGGAAACAGGGTGAGCGCGATCGATATGTTGACGATCACCGAGGCCGCGGCGAAATACATCGGCGTGCGGGTATCCTCGCGTGCGAAATAGCCCGGCGTGAATGCCTTGATCAGCACGAAAGCGGGCAGGCCGAGGCCGAAAATGGAGAGCACCGCCGAAACGGTCGGCGTGCTGTTGCCCGCAGCGAAGGCGCCGCGCTCATAGAGCACCCGCACGATCGGCTCGGACATGACCAGCAGTGCCGCGGCCGCGGGCAGGGTTAGGAATAGCGTGAACTCGACCGAGCGGTTCTGCAGGTTGGCGGCTTCGACCAGATTGCCGGACTTCAGCGCGCGGGCGAGCTCGGGCAGAAGCACGATTGCGACCGCGATGCCGACCACGCCGAGCGGCAGCTGATAGATGCGGTCCGCATAGGCGAGCGACGACACGGCGCTGTCCTGACCGGAAGCGATTGCGGTTCCGATGAGCTGATTGATCTGCGTAATGCCGCCGGTGATCGCCGCTGGCAGCGCCAGGATCAGCAGGCGTCTGACATTGGCGGTGAAGCGCGGGCGGCGGAAGCCGATCGAGGCTCCTGCATGGCGCACCGCGCCCCAGACGATGCCGAGCTGCACGAGGCCGGCCGCGAGAACGCCCCAGGCCAGCATATAGCCGACGGTCATCGCGTTCGAGCCGCGATACCAGGCGTAAGCCAGGACCACGATCAGGATGATGTTCAGGAAGACCGGCGCGACCGCCGCCGCGAAATAGCGGCGCAGCGAATTCAGCATGCCGCTCATCATCGCCCCCAGCGACATGCACATCAGATAGGGGAACATGATCGTGGCGAGCCGGACAGTCAGGTGGAACTTGTCGGGATTGTCGGTGAAGCCGGGCGCGATGATCGTCGAGACGAGCAGCGGCATCGCCAGCGCCATGGCGATGGTTAGCGCTGTCAGCACAGTGAAGAGGACGCCGAACACCTCTTCGGAAAAGCGCCGCGCACCGTCCAAGCCGCCTGCCTCGATCTCCTTGGCGAAGAGCGGCACGAAAGCGGCATTGAAGGCGCCCTCGGCAAACAATCTGCGGAAGGTGTTGGGGAACTGGAAGGCGGCGTTGAAGGCGTCGGCCACCGGTCCCGTTCCCAGCGCGGCGGCCATGAACATCTCGCGCGCGAAACCGAGCAGCCGGCTCATCAGCGTGCCGGATGCGACGGTCGCGAATTTCTTGACGAGGCTCATGGTGTGGGCACCGCGCTGACGCCCCCCTCCCCCTTGTGGGGAGGGGTAAGGGGTGGGGGTACTGCAGTGCTCCTTGGGTCAGGTTTTATCAGAAGCCGAGCAGGGTCGGCTGGCGCGCTTCGCACCCCCACCCTGAATCCCTCCCCACAAGGGGAAGGGGGGCACGAGCGTTGTGCCTCACCTGCAACGGATGTGCCGCCGCGGCTCCTCATCGTCATGCAGATGACGGAGAGATGGCGAGGCGAAGGAGAGCCGATGAGGGGATATTGCAATCTCAACAGAATTCCTCGCAGTCCCGACGGCGATCCTACTCCGCCGCCGCTTTCACCCGCGCCGGCCGCGCCGCCGTCGCGCCCTCGAGTACGGCGATCAACCGTGCCTTAATCGCCTCGATGCGTGACGGGCTTTCGATCTTCTGGCCAGTGAGGTCGGTTACGTAGAAAGTGTCGACCACCTTCTCGCCGAAGGTGGTGATGTGGGCCGAGGCGATATCGAGCGAGAGGTCGGAGAGCGCGCCGGTGATCTCGGAGAGGAGGCCCGGCTTGTCGAGGCCTTCCACCTCGATGACCGAGAACCGGTTTGAAAAGGTGTTGCCGACATCGGCGCGCGGCTCGATGCGGAAAGCCTTGGTGCTCCGTCTCGGCTTGGTGCGCTTCTCGATCATTTCCGGCAGCCAGCTGCGGCCCGACAGCACGTCCTCGATCAGCCTTCCGACCCGCTCGGCGCGCCGCCGCTCGTCCTCGTCGCGGTCGAATTCGCGGCTGATCAGGATGATGTCGAGCGCACGCCCGTCGGTCGTGGTGAAGATCTGCGCATCGACGATATTGCCGCCGGCGGCCGCGCAAGCTCCGGCGATTACCGACAGCAGGCGCGGGTGGTCGGGCGCGAGCACCGTCACCTCCGTGACTGCCTCGAATTCGCGGGTCCTCACCGTGGTCGCCAGCCGCTTGTTCGCTGCGTCGGAAGCGCGGATGAATTCGCAATGGCGCAGCTGGTCGGCGAGGTCGACCGCCAGCAAGTAGTTGTCATAGTGCAGGCCGACATAGCGTTGCCGCTCCTTTTCCGGCCAGGCGGACAGCGCCTCGGCGAGCTGCTCGCGGGCGGCCTTGGCGCGCTCGGCGCGCGAGACCTCCGAGAAGCCGCCGGTCAGCGTCAGCTCCGTCTCGTAATAGAGCGTGCGCAGGAGCTGGCCCTTCCAGCCGTTCCAGACGCCCGGACCGACGCCGCGTATGTCGCAGACCGTGAGCACGAGGAGCAGCTTCAGCCGCTCCACCGTCTGCACCATCGCGGCAAAGTCCTCGATGGTCTTGCGGTCGTTGAGATCGCGGGTCTGCGCCGTCATCGACATCAGGAGATGATTTTCGACGAGCCAGGTGACCGTTTCGGTGTCGGCGGCCGAAAGGCCCATATGCGGGCAGATGCGGCGGGCGATCTTCGCCCCGGCCGTGGAATGGTCCTCCGGCCGGCCCTTGGCGATGTCGTGCAGCAGCACCGCGACATAGAGCACCTCGCGCTGCTTCTTTAGCCCCGGCATCAGCGAATGGGTGAGCGGGTGGATCTTCTCGCCTTCGCCGCGCTCGATTTCAGAGAGCACGCCGATGCAGCGCAGGAGATGCTCATCGATCGTGTAGTGGTGATACATGTTGAACTGCATCATCGCGACGATCTTGCCGAATTCAGGAATGAGCCGGCCGAGCACGCCGGATTCGTTCATGCGCCGGAGGTTCAGCTCCGGATCGTGATCCGAAGTGAGGATGTCGAGGAACAGCCGGTTCGCCTCGGCGTCCTTGCGCAAATTCCGGGTGATGAGCTTCAGCGAGCGCGTGACGAGATGCATCGCCTTGGGGTGGTACTCCAGCCCGTGCCGGTCGGCGAACCAGAACAACCGCAACAGATTTACCGGATCACGCTCGAAGACCATGTCGTCGGCGACATTGATGCGGTTGTTGTCGACCACGAAATCGCTGGTTCCCGCGAGCTTGTGTTTGCGCCTGGAGAAGCCGAACAGGAAGCGATTGAAGCCCGGCGCCTCTTTGGCCTGCTCCTCCTCGAGCGCGGCGCAGACGATGCGTGTCAGGTCGCCCACATCCTTGGCGATCAGGAAGTAGTGCTTCATGAAGCGCTCGACCGCCGACAGGCCGGGATGGCTGGTATAACCGAGGCGTTGGGCGATCTCGGGCTGGATGTCGAAATAGAGCCTCTCCTCGGCTTTTCCGGTGAGGAAATGCATATGGCAGCGCACGGCCCAGAGAAAATCCTCGGCCTTGAGGAAAAGCTTGTATTCCTGGTTGGTGAAGACGCCCCTTTCCGCCAGTTCCTCGCCGCTTCTCACGCGATAGAAATACTTGCCGATCCAGAACAGCGTCTGCAGGTCGCGCAGCCCCCCTTTGCCGTCCTTCACGTTGGGCTCGACCAGGTAGCGGCTCTCGCCACCCTTGCGATGGCGTTCATCGCGCTCGGCGAGCTTGATCTGCGCATATTCGGCGCCGCTTCCTTTCACCACCTCCTCATCGAAGCGCTGGACGAGCTCCTTGTAGAGCGCCTCCTCGCCCCACAGATACCGCGCCTCCAGGATCGAGGTGCGGATTGTGAAGTCGGTGCGCGACAGGCGGATGCACTCGTCGATGTTGCGGGTGGCGTGGCCGACCTTCAGGCCGAGGTCCCACAGCATATAGAGCATGTATTCGGCGATCTGCTCGCCCCATGGCGTCTGCTTGTAGGGCAGCACGAAAAGCAGATCGATATCGGAACCGGGGGCCAGCGTGCCGCGGCCGTAGCCACCGACCGCCACGATCGTCATACGCTCCGCTGCCGATGGATTCGTCGAACGGTACACATGGGTCGTTGCGAAGTCGTAGAGCGCCCGGATCACCTCGTCCATCAGATGCGAGAGACGCTGTGCGCATGCCGTTCCGCCGCCGTCCTCATTGAGCATCCGCTCGACGACCGCTCGGCCTTCCGCGAGCCGCTGCTTGAGGACCTGCCGGACTGCAGCGCGGATCTCCGCGCTCGAGCCGTCGCCGCCTCGGCTCTCGGCGAGAGCGCCTAGCTCACGGCGCAAGGCTTCGCCGTCGATGATCTCTTCGAGTCTCAGAGGGATCTTGGCCATATGCCCCGGACAGTCTCGATTCCTGGGCGGCGTCTATAGAGCATCGGACCGAAAAGTGCGACGCGGTTTTCGGGTGAATCCGATGCTTGGACTGTGAAACTGCATCGGACCGAAAAGTGCGACGCGGTTTTCGGGTGAATCCGATGCGCGGACAAGGCATGAGCATCGGACCGAAAAGTGCGACGCGGCTTTCGGATGAATGGATTTTTCAGGCGGTGCGCCCGATTCGGCGCTGCCACTCCCGTACGGCCGGCTCCTGCGCCGAAAATGTCCCGCCGGCAAGACGGAAGCTGTCGTCGAACGGCGCCGGCCTCGCCACAGCGAAGCCCTGCGCATAACCGATACCGATCTCGCGCAGCGCTGTAGCAATTTCCGCGCTCTCGACGAATTCGGCGATTGTGATCTTGCCCATCACCTGGCCGACGTGATGGATCATCTCGACCATCGCGCGGTCGTTGCGGTCGCTGAGCATATCTTTGACGAAGCCGCCGTCGATCTTCAGATAATCGACCGGCAGGTGCTTCAAGTAGGAGAACGAGGACATGCCCGAACCGAAATCATCGAGCGCGAAGCTGCAGCCCAAGCCGCGCATCGCGCCCATGAAGGCGATCGCCGTCGACATGTCGGCGATGGCGCTCGTTTCGGTGATCTCGAAGCAGATCGACTGCGGCGCGATGCGATGGGCAAGGAGCTCCTCGCGCAGGAAATCGACGAAGCCCTCGTCGCCGAAGCTCGAACCGGAGAGATTGATGGCGCAGATATCGATCGGCAGGCCTTGCTGCTCCCGCCTGGCGAGTTCAGCGAAGGTGTTGCGCACAACCCAGCGGTCGATCAGCGGCATCAGCCCGTAGCGCTCGGCCGGCGCAATGAAGCTCTGCGGCGCGACCATCTGGCCGTTCTCGTCGCGCAGCCTGACCAGCACCTCGACATGGCCCCGGCCGGCCTCTCTCTCCTGCAGAGGCACGATTTCCTGTGCGTAAAGGCAGAAGCGGTCCTCGTCGAGCGCGTCGCGGATGCGCTGCACCCAGGCCATCTCGCCGACCCGCTCGAGCAGCTCGGTATCGGCCGGCTCCTGGATCTGGATGCGGTTGCGGCCCTTCTCCTTCGCCATGTAGCAGGCGACGTCTGCTGCGCGCAGCGCCTCCTCGAGCGTTGTCCCGGGCTCGGAAACATGCACCACCCCGACACTGGCGCTGATTGAGAACGGGCGCCCGTTCCAAACGAAGGCGAGCTCCTCGACCGTCCTTCGCAGCCGCTCCGCAGCTTCTGCCGCGAGCGCCGGCTCGCAATCTTCCATCAACACGCCAAATTCGTCGCCGCCCAGGCGGGCGAGCAGGTCACCCTGACGCAGCTCGCTGGCCAGCGCAGTCGATACCTGCTGCAGCAGGCGGTCGCCCGCGGCATGGCCGCAGGTATCGTTGACGAGCTTGAACTGGTCGAGATCGACGAACATGAGCACGTGGGTCGAGGCGCCGCGTGACAGGCCGGCGAGCGCCCGCTCCAGCCGCTGCTCGAAGACGCGCCGATTCGCGAGGTCCGTGAGCGCGTCGTGCGAAGCCTGCCAGGAAAGGCGAGCCATATATTCCTGCTCGCGCGTCATGTCATGGAAGACGAGCACCGCACCGCAGAGCTTGCCTTCCCGGCCGAGCGGTGCACCGACAAGCGAAGCGACCACCGGGCTGCCGTCTTTGCGCAGCAGTTTGTGCGTCTCGCTGTCGAGGCTGGCCCGCTCCCCGCCGAGCACATTCGTGAGGAAGCTCCAGTCGCGCTTGCCGGTCTCATTGTTGACCAGCGTGAAAAGCTCGTAGAGCGGCCTCCCGCGGACGTGCTCGGCTGGCATCGAGAACAACCGCTCGGCTGTCGGGTTCAGGTAATCGATGAAGCCTCCGGCTCCGATCGTGACGACCGCCTCGCCGAGCGAGGAGAGCGTGATCTGCGCCCGCTCGCGCTCGGTGTCGAGCGCGGCCTCGGCGGCCTGGCGCTGTCCGATGAGCTTGCGGGTGCGCCAGACCGCAAACACGATCAGCGTGATTGCCGAGGCGACATTCACGACGAGAAGCACGTTTTTGATCGCCCGCGAACCCTCGCCCAGCGAGCGTGAGAAGGCGAGCGTAATCGGTGTGATCTGCCGGTCGAGCAGGTAGATTTCGGCCTGCAGAAAGGCGGTCCGCTCGGCGCTCACGGGCCCGGCCGAGATTTCCGACCGGATCGATCTGCCAAGCGCCTCGAGCTCGAGAATGAAAGGCTCCGCCGCTCCGTTAGGCTCCAGGGACTTGTCCAAATAGCTGATGAAACGGAAGTTCTGGAACAGCCAGATCAGTCCGGCAAGGTCGTCCCTATGGTTGCCTCCGAGCTGGAAACCGCGCTCCGCCTCCTTGAAATCGGCGGTCGGGCCGTCAAGCGCGAGCCGGGCGATCCGGTCGCCGAGGGGGATAGCGATCGCGTTCTCGAACTGCAGGTAATAGAGCTCGTTCCTGGTCTCGACATAGCGGTCGAGCAAATAGATCGCGTCCTTCTGCGCCTTCGACCAGACGCTTTCGCTGGCGATGTAGGCGCGTATGGCTGACAAGGTATGTATGCTGACCGATGCGATGATCGCTTGCACGAGGACCACGGCTACGAACGGCCAGATGAGGGCGATCAGCCTTGGCTTCGTGCGCGTCGTCGTCATTTTCGGTCGATCTGCAATTACCGCCCCTGTAGCAGCTGCCTGCCCGTTCGCTCGCCGCAGGCCCGCGTCCGATTCCCGTGAGAAATCTTGCAAAGGCCGCCAGCGGCGAGGTCCAGGAACTGTCCGGCCATAGGCCGGGAGCAGCCTCCTTATTCAGCTGTAGTGCAATGTCGTTAACAAATATTTCTACTGCTTCAGCTCGGCCGTGCGAAAGATTTCAGGAGAATTATATCTGTTCGACTGCGAACCTGCTGAACTTGCAAGTAAAGCACCCGCAGGCGTAGTTAAGCACTGTGTGATATTCAAACAATGTGTTTGGACGGGCGGGGCAGCGTTGTCCCGAAGCTTGATCCCGAGCGAGATGTCGGCGCACCACAGAGTTGCAGACACTTTCGGCAACCGGACGCCTTCGCAGCGAGAACCGCGCTTCGGTCAGCCCGGATAGTTTCATCGTATCGTCGCGGCAGGCTCGGCTGACTCCGCCCGACGCCATTTTCGTACTGAGCAGCGGGCTGGCATCAAAAATTAACGAAAGCTTCGCGTATGCCTCGCCGTTTACCTTTCATTAACCATGTCGGGAATAGCGTTAACAAATCAGTAAGGACCCCGCCTTCGTGACCAGCATCGCTACCATAGAGAAGAACAGCGTTACCCCTGTCCAGAAGAAGTCCATACGCTTTCCCGCGCGCTCGTTTCTGGCTTTCGCGCTGGCGCCGGAGGCGCCGTTGGAGGAGTGGTTCGAGGGCCTCGATCACTGGACCGAGAATTCTCCGGGCTTCTTTGCCGGTCGTCCGGTCGTTCTGGACCTGAACCTTCTGAGGCCGGACCCGAGCGAAGTCGGCAGCCTGGTTGCGCAGCTTGCCGAACGCGGAATTCGGATTTACGCGATCGAGGCCAACGGCATCGAAGTTCTCGGCCCCGATCTGCCCCCTCTCTTGAAAGGCGCAAGGCCGACGGTCATCGACGAATCCGAGGCGCGCCCGGAGAGCGGCTCGAAGCCGGCCTCGTCGGCACAGACAGCGGAACCGCCCGCGTCGAAGTCGCTGATCATTCGCTCGCCCATACGCTCCGGCCAGTCGGTCTATCACCCATATGGCGACGTAATCGTGCTCGGCTCGGTCGGCTCGGGTTCCGAGATCGTTGCGGGAGGATCCGTCCACGTCTACGGCACGCTGCGCGGTCGGGTTTTCGCCGGCGCCACCGGAAATTCCGAGGCGCTCATCTTCTGCCGCAGGAACGAGGCCGAGCTTCTGGCGGTGGATGGCTGGTACCAAACGGCCGAAGACATGGAGCCGTCCTCGCGCGGCCGGGCGGTCCAAGTCTTTCTGGAGAATGATGTGATTCAGGTCACGGCCCTCAACTAACGGGGATTTGGAGATACGAATATGGGCAAGGTAGTCGTCGTCACATCCGGCAAGGGAGGCGTTGGCAAGACCACCTCGACTGCCGCTCTCGGAGCCGCACTGGCTCAGACTGGCATGAAGGTGGCACTTATCGATTTCGATGTCGGTCTTCGCAATCTGGACCTGGTCATGGGCGCCGAGCGGCGCGTGGTCTTCGATCTCGTCAATGTCATTCAGGGATCGGCCAAGCTGTCGCAGGCGATGATCCGCGACAAGCGCATCGACTCGCTGTTCCTGCTGCCTGCCTCGCAGACGCGCGACAAGGACGCGCTCACCGAGGAGGGCGTGGGCCAGGTGATCGCGGCGCTCAGGGCGAAATTCGACTACGTGTTCTGCGACAGTCCGGCCGGAATCGAGCGCGGCGCGCAGCTCGCCATGCGCTTTGCCGACGATGCGGTGATCGTGACCAACCCGGAGGTGAGTTCGGTTCGCGATTCCGATCGCATCATCGGCCTGCTCGATGCCAAGACGGTAAAGGCCGAGCGCGGCGAGACCATCACCAAGCACGTCCTCGTCACGCGCTACGATGCTGCGCGCGCTTCACGCGGCGAAATGCTGAGGATAGACGACGTGCTGGAGATCCTCTCCACGCCTCTGCTCGGCATCATTCCGGAAAGCCAGGCGGTGCTGAGGGCATCCAATCTTGGTTCGCCGGTGACGCTCAATGAACCCACCAATGTGGCCGCCCGCGCCTATGTCGAGGCCGCAAAGAGGCTGAGCGGCGAGGATGTTCCGGTTGTTCTGCCGACAGAGAAAAGAGGTTTCCTCGATCGCCTGCTGGGAAGGAAAGCAGCATGACTTTACTCGATCTTTTCAAGCGGCGCGGCACCGCCCCTGTGGCGCGCGAACGCCTGCAGGTGCTGCTCGCCCACGAGCGCCAGAACCGTAATCAGCCTGATCTCCTGGCCAAGCTGCGGGAAGAGATCATGGCAGTGATCGCCAGGCACGTTCAGGTCGATCAGGACGACGTGAAGGTGAACATGGATCGCGGGGAGAGGGTATCGACGCTGGAGATCGATATCCAGATTCCGGCAGGCGCCATGGCGGCCGCGTTCTGACGGACGACCCGCGTCGGAAGGCGATCTGCCTTGCTGGCATGATCGCCTTGCGCAGCGGCTAAGAAGGCCGGTACCGCAATGTCAGCTGCGCGATACGATCAATTGCCTGAACCAGGCTTAAACGGAATCAGGCTTAAACGGAACGTCCGCTGCTGAATGCCAGGGGCGGGGCGGCCACAATCGCCTTGCCTTGCCTGCCCAGGGCAGAATGCCGACCAAGTTGGCTGCACCGGCAAGCCGGGTCGTGCGTGCCGGGCGCCGCAGGAGCTCAAGCCGCCGCTCCTTGCATGGGAGCCGCGCTCCAGTCCCGGTCGCAGCTGCCCGTGACCCTCAACGAACAGCCGACCCATCACCCCTGAACCGGCGATGCTTTCGCGCGCAGTCGTGCTCCGACCTGGTTGCAACTTTGGCGAGCCTCGCCAGCGCCGATTGTGCTATCGGTTGTGAAGGGTGGGTAGCACTATTGGGGGGCATCATAATGCGTATCAGGGCATCGGACCGACAAGTGCGTCGCGGCTTTCGGACACATCCGATGCGCAAGCAGAAAGACGGAGCGGCATGGCGATCCCACATGAGCGCACGCCGCTCTAAAATGATCGCAGCTTTGGCCGGCGTCCTCGTCTCAGGGCTGACCGCAGTCTCCTGTCAGACCTTGAACCAGGCCGAATGCCAGACGGCCAGCTGGTACGACCTCGGCCAGCGCGACGGGCTGGAGGGACAGCCAGTCACTCAGGTGGCGCGTCATCTCGAGGCCTGCGGAGAATATGGTCTGCCCGTCGACAACGCCTCGTGGCGGCGCGGATGGGAGGCAGGGATCCGCCAGTATTGCGTGCCTGAGAACGGGCTCAATCTCGGCCTGAGCGGGTCAGGTCAAAACTCGAGCTGTCCAGCCGACCTCGCGCAAGCTTTCATGAACGCCTATGCGGTCGGCCAGCGAGTACACGACGCTCGCGCCGAGCGCAGCCGTGTCGAAGCGGAACTCAACGACCTCAACGGAAAAATGGTGGAGGCCAAGTCGCAAGAGGAGCGATCGGCATTGAGCTCGCAGGTGTTCCTCAAGCAGAACGAGCTCCTGATGAGCGACAGGCGTGTGCGGGATGCGGATTGGGAGCTTGATCGATATCGCAATCGCAGCAGTGCTGCCGGCTACTGACGAGCACTCGGCATAGACCGCCTCCGCCGACATGGCGGACCGAAAAATGCGGAGCGTTTCCCAGAACAATCCGGCGCGGAAGCAAGAAATGGAGCGGGGTGGCGGTGCAATTTTCACGCACTCCGCTCTTCCGTCCCGATTCTCATTTCGCAAGAGCTGGACTTGGACGCCGGAGCGAATCATCGGGGTGCTGGCGATTTGTCTACTGCTGTCATTCATTTTGATTCGAAATTCGTCCAGAGCCCGATATCCAGATGAGGCTCACTTGGAGTTATGGCGCCACAGTTGCGTGCGTCCGGGCAGGATCGCTACGCCGCTCGATGGTTTAGCTACGCATCGGATTTCTGCAAAACCCACTGCGCAGGCGGGTGCATGGCGTCCGCCAGCTGTTTTCCGCAGCTTGACGGATCGCTGCGTTGCAGAATTGCCGCAGTGTCGGGGCGCGGAAATAGGTCCAGTTTTGTCCTTTGCCTACTTCGCAAGTTAAGTTTACGAGTTCGACAGCAGGCCCCAGCCGCCGGGGCTGTTCTCGCGCCTGGTACGCCGTCATGCGGGGTTGGCCATCGGCTTTTCCCTACCCTCCGGTTCGGTGCTCCTGGGACTTTCGGTCGTTGTGCCGGGGATTTCGATGAACATATCGACAACCGCCCGCGAAATTGCTGCGTGTTCCGCCTCCAACTGGGGAGCGGATCCCGACAAGGTGTGTGCTGTCGAACTCAATGCCGCGTTCAGCCGGCTCGCCCTGCCGCGAACGCAGGGCTATCCCGGAACCGGGGCGCAATGGTTCCAGCAGCGCATTCGCGACCTGCGGAGTAATCCTGACTTCCCGGCAACGGCAGTCGACTACGCCAGAAGCATAGTGCATCTGTTCGAAGGCCGTTACCTCGTGAACAAGGCGATGGCGAACGTTTCCCGCCAAACGGTCTGCATGGCCATCCTGTCTTCATATTTCGGGCAGGCCGAAAAGACCGGCGGCGCCTTTCTCTCGTCGATCCAGACACTGACCACCGCGATGGGCGTTTGCAGCAAGAACACCACTGCCGCAATCGTTGCGCTTCTGGAGCGCCTCGGCTTGATCGTGCGCGTGGAGAATCACCAGGATCGCAGATGGCTGTACATCCAGCCCACGGAAGATTTGATATCGGCGACCAGGGATTTCCAGCGTATCTCGCTGGCGGCGGCAGACACGCTGTTCCCGTCGAGAAACTACGGCGCGTTGTTCGATCAGGATGAGGGCATCCAGGAACGCTGCTTTGCGGCCGGGCTTTACTCCTACATCGCCATCCACGGGTCCGTTCTCAATCATCCCCAGTCTCAGGTGTTCGTGGCTGCTGATGGTGGAACGATATTGCTGCTCAAGCTCATGTCCCTGAAGGAGGCGGCCCGGCAAGATGACGATCATATCGTCGAGTTTCCTTTCGACGAGATCGGCACGCTGTTCGGCTTGTCGAGAACGCACATAAGACGGCTCATGCGGAAGGCGGAGGCTGAAGGATTCGTGCAGCTTCTGCAAAAAGGCGGGCGTCAGATCCGGTTGCTGTCGCCGCTCGAAGACCTGTTCGAGAACATCGTTGCCGCACATGTCGCACGAGCCCAGCTCGACATGCATCTCGCCATGGGCGACGGCATGTCGGCTTCCCCCCGCAAGTAAATGTGAGCCGCTACGGTGCGACGGTTCTGGAACTGTCTTCCCTGACGGAATGGGTCCCCGCTCAGGGATGGCGGGGACCCTCATGCGTTGACTGGAGATGAAAACGCATCAATTGCCTTCCGATCAAAGCAGTCCTTCTACATCGGCCGGAAGTAGCATTTATAAGATGTGCTAGATACATCCAACAGTCAAAGGACAGTTTTGGGTCTTGTGTCGCGATTCGTCTGCATCTTGAGCGACGAATGTATACTCGTCGAAAATTAGGCGTTTATGAACAAAGAGGTATGGGAATACACCCAACTTTGTCCCTGTAGGCCGAGAATTCGTTGCAAATATGTCGCAGTGGGAATCGCGAGGAAATAGACCCAGTTATGTCCTTTGCCGACTCCGAAGGTCAAATATACCCGTTCAGGTGGCAGGGGGTTGACCCTAGCTAAACGAGCTATTTCGGAGATTAATATGAATATCAGAACGATCTTGCTTGGGTCGACTGCGGCCATTCTTGCTGCCAGCGGTGCTCGCGCCGCCGATGCAATCGTCGCGCCCGAGCCGGAGCCGGTCGAATATGTTCGCGTCTGCGATACATACGGCACGGGCTTCTACTACGTCCCCGGCACCGAGGTTTGCCTGAAGGTCGGCGGCTATCTCCGCTACGACATCGGCGCAGGCGACCTGTTTGGCGTTGACACCGACGGCGACGACAAAGCCGACACCTACTACAAGCGCCAGCGCTTCCAGCTGCGCATGGATGCCCGTACCGAGACCGAGCTCGGCACGCTGCAGGGCGTCGTGGGCATCAACTTCAACTGGACGACCCATGGTGGCTTCGAGACCAACGACGTCCGCGACGACGAGCACATCGAGCGCGCCTGGGTGAAGCTCGGTGGCTTCATGATCGGCGTCGAGGACTCGCTGTTCTCGACCTGGCTGGGTGGCGCTTCGGGCGTCGTCAATGACGGCCTGATCCCCTACGCTCCGTTCACCACGCACCAGATCTCCTACACCTTCGATGCCGGCAACGGCTTCTCGCTCATGGCGGGTGTGGAAGAGGGCAACAACGACGATTCGTTCTATTCCGTGGATCCGGTGACCGGTGTTCGGCAGGGCGCCATCCTCGACTACACGCCTCATGTGCTGGTCGGCGCGGCGTATAAGACGGGCCTCTTCGGCCTGTCGGCTATCGGTGCCTATGACTCCGTGCAGGAGGAATTCACGATCAAGGGTCGCGTGGACGTGACGCCGAACGACATGTTCTCGTTCTTCGTCATGGGCGGCTGGACGGATGACGACGGCGACGGCAACTTCCCGGGCGGCGTTCCCTATGCCAACAATGGCGGCAACTTCTATGCTGTCTGGGGCGGCGACTGGGCGATCTGGGCCGGCGGTGCCGTGCACTTCAACGACCGCACCACCCTCAACGCCGAGTTCGGCTACAACGAGCTTGCCGATTGGTCGATCGACGCCGACGTGAACTTCACCGTGGTTCCGGGCTTCGTCGTGACGCCGGGCATCGGCTTCCGTCATGGCGACGGCGATCCGCTCAGCCAGTTCGCGGAAGGCGACAACTGGGGTGGCTACCTCCGCACCCAGTTCACGTTCTGATCGTTCGAACGAAACGTGACTTGGAGGACCCGGCGGGAAACCGCCGGGTCCTTGTCGTTTGGGGAAGCGGCCGGGAGCAACGCGAGCGAGCTGCCATGCCAAGCGCGTATCAGCCGCACGCTCTTGGCGGGGCATCGTCAAGGCACAGTTCGGCCGATACCGAAGCATCGGGGCGAGCGATCAGCTAAGGGAGGCGGCAAACGCACACGGAGGGCAGCCGGTGAACAAGCCGAACATCGCTAGGGAACTGGGGCTGCTCCTGATATTGTCCATGCTGTGGGGCGCGTCCTATACCTTCATCAAGGTCGGCGTCGAAACCATCCCGCCCGTCACGCTGATTGCTGCGCGTACCTTCGTTGCCGGTGTGCTCCTGACGGCCATCATCTATTGGCGCGGACTTCGCCTGCCGAAGGACGCGATGACGTGGAGGCGGTTTTTGTTTCAGGCGTGCCTCAACAGCGTCATCCCGTTCACGCTGATCGCGTGGGCCGAGCAGGCGACCGATGCCGGCGTGGCAACCATCCTCAATGCCACGACCCCGATCTTCACCTTTCTGCTGACCGTTCTCGTCACCCGCCACGAACCGGTGACCGGACGCAAGCTGTTCGGCACGGCAGCCGGGCTGGGAGGAGCCTGTCTCATCGTCGGCCTGCAAGCGCTCCACGGCGTTGGGCGTGAGCTGGCGGCACAGCTCGCCATCGTTTCGGCCAGCATCTGCTATGCGGGCGCAGCGATCTTCGGCAAGGGCTTCAAAGGCCTCGATCCGATCATGCCGGCAGCGGGCTCGCTGATCAGCGGGGCGGCAATCCTGATCCCCGCCAGCATGATTGTCGATCATCCGTGGACGCTGGCCCCGTCCGCGGCATCCATTCTCGCCTTGCTCGCACTCGCGGTCGTCTCCACCGCGCTTGCCTTCGTCATCTATTTCCGGCTGGTGCAGACGCTCGGCTCGGTGGGGATTACGGCGCAGTCCTACCTGCGGGTTCCCATCGGCGTGGCAATCGGCGCCTTGTTCCTGGGCGAGAGCCTGACTTCGACTGCCTGGCTCGGCTTTGCCTGCGTCATCGCCGGCGTTGCGGCGATGACGATTCCGGGGCGCGGCCAAGTGATGGCTTGAGAGATAGGGCTGCCCCGGAGCATGCGTCTAGCGAATAGCAGAATGCTCACATCTAGCGTGGCCGCAAGGTGTGTCCGGACGGCTTGTTAGTCGGGAAGGGTGGCGCCCGTGAACCCCCCTCTGTCCTGCCGGACATCTCCCCCTAAAGGGGGAGATTGGCTGTCGTCGATGATTTCGCCAATCGCCTATCGTCTCAGAACGGGCGCCGTCCAAGCGGCTGTGCAATCCCCCCCTTGAGGGGGAGATGTCCGGCAGGACAGAGGGGGGGGCTGAAGGACACCGCGTTGGCCGTTCATTCAGCACAGCGCAGGACGGCGAGCCTACCCGCCCGCGACCCCCTTCAGCCGATAGAGCGCATCCAGCGCCTCGCGCGGCGTCATCTCGTCCGGGTTGAGCTCGGCGAGCGCCTTGGCGAGCTCGTCCGACTGCGTGGGCTTTGCCGGCTCACGACGCATCGCCGCGGAAAACAGCGGCAGGTCGTCCACCAGCCGGTCGGCCTTGCCTGACGTCTCGCTGGTTTCCAGCTGGTGCAGCACCTCCTTGGCGCGCTGTACCACCGCATCGGGCAATCCGGCGAGCCGAGCGACTTGCACGCCATAGGAGCGGTCCGCCGCTCCGCGTGCCACCTCGTGCAGGAAAACGACCTCGCCCTCCCATTCCTTCACCCGCATGGTGACGTTGTGAAGGCGCGGCAGCTTGCCGGCCAGCGCGGTCATCTCGTGGAAATGCGTGGCGAAGATCGCGCGGCAGCGGTTCTTTTCATGCAGATACTCCATCGCAGCCCAGGCGATGGAGAGCCCGTCGAAGGTGGCGGTGCCGCGCCCGATCTCATCCAGGATGACGAGCGCCCGCTCGCCGGCCTGGTTGAGAATCGCCGCGGTCTCCACCATCTCGACCATGAAGGTCGAGCGCCCGCGCGCAAGGTCGTCGGATGCGCCGACGCGCGAGAACAGCCGGTCGACCACGCCGATATGGGCGCTGGTCGCCGGCACGAAGGAGCCGGCCTGGGCGAGTATCGCGATCACCGCGTTTTGCCTGAGAAAGGTCGACTTGCCGCCCATGTTCGGGCCGGTGAGCAGCCAGATCGCGCCATTGCGCCCGTTTCCCTCCGGCGAGAGGTCGCAGTCATTGGCAACGAACGGCTCCGTGGCCAGCCTCCGATGCGCCTGCTCGACCACCGGATGGCGCCCCGCGACGATATGGAAATTGAGCGAATCATCGACCACGGGCCGCGCATAGTTCTCGGTGCGCGCCAGCACGGCGAGCGCGGCCGAAACGTCGAGTATCGCGAGCGCTTCCGCCGCCCTCCGGATCGCCTCGGCCTCGCCGACTGCCTCCGAGACCAGCCGGTCAAAACCCGCAAGCTCGATCGAAAGCGCCCGGTCGGCGGCGTTGGCGATCTTGGATTCCAGCTCCGCCAGTTCGGTCGTAGTGAAGCGCATCGCGTTCGCCATCGTTTGGCGATGGATGAAGCGCGCCTTCGCGGCATCGGAGCCGGTCATGATCGCCTGATGGTTGGCGGTCACCTCGATGTAATAGCCGAGCACGTTGTTGTGCCGGATCTTCAGCGAGCGGATGCCGGTCTCGTCGATGAGGTCGCGCTCCATGCCGGCGATCACCCGACGTGACTGGTCGCGTAGCGCCCGCATCTCGTCGAGCTCGGCGTTGTAGCCCTCGCGCACGAAGCCGCCGTCGCGCTTCAAGAGCGGCAGCTCCTCGGCAAGTGCCTGGCTGAGATGATCGTAGAGACCCGCAGGCAGCGCCTCCAGCCCGGCTCGGGCGGCCACAAGCTCCTGGGGCAGCAGCGCGCCGTCGAGCAGCGCCGCGATTCCCGCCGCCGCGCCGAGCCCGGATTTCAGCGCGCCGAGATCGCGCGGCCCGCCGCGGTTGAGCGCGAGCCGCGACAAGGCGCGGGCGATGTCGGGCGCGGCCTTCAATTTTTCGCGCAGCCGGTCTGCGAGATCCGGGTCGGCGGCGAAGAAGGCGACCGCATCGAGCCGCGCGTCGATGGCGCTCGGGTCGGTGAGCGGCGCCGTCAGTCGCTCCGCGAGCAGCCGCGCGCCGGCCCCGGTCACCGTCCGGTCGACGGCCCTGTAGAGAGAGCCCTCGCGGCTTCCCGACATCGAGCGCAGCAATTCCAGATTCGAGCGCGTCGCCGGATCGATGAAGAGCGTCGCGCCGTTCTCCTCGCGCTCCGGCCGAGCGAGCGGCGGCCGCTCCGCCTTCTGCGTCTTCTCGACATAGGCGATCGCGCCGGAGATCGCCGACAGCTCCGACCTCGAGAAGGCCCCGAAGCTGTCGGGCGTCGCGACATCATAGAAGCGGGCAATGCGTGCTGCTGCGGTCGCCGAATCGAACAGCGCTGCCGGCTGCGGGTTTGCCACGCGTCCGATGATGTCGAAGACGGGTTTGAGCGCCTCATCGCGGAACACCGGCTCGGCGACGATCAGCTCCTTCGGGTCGACGCGGAAGATGTCGGTCGCGAGCCGCTCCTCCGATGATTCGGCGACCCGAAACGTCCCGGTCGAGATGTCGATCCAGGCAAGAGCATAGGCATTTTCGCTGCCGCCCTTCACCCGCCCGAGCGCCATGAAGTAGCTCGCCTCGGATGGCGCGAGCAGCTTCTCCTCGGTGATGGTGCCGGGCGTGACGAGCCGTATCACGTCGCGCTTCACCACCGACTTCGAACCGCGCTTCTTCGCTTCCGCCGGGTCTTCCAGCTGCTCGCACACCGCGACGCGGAAGCCCTGCGCGATCAGCTTCTGCAGATAGTCGTCAGCCGCATGCACCGGCACGCCGCACATCGGTATGTCGTGGCCCTGGTGCTTGCCGCGCTTGGTGAGCGCGATGCCGAGCGCCTTCGACGCCAGCTCGGCATCGTCGAAGAACAGCTCGTAGAAATCGCCCATGCGATAGAAGAGCAGGCAGTCCGGGTTCGCCGCCTTGATCTCGATATATTGCTCCATCATCGGCGTCGCGCCGGCCGCGACAAGCGCAATTCCGCCGCCCCCTTGCGGGGAAGGGGTGTCCACCTCTCCGTTTCCCGAACGCATGTCCATGCTGCCGTGCCTGCTAGAGCTCGATCTGATCGGTCCGGCTCGCGTCACACCCCTCATCCGTCGCCTTCGGCGCCCCCTTCTCCCACGAGGTGAGCAGGGGACGCTGGCATCGACTTCGCTGCAAATCGCCAACGTCCGCGATTTGCAGAGCCGCATCTGCAGGCCTCTCCCTTCTCCCCTTGTGGGAGAAGGTGGCTCGGCGCGCAGCGCCGAGACGGATGAGGGGTTCCAGCTCGCTCGACCGCCGTGAGCTTTCCCCTTGGCGCTTTACTCGTCCGAAGTGTAGCCTTATTCCCGAACGCTCCACAAAATAAGCGATCAGGCCGGTCCAAGCGGCCTCACGTGGGAGGAACCGCCGTGAACATCGCCCAGAGACCGAACAAGCCGGAGAATTCCGGTCCGTCCGTCAGCGCCGAGGAGGCCCTGGAGTTCCATGCCATGGGCCGGCCGGGCAAGATCGAGGTCGTCGCCACCAAGCCCATGGCGACCCAGCGCGACCTGTCGCTTGCCTATTCGCCCGGCGTCGCCGTGCCCGTGAAGGCCATCGCCGAGGAGCCGGCCAAGGCATTCGACTACACGACTCGCGGCAATCTCGTGGCCGTCATTTCCAACGGCACCGCCATTCTCGGTCTGGGAAATCTCGGCGCGCTCGCCTCCAAGCCGGTGATGGAGGGCAAGGCGGTGCTCTTCAAGCGCTTCGCCGACGTCGATTCCATCGACCTCGAGGTCGACACCCAGAATATCGACGAGTTCGTCAACTGCGTGCGCTTCCTCGGCCCCTCTTTCGGCGGCATCAATCTGGAGGACATCAAGGCGCCCGACTGCTTCATCATCGAGCAGCGCCTGCGCGAGCTGATGGACATCCCTGTCTTCCATGACGACCAGCACGGCACGGCGATCATCGCCACGGCCGGCCTCATCAACGCGCTGCACCTCACCGGCCGCGATATGAAGAACACCCGGCTCGTCTGCAATGGGGCCGGGGCTGCTGGCATCGCCTGCATCGAGCTGGTGAAGGCCATGGGCTTTGCGCCCGAGAATATCATCCTGTGCGACACCAAGGGTGTCGTCTACCAGGGCCGTGAGGACGGCATGAACCAGTGGAAATCGGCGCATGCGGCAAAGACCGAGGCCCGTACGCTGGCCGAGGCGCTGCAGGGCGCCGACGTCTTCTTCGGGCTTTCCGCCAAGGGCGCGCTCACCCCTGACATGGTTGCTTCCATGGCGGAAAACCCGATCATCTTCGCCATGGCAAATCCCGACCCGGAGATCACTCCGGAGGAGGTCGCCCGCATCCGCACCGACGCCATCATGGCGACCGGCCGCTCGGACTACCCGAACCAGGTCAACAATGTGCTGGGCTTCCCCTATATCTTCCGCGGCGCGCTCGATGTGCGCGCCACCACCATCAACGACGCCATGAAAGTCGCCGCGGCCGAGGCGCTGGCGGCGCTCGCCCGCCAGGACGTGCCGGACGATGTCGCCGCAGCCTACCACGGCGTGCGCCCGAAATTCGGGCCGACCTACATCATCCCGGTGCCGTTCGATCCGCGCCTCATAACCGACATCCCGGTGGCGGTCGCCAAGGCGGCCATGGAGAGCGGTGTCGCCGGGCGGCCGATTGCCAATTTCGACGCCTACGCCAACGAGCTTTCTGCGCGCCGCGACCCGATCGCCTCCACGCTCCAGCGCATCTACGACCGCGTGCGCCGCCAGCCCAAGCGCGTCGTCTTCGCCGAAGGCGAGGAGGAGCAGGTGATGCGCGCCGCCATCTCCTTTGTGAACCAGAGGCTCGGCACGGCGATCCTGGTCGGCCGCGACGACGTGATCAAGGAGAACGCCCGCCTTGCCGGGCTCGACCTGGAGCGGCCGGGCATCCAGGTCATCAACGCGCGGCTGTCGCGCCGCAATGCCTTCTACACCGACTATCTTTACGAGCGCATGCAGCGGCATGGCTTCCTCTTCCGCGACGCGCAGCGCCTGATCAACAACGACCGCAACCATTTCGCCGCCTGCATGCTGGCGCTGGGCGATGCCGACGCGGTGGTCACCGGGGTCACCCGCAACTATTCCACCGCGCTCTCGGACCTCCGCCGCGTCATCGACGACCGTCCCGGCCATTGCGTCATCGGCGCCTCGATCGTGCTTGCCCGCGGTCGCACGGTGATCGTCTCCGACACCGCCGTTCATGAGATGCCGAGTGCCGAGCAGCTCGCAGATATCGCCGAGGAGACGGCCGGTTTCGCGCGCCGCATGGGCTACGAGCCGCGCCTTGCCATGCTCGCCTATTCGACCTTCGGCCATCCGCCCGGCGAACGCTCGACGCGCATCCAGGAGGCGGTCAAGATCCTGGAGAAGCGCCGCGTCGATTTCGAATACGACGGCGAGATGGCCGCCGACGTCGCGCTCGATTACGCGCTGATGAAGCGGCAGTACCCCTTCTGCCGCCTGTCAGGCCCGGCCAACGTGCTGGTCATGCCCGCCTTCCACTCCGCCTCGATCTCGACCAAGCTCCTGCAGGAGCTCGGCGGCTCGACGGTCATCGGCCCGCTGCTGGTCGGCTTGAACAAGCCGGTTCAGATCGTGAGCCTCAACGCGAAAGACAGCGACATCGTGAACATGGCGGCGATCGCGGCGTATAGCGCGGGGGTGTGACGCCCGCGATTGGCCAATCTCCCCCCTTGAGGGGGAGATGTCCGGCAGGACAGAGGGGGGCGCTGTCCCGCCGGCGTATTTGTACTGCCCGTGGCTGCGCTGATTCATGTAGTCGAGCTTTTGCTCGACGCTGACATAAAATACATACCGCTACTCTATATTGCCCCGAAGCGCTTCAATAGCTCCAGTTGCTTCTGTAACTTCTCGATATCCATGCTGGAATCGAGTGTTACATTAACATTGAAGTTCGCCCGTGGTGCCGGCTGCGCCGAGTTTCCGGGCGGTACCGGGAAGCCGTTCTTGTCTTCCTCGCCGATGTCACTGGCCGCTGCCTCAGTATCGGACCCCGCATCGATTCTGGTCGCGGGCGAATTCACTGTCGAATTGTTTGATAAGGACTGGTTGTTTTCGTCGGTTACGACCGAAATCGCGGCTGTTTCCGACATGTCGGCCGACGCGAGGTGCGTTATGCGATCACCGTCCACAGACACCAAACCTGCTGTTGCCAAACTAGCGACATACAATTCCACGCAGGTGTCTGTCTCATCTGGGTGGACTTTAAGATCAGCGGCGCGCTGCTTCAACTTGGCCCTTGTGACAGTATCGCTTTGAAAGGTATCAAACAGTCTTTTGAATACAGTCGGCTTCAGCACGGCCTGCCCGTACAGGTGAGGCAGTTCTTCTGGCGGAGCGGCCACAATCTTCTTAGCCAACTCATCGGCAGTGTAGCCTGACTTCGCGTCGCCATCTAAGAAGCCATACTGTTTCAGAGCCGAGATGCGGACATCCCCGATACCAGCCTTGGCTCCCACCACGCCGGAATAGATCACGTCGCGTGGCTGTCGGCTCGTATGTGTTTTGCTGACCAGCCGTCGTGCATATCCTACCGCATCTTGAAGTGCTATCCGTGGAAAGATTGTACCTCCCTTCCGCCCCCCTTTCGGCATCTGCCGTGTCTTCTTTTCCTCAGCACTCATACATCCCCCCTCAATGCTGTGAGAAGCTCATCCAATCCAGCTTTATAAGAGTTGGAGAAGTCTGCATATTTCTTATCGGCGATGATCTGCGGCATAGGCGTAGTGTCAAGTTTCAAGGGCAAGATATGAACTTTTCTTCGTTGTACCTCATTTACCAGCGCATTGTTCAATTCCTTTTGAACCCACGATGAGTTCACGGAATACTCACTCGTCGCAATCAGGAAAAAGTCAGAACCAGCCAACCCCTGCGCGATCTTTTCCGGGATGGAGTCTCCGACGCGGATGCGTTGCTCGTCTAGCCACACGTCAACGCCATTTGCGGTTAGGTCGGCAGCCAGTTGTCGGATGAATGGCTTGTCCATGGAACTATGTGACAAGAACGCAATGCGTCGGTTCCTGTCTTCCTTGTGACGCTGCTCCTTTTTAGTCTCGGCCGCGTCTACAAGATCCTCTGCGATCAGACTTGGTTGCAACGCACCAAGAGACTGAGCCCACTCAACCAACGGGTTAAGATCAGCGGGAATAAACGGTGTGATACCTGCAATCGTTGCCGCTTTGCGAACGGCAATGTCTAGCTTGTCACCTAGTCTGAGGAACTGCCGAACTCCTGTCAGGAGCGGAAGCCGAACAAGCGCTTCTTTAACTACGGCTTCTTTCTGCTCCTGCGATCCCTTGTAAGGGTACGGAAGAGCCAATGCGTAACCAGACTCAGTGCTCTCGATCAGCCCAAGCCTTTCGACAAGTCCAATCTGACATGCATTCTTCAGGAGCTTGCCTGCCGTTCGTGGGTCTATTCCAGCAAATTGAGCGACCTGTCCGTTTGAAGGCGCGTCCAACCAAGCGACCGCATCTAACACAACAAACAGGGAGTCTAACTTAGCGGCCTCAAATCGCTGCGGACTTTTTGTTGCTAGCGGGGTTTTGTTGGATGCTCTCCTCTCGCTACCCTTCTTGGACGATGTCTTAGTTACCATGGCCCCTCTTCACTCTGCAGATGTTCTTGGCGCGAGAATCAGCAGGTAGTCCCCCATTCATATCGTATAGGTAACTGTAATCGAGTCGCAATCTCAGGTGGCCCATTAACTGTGCTTGATCTACGCAAGGCACAGTTTCTAATATGAGAGCGGTCTAATACAGCTAGGTAGCGACCCTCTATTTACAGGCAATTGGACCTCCAAGGCTTGCGTTTGGAGACGGTGCACTGTTGAATAATCTCTGACGATTCCGCAGCTGCAGCTGCAGCCTACGCGTCGGCGGGCGTTCTGGCGATAACGGAGCCTCAGGTTCGAGTGCCAGAACCGGAGAAGGGCGCAGAAAGGAAGAGACTTCCTTTCAGCTGATTGGCAACTCAAGCCCACGTGCGGAGCCAATCGTAGGCGCTTCCGACACTGATCTCGAGCTATGCCGACCAAGTCAACTACTATTGGAAACACGTGCGGTGGCTCGACGTCATTTACGACAAGGAGAGCATTCGCCAGACGCGGCGACCGCTTCCCAGGACTTTAACGTCCATAGAATTGGCCGTTGGCGCTGCCCCTTGTCGCCCTGCCGTGCACCTCCCCGTAAACGGGGAGAAGATAGCCGGCCGCCACGACGGCGCTCATTCTGCAACGACGATTGGCGAAACCAGAGCGACAGTCGTGCCTCCCCGTTTCGAGCCTGTCGAGGAAACGGGAGAGGATGCCGTCCTTCGGCAACTCGGCAGCCAGGTGAGGGCGGCGCCGACGATCAACGTTTACGGGCGCTGTTATGACCTGAAAACCGTCACCCCCTCACGAATACCACTTCCCCAACACCACCTTCGTATCCTTCGTCTTTGCAGCCACCTTGTCGGCAAATGCCTTCGGATCCTGTCCCTGGTAATGATAGGGATAGACGAAGGCCGGCTTGAACGCCTCCACGGCCGAGGCCGCCTGGTCGATATCCATCGTGTAGGGCAGGTTCATCGGCACGAAGGCGATATAGATGTCCTTCTGCGCGCGCATTTCGGGCGTGTCCTCGGTGTCGCCGGCGATGTAGACGCGGCGGCCGTCTATTGCGAGCACATAGCCGTTGTCGCGGCCCTTCGGGTGGTATTTCTTGCGATCCTCAGTGGTGTTGTAGGCCGGGACGGCGTCGATCGAGACCGGGCCGACTTCCGTCTTCTGGCCGTTGCCGATGGCGGTCGCCTTGGCCTTGAGATCGGCCGGCAGCTTTTCCATCACCGACGGGTTCACTACCAGCCTGGTGTCGGCGCCGACGATGGCGGTTAGCGTCTCCGGCTCGAAATGATCCGGGTGTTCGTGCGTGATCAGCACCAGGCCGGGAGCAGGCTGCCCCTCGAAAAGCGCCTTGCCGCCGACCGGGTCGTTCCAGATCACCAGGCCGGGTGTGCTCATCACGAAGCTCGCATGCTGGACCGGGCTGATGACGATTTCGCCGCTATCCGTCTTGTAGCGGTCGCCCTTGCCCTCAGCGCGGGCTGTGAACGGCATGACGCTGGTGGCGGAGAGGCCCGCCAGGCCGGCGAGACCGAGCTGCAGCGTGTCGCGTCGTGTGAATTGCATGCAAAGACCTCCCTCTCGTGAATGGCGCACAAGTGAGCGTGCACTGAGCAGACTATTTCAGAGCCGCCGTCGCGCAAGCGGCTCGCGATACGTGTGCCGAATGTGAACGATCGTCGTTCGACTTTCATCCCGTCCGCGCTCGGGAAGTTGCGCCGCGCGGCAAATTGATTTGCCTTTGATCCGCGGCGGTGTCGATTTTTCGGTCCCATCGAAAAAGGGATCTCCTGCCATGCTCCCTACCCGGCGTCATTTGCTTCAGGCCGCGGCAGCGGCCTTGCTCCCGCCCGGCGTACCGCTCGCGGCGGCCGACGAGCCCAAGCTGATCCGCGAGGACTACGCGCTGGCCCGCCAGCGTTTCCGCACGCATCTCGTCAAGATGGGGCCAGCACCCGATGAGCCGCAGCCGCTGTCGGCACCGCCGGGCGCCCGGCGGCTCGACTACCGGTCGGGTGAGCTTACTCTGACTGCCTGGATCTCGGAAAATGCCGAGCCTGCCCCTTCTACCGGCTCCCGTCCGACAGCCTCACGGCCGGCCGTGCTGTTCCTGCATGGCGGCAACGCGCTCTGGCAGGGCCACTGGGATCTGGCTCGGCCCTATGTCGAGGCGGGCTATGTCGCAATGATGCCGGCCGTCAGAGCCGAAAACGGGCTTCCCGGCTATTTCTCGGGCTTCTATGACGAGACGTCGGACGTGCTCGCCGCGGCCGAGCTGCTGCGCGCTCAGCCCGGCGTCGACCGGGAGCGGCTGTTCCTCGCCGGTCACAGCGTCGGCGGAACACTGACGCTGCTTGCTGCAATGAGCACACCCATTTTCCGCGCCGCGGCCGCCTTCTCCGCAAGTCCCGATGCACGCGCCTTCTTCCGGCGTTTCCCGGAGGATATCCGCTTCGATACCGCCGAGCCGCAAGAGTTCGACATGCGCTCGCCGCTGTCGTTCGCCACCAGCTTCAAATGCCCGGTGCTGATGCTGCACGGCAGCGAAGAGAAAAAGACGGATGCGGCGCTGCGCCTGATCGCCGACCGGGCCGAGGCCGCCGGCCTCAAGGCGAAGCGCGGCATCATCGAGGGCAGCCACAGCTCCGCCATTCCCGGCGAAACCGCCGAAAGCCTCCGCTTCTTCGCCAGCGTGTGAGCTGCAGGCGCACCGACCGAAAGTAGAAGCTCCCGGGCAGCAGCTCTCAGGAACAATTCTGTTTGCTGACGGTTCGATCGGCATATCTCCCGGTCATGCTCCACACCCTACCTGCCGGGAAGAAAGGGGCCCGCCGTCCTCCTCCGACGGCGGGCCTGGAACCGTTCACCTTCCTCAACGTTAACCCGCTATGGCTGGGTCGGGTCCGAAATCTCGTCAATATGAGCTTCGCGAGCAGCTAAGGCGGGCAAAGCGCGACCTGGAAAACTGGCAGGCCGCCTACGACAATTGCTGCGAACCCGCGGACCCCTGCAAGTTCATTGCAGAGATCAGGGACGCGGAAAAGCGGCTTGCCGCCGCCCGCAAGGCGCTCGGCGAGATCGCTCCGCCCGAACCCACAGTGCCGGCCGTCAAGTACCGGATCCGCTCCCGAACCGCACTCAACTATCGCTGGTTGAAACCGCAAGGTGGGTGATGGAAGCCTCAACGTCCAATGACCCCCTCTCCCCGTTTACGGGGAGAGGGTAAGGGTGAGGGGCAGCGCTGCCGTCGAAGAGTATGATGCAGCACCTGCGCTATTCGAAAGCCAGGATACGACCGCCCGTCTCTCACCATGTCACCGTTCCTGTCAGAATTCCGGTGCTCGCCGCGTATCAGCTGCAGGCGCTGGCTTGGAGTGTCCCGATAGACGCTTGCGCCGCCCCTCACCCTTACCCACTCCCCGTAAACGGGGAGAGGGGGCGTCAAGCGCTTGAGCCCTTCACCAGCCGCTTCGGTGCCTGCATCAGCCAGGCGCGGCGGAGCCGCAGCGCCAGCTCCTCGAGCGGCACTGCGTGAACTCGCACCAGCATCGAGGGCCAGCCCTTGTAATGGTCCGTCTCGAAGTAGAATTGCGGAGCCGCCTCCATCAGCACCTCCTTCTCCTCCAGCGGACACATGACGACCACGGTGTCCGGATCCCTCACCCGGCAAAGGAATTTCTTTCTCACCTTCAGAGCCGGCGTGCCGTAGGAAGTGCCTTCCTCGATTTCGGGCAGGCCTTCGGCCGCTGCCTTCAGTTTCGCAAAAGCGGAGGACAGATCGTCGGACATCGCTGTCCCCTGCGGTGCCACGCCAAGCGATCCAGTTGGCTGCAAAAATGCCCTAGGCGGCGAAGCGCTCGGCTTCGTTGTTGAGATAGGTGAGGTATCGCGAGACGATCGCCGTGACCGGCAGGACGATGAAGACGTCGGTCGTGCCGAAATCATGGTCGATCACGCAGCCCTCGCCGATCTTGGCGCCGACGCGCAGATAGCCCTTGATCAGCGGCGGCATGCTGGCGAAGGCCGAACGCATCGAGACGGCTTCGGCCGGCATCAGGTCCATCGCGCAGTAGCGGTCCTCGACCGCGCGCACATCCCATGGCGGAAGCGCCCGGCAATGATGCGCGAGATAGGAGAGCGCCTCGGCATGCCGCGCCGGCACCGTGCCGTGGAAGGAGGCGCAACCCGTCATCACGCCGATCTCGTAATGATTGACGTAAGCCCAGATGCCCTGCCAGAGCACTTCGATCGTCCGCTTCGAGCGGTATTCGGGGAGCACGCAGGAGCGGCCGAGTTCGAGGAAGCGAACGCCCGGATGGCGCGCCACCAGAGCGTCCAGCTCGAACTCGTCCGTCGAGTAGAAGCCGCCGGCCACCGCCGCCCGCTCCTGGCGCAGCAGCCGGTACGTGCCCACGATCTTACTGGTGTCGGGGCCGGGCAGCGAAGTGTCGAAGACGAGCAGGTGGTCGCAGACATCATCGAATCGGTCGGCGTCGCGCTGCTCGATGGCATGGACGAGCTGGCGCCTGGCGCCGAGCTCTTCATAGAAGACGCGGAATCGCACCTCCTGCGCGGCTGCTATCTCGGCAGCATCCCGCGCCAGGCGGACTTCGAGGGGACCTATCCTGCCGAGCGCGCCCCCCGTAACGATCCCCGCGCTCTTGCGGCTCAGCAGTGGCATTGCGTTGGCGGCTGGACGAATGTCTCGCTCCGTCAGTGCTGATTGCACGAGTGATTCTCCTTCGAGCCATCCCTCAATGTGGGGGATAAGCAGGCAGTGCAACAGGACTGTGACAGTAACGTGAACTGCACCAGCGGGCAATAGAGGGACGGCCGGCAGTGGATAGCCGGCTAGCCTCTCGCCTGCCGCGTCTTCCGCCCGGTTTACTCCCGCCTGTGCACCCCCGGCCTGCCTTTGCGTCAGGCGGCCGCCTGGCTCTCGACCGCGCGGATCAGCGCGTCCGGGTCGAGCGGTTTGGTAACGAAGCCGCTAGCGCCATGGGCAAGCACGTAGTGTCGGGTCGTCTCCTGGCTGTCGGCCGAAAGCACCATGATCGGCACCGGCGCGATGCCGCAGTCTTCCTCGTGGCGGCGTATGATTCCGATCGCGTCGAGACCGTCCATGACCGGCATGTGAAGGTCCATCAGCACCACGTCATAGTGGCGGTTGCCCGGCTCGGTGACCGCGTCGACCGCCGCTCTGCCGTTGCCGACAACGTCGACCCGGTGCCCGGCCTTGGTCAAGGTTGCCCGCGCGAGCATGGCGTTGATGTCGTTGTCTTCGGCGATCAGGATAGACAGGCCCGGGCTGTGGCGGTTGCGTGCAAGGCCCATCCTCGGCGGCGCCTTGCCCGCCTCGCTCGCAGGCGCGGGTTTTATCCGCTCGCTGGTAAGGGTCCGAAGCAGCGTGTCGCCGCGTACCGGCCGCGCCAGGAAGGCCGAATAACCGGCAGCGCGGAACTCACCCAGCATGCCGCGGTCGGTCGGCGCAATCAGCGTGACTGCGTCCGCCCCTGCGAAACCGGCCTCGCGCAGCCGCCTGAGCAGCCGGCCCTCGGTCGCCTCCAGAGCCGCATCGACCAGCAGCGTCTGGCATCGCGCGCCATGGGCGGCGGCCTGCGGCACGGTCGTCACGATCTCGGCCCAGCCGCCGCAGGCCCTGACCGTGCGAGCGATCGCCTCGGCTTCGACCATGTTCTTCGAGAAGATGACGACCCCTTTGCCGGCAAGCACCGAGGCGTTGTCCTCCGCCTGTTTGACGCTGTTGGCCGGGATCTCGAAATGGAATGTCGAACCGAGGCCGGGCTCGCTCTTCGCGCCGATGGCGCCGCCCATCGAGGTGACGATCCGCCTGGAGATGGCAAGGCCGAGTCCGGCCCCGCCATGCTCGCGTGTCGACGTGCCGTCGGCCTGCTCGAACTCCTCGAAGATGCGGCCGAGGTCGCGTTCCTCGATGCCGGGGCCGGTATCGGTGACGCTGAAGCGTATCGTGCGCTCAGTCTCCGTGCCGCAATTGGCGACTTCCACCAGCACGCCCCCGCAGTCGGTGAACTTGATGGCGTTGCCGATCAGGTTGAGCAGCACCTGCCGCAGCCGGCCGGGATCGGCCGTGACGATCAGCGGCACGTCTGGCGCGACATGGCAGCCGATACCGATTCCCTTGCCGTAGGCACGGGCGGCAAGCAGCTCGACAATGTTGTCGGCAAGCTCGCGGATCGACACCGGCTGCGGCTCCAGCTCGAAGCGGCCCGCCTCGATCTTCGAATAATCGAGCAGGTCTTCGATCAGCGCAAGAAGCGCGCTCGCCGAGGTGGAGATCGCGCCGACATAGGTGCGCTGCTCCGGCGACAGGCTGGTGTCGGCGAGCAGCTTGGCCATGCCCATGATGCCGTTCATCGGCGTGCGGATTTCATGGCTCACCGTCGCCAGGAAGCGCGACTTCGCCTGGCTGGCGAATTCGGCGCGCTCGCGCGCATTGATCAGCGCCATCTCGGCCCGCTTGCGGGCGGTGATGTCGCGGGCAATCGCCCTATGCGAGACTGCGTCGCTCGCCTTGTCGCGAACGGAGAGCTCTATCCAGGAAAACCAGCGCTGGCCCTTGGGCGTCTGGATCGCAACGTCGGTCGAGCTCAGGCATTCGCTCTCGGCAAAGGCCGCGTCTGGTACGATGCCGACATCGATGCGGAGCTCGGCCAAGGTGCGTCCCCTGAGTGCTTCGGGCGTCATGCCGACAAGCTCGCCGAAAACCGGGTTGGTGTAGGCGATGCGGCCCTCGCGGTCGCGATGGACCACGAGATCGCCGAGCGCGTCGATCAGGCCGCGGAAGCGCTCCTCGCTTTCCTGCAGCTCCCACATACGATCGGATAGCGTCTCATACTCCTGGCGGCCGCGTTCGACCGTGCGGCCCATCTCGGCTGCAAGCCGGTCTTCGGCGCGTAGCGCGAAGGCGAAGACCAGCAGGGTGCCGACGCCGATCAGGAAGATTGCCGCCGTTATGAAGGCCGGTGCGCCGAGCAGGCCGCTGAGGCCCGCCGTGACCAGGATGGCGACGATCAGCAGAAGGTGAAGCCCGCGCGGGTTGACGCGCTCGAGCGTCGGCACCAGCGGCGGCGGTGCAAGGCTCTGCCGTACGTGCCCGCGCTGGCTGACCGAAACCGACCCTTCGGCTCCGATTCCTACAATGTGGCCGGATTGCGCCGTCATGCCCTATGGCATTGACATGGAAGGATTAGAGAATGTTTGGACCGACCGATCGAATTTTAGCGAAACAGCGAATAGCGAATAGCGAGTAGCGGCGGAGCACCGAAGGAGCCCTATTCGCTATTCGCTACGCACTATTCGCTCACATCCACCACCACGCGGCCGCGGATTTTGCCCTCGACAATCGCCCTCGTGCTGCCGATGATTTGGTCGAAGCGGATGGTCCGCGACAACATGGCGATCTTGTCGCGGTCGAGGTCGTTGGCCAGCCTGTGCCAGGCCTCGATCCTCAGCGGTTTCGGCGCCATCACCGAATCGATCCCGAGCAGCGATACGCCGCGCAGGATGAAAGGCATGACGCTTGCCGGCAGGTCCATGCCGCCGGCAAGGCCGCAGGCCGCAACAGCACCGCCATAGGAGGTCATGGAGAGCACGTTGGCCAAGGTGTGGCTGCCGACCGCATCGATGCCCCCGGCCCAGCGCTCCTTGCCGAGCGGCTTTGCCGGGCCGGAAAGCTCGTCCCGGGTGATGATCTCGGCGGCGCCGAGGCCCTTCAGGAAGTCCGCCTCTTCCGGCCGGCCGGTCGAGGCGATCACCTGGTAGCCGAGCTTGGAGAGGAGCGAGACCGCCACCGTGCCGACGCCGCCCGCTGCTCCCGTGACGATCACCGGGCCGCGCTCGGGACCGATCGCGTGCCGTTCCAGCGCCATTACGCAAAGCATCGCCGTATAGCCGGCCGTGCCGATCGCCATTGCGTCGCGCGCGGTCAGTCCGTCGGGCAGGGGAACCAGCCAGTCGCCCTTCACGCGGGCGCGCTGCGCATAGGCGCCGTAATGCGTCTCGCCCACGCCCCAGCCATTGAGGATCACCTTGTCGCCGGCCGTGAAATCGGGATGCGAGGAGGCGAGCACCGTGCCGGCGAAATCAACCCCGGGGATCATCGGAAAGCGGCGCACGACCGGCGCCTTGCCGGTGATCGCAAGGCCGTCCTTGTAATTGACCGTCGTGTATTCGACCGAGACCGTGACGTCGCCCTCCATCAGATCGGCTTCGGACAGTTCGGTCACTTCGACCGATTGCTTCTTGTCTGCATCGCGCGAGATGAGGATCGCCTTGAATTTCTCGGGCATGGTCGACCTCCCCATGTGTGTACTTCGAGTTTGCGAGCGGGCTGGCCGCGGGTCAATCGTCGGAAAGTTCAGTCTTACTGCGGCTATTTCGCCAGATCAGCAGTTCCTCGATCACCACCAGCACCGCGCCTATGGTGATCAGCGCGTCGGCAAGGTTGAAGACCGCGAAGGACCAGACCGGCGTATGGAAGAGAATATAGTCGACCACGTGGCCATAGGTCGCGCGGTCGATGATGTTGCCGATCGCGCCGCCGACGATCAGCGCGAAACCGAGCCGTGCGATCCAGTTGCCTGGCTCCGTGCGCCAGGCCAGGTAGAGCACGAACAGGATCACGCCCGCCGCGATCGCGATCAGGCCGATGTCGCCGATCGACGCGAACATCGAGAAGGCGATTCCCGTGTTGTAGGTGCGAAACAGGGCGAGGAAGGGCAGGAGCTCGACGATCTCCTGCATCGGCAGATGCGCCTCGACCAGGTATTTGATCCACTGGTCGGCGATGACAGCGATTGCGGTGACCGCCGCATAGGGAAGGAACGCACTGAGCTTCACTGGCCGGCCTCGGTTGGGAGCTTCAGCGCCGTGCGGCGCACTTCATAGAGCATGACGGCGGTGGCGACTGCCAGATTGAGCGAATCGGCCCGGCCGGCTTGCGGAATGCGCAGCAGCTTGTCGCAGGCGGCGGCGAGTTCGTCCGGCAGCCCCTGCTGCTCGTTACCCATCAGGAGCAGGACCGGCCTTCCGCCATAGTCGACGGAGCGATAATCGACAGCACCCTTGAGATGCGTGCCGGCGACGAGGCCCGGAAAGCTCTTGCGCCAGGCAAGGAACTGCTCGGCCGTTGCCCTGGCGATCGGCACGGCGAAGACAGAGCCCATCGTCGCGCGTACCGTCTCCAGCGAGAACGGGTCGGTGGTGTCGCCGACCAGGATCAGGCCTTTGGCGCCGACCGCGTCGATGGTGCGCATCACCGTGCCGAGATTGCCGGGGTCGCGCACGCGGTCGAGCGCCACCCAGACATCATCGCCGGCCGGCCGGATGTCCTTCAGCGGCAGGTATTTCTGCGTGAAGACGCCGACCACCATCTGCGGATTGTCGCGCCGCGTGATCGCGGAGAGCACCTTCTCGCTCACCTCGAGCACCAGGGCGCCGGCGGCGACCGTGCGGGCAGCAATCTTCTCGACGGCGGCATTGCCGTGAGCGGATTTTGCAAAGACCAGCGTTTTGATCGACCAGCCGAGGTCGAGCGCATCGATGACGAGCTTCAGCCCTTCAGCCATGAAGGCATGCTGCTCATCGCGGAATTTCTTCAGCGCCAGCGCCTTGATGTCCTTGACGAGCGGATTGGCGAGGCTGGTGACCTCCTTCACCTGGCCGACCGGCCGGCGATGCTGCTCGGTTGCGCTCACGAGGCCACCCAGCGTGAGAAGAGAGAGGTCGAAAGCGCGCGTGCGGCCGACTTCTCGCGGATCACGAGCTCACCCGATTCGACGATCCCGCCCAAACCCGCGAAGCTATCGCGCATCAGCGCATGGATCGCGAAGAAGGAAGCGCGGATCGAATAGGCGGTGAGCACGACGGCGAGCGGCTTCGGCGTCAGGATCGAGCGGCAGATGTCGACGAGCGCCGGCAGGTCGTTGAAAAGCTGCCACACCTCGCCTTTCGGGCCGCGGCCATAGGCGGGCGGATCGAGCAGGATGATGTCGTAGCGGCTGCCGCGCCGTTCCTCGCGCTCGGCGAATTTCATGGCGTCCTCGCAGATCCAGCGAATGGGGCGGTCGGCAAGGCGAGCCGCCTCCTGGTTCTCGCGCGCCCAGCCGATCGCCTTCTTCGAGGCATCGACATGAGTGACCTCCGCGCCGGCACGCGCCGCGACCAGCGAGGCAAGTCCGGTATAGCCGAAAAGGTTCAGGACGCGGACCGGCCGCCGCGCGCTTTCGATCAGGCAGGCCATGTGGTCCCAATGCGAGGCCTGCTCGGGAAACACGCCGACATGCCGGAAGGAGGTGAAGCGGCCGAGATAGTCGATGGCGTCGTGCCGCATCGGCCAGGTCTCGCCGAGCGGCGCCTTCGGGAAGCGCCACCGGCCCATGCCCTCCTCGTCGGTGTCGCCGGTAAAGATGGCGTCTGCCTTCTCCCATTCGCCGCGGGGCAGAGCCCTTTGCCAGATCGCCTGCCCTTCCGGCCTGACAATGCGATAAGGACCATATTGCTCGAGCTTCTCGCCGGCGCCGCTGTCGAGAAGCGCATAATTTTCATTCGGCATCACCTCGAGGATCAGCGGCAGGCGTTCGGCTGGCAGCGCGCCCTCCCGGCGGCGCAGCTGGCGCTCTGGGGACGGCGCCTCTGGCCGCTCGCGCATCTCGGGGGCCGGACGGCGCGCCTCGGTCTGCGGCCGGTCGCGGAATTCCGGCCTGGGCCGGCCGTCACGGCGTTTTTCGCGCGAAGGCTTCAAGCGTTTCCTCGAGATTTGTCGACGCGCGGCTTCTGCCACAGCCGCCCATGCTGCGCAACAAACCCCTATCCCGCAGGTTGGCTGCGGCCGATAAGCAGAAGGGTCAATGCAAGGAAGGCAAAGCCGATGAGCTTGGCCGCGGCAACCGCCATGTGCCCGGTCTCCCAACCCCATTGTACGGCCGCGAAATCGGTCGGGAGCGGCCCGGGTGTCCAGGTGGCGAGGACTTGATTTTGTGGTGCAACCAGAGCGAACCAGAGGACGAGCGCGAGCGCATAGAACAAAGTTGCCCCGCCTGCCGTGATCATAGCTGCTGAGTCGCGCCGGACAAGAAACGTCAGAATGCCGGGCAGTAGGATGGCCGCGACGTCGAGCGGCGCGCCCACCCGCTCGAAAAGCAGGTATTGGCCATTGAACACCGTCGTCTCGCGCCACAGCTCCGGCGACCAGACCTTGAGGCGCGGCAACGCCTCGAGCACATGGGCGAAGGACGGCCCGAGGCTGAGCGCCGAGATCAGCGCGGTGAGCCAGGCCCAGAACAGGGTGAAAGGCGACGGCGCCATGCCCACGAATCGCCGAGCCCGCTGAAGTCAGGCGCGCTTCAGCTTCGGCGCCTTGCCAACCGGGACGGCCCGGAAATCGGGCAGGTCGCTCAACGCGCGCTCCGCCCCGCCGGGATTGTAGATCGCGAGCAGCACGAGCGGCTCCCAGCCGGTATTGATCGTCGAATGGTAGATTGCCGTCGGGATGTAGATCGTGTCGCCCGCCCGCACGGAGAAGGGCGGTTTGTCGTCGACCATCTGCTCGCCGGTACCTGACAGAACGTAGAGGATTTCCTCCGACTGAGGGTGGTTGTGGCGCGTGTGTCCTTCGCCGGGCAGGAGCACGACCTGTCCGAAGGTGATGTTGGCGCCCGGCGTCAGGTCCGGGCTCACCAGCCATTTGATGATGCCCCAGTCGAAGGTCTGGGTTTCGATTTTCGCAGGATCGATCGTCGGCATGTTCTCCTCCCTGATGCCGGCCTTTCGCTTTGCCTAAGCTGGCCCGCCAAATTCCCGGTAAACTGCGATGCCCGCTGCGAGGTCCTCGAGCGCGGCGCCCACCGATTTGAACAACGTGATCTCACCGGCGTCGCTGCGGCCCGGCTTCTCGCCGCGCGCAAGCTCGTGCAGATCGGCGATGATCGCGTCCCGCGTCAGCATGCCGGCGGCGAGCGGCTGGACGATGTCGCCGGCCTCCTTGGTGGCGCCGGCACGCGTGTCGACATAGACCCTTGCGCGGCGGATCGCCTCGTCGTCGGCCTCGCGCATCTCCGGGGTGAAGCCGCCTACCAGATCGACATGCGTTCCGGGCTTCAGCAGCGCGCCCTTGATCAGTGGCTCTCTCGATATGGTGGCCGAGGAGACGATATCCGCTGCGCCAATCGCGGCGTCGAGATCGGTGACAGCCTCTGCGGCAAAGCCGTCATACCGCAGGGCTGCAGCCACAGTCTCGGCATTTGCGTGCGTGCGGTTCCAGATCGAGATGCTCCTGATCGGGCGGACCGCCGCATGGGCGCGGGCAAGGAATGGCGCCATCGCCCCGGCGCCGATCACCAGCAACCGCGACGCGTCCTGGCGCGCCAGATAGGTGGCGGCAAGGGCCGAGGCGCAGGCCGTGCGCCACTGCGTCAGCCTTTGCCCGTCGATGATGGCCTGCGGCTCGCCGGTGCGACCGTCGAGCAGCAGATAGAGCCCCATCACGGCCGGCTTGCCGAGCGCGTTGTTGTCCGGCGAGACGGTGACGATCTTGACCCCGATATGGCCATCGGAAGAGCCGGCCGCCTTGAAATCGGTCCAGGCAGGCATCAGGAGCAGTGTCGAGGCAGCGCCCTCGGGCCGCTCCACCGTGTGATGATGCCTGACCGGCTGCATGGCGCCGGTGCGGAAGGCATCCCGCAACGTCTCGACGAGCCCTACGAAAGTGAGCGCCTTGTCGACGCCCTCGGCACCTACGGTCAGCATGGCCCGCCTGTCACGCGGCCGGCTTCGGCAGCGCGGTGCTCTGAGGCGCCTTGCGGATGGCGGCATCACGCAGGCTGCGCACCTCCTCGCCGCGCTGGCGCGCCAGCTTGCGGAAGCGGCCCTGCTTGATCCAGGTCGCGGCGCTGCCGACGAGCAGGCCGACAACGAGTGCAACGAAAAGCAGCACGAACAATGGAAGCTTGACCGTCAGTGCCGGGTTACCGGGATTGAACGGATCGAGCGTGAAGGCGACCAGTTCGCGATTCGCGACCGCCAGGGCGATGAGGACGATCGCCAGCGGCACGAGCACGACGATGAGCAGGATGCGATTGTACATATCGTTCCGGAAGGATCAGGCCGGCGAGCCGGCGTTATCCCAATTTGTGGTAGTTGACGTTGAGCCGCTCGCGCAGCTCCTTGCCGGTCTTGAAGAACGGCACCCATTTCTCTTCGACGGTAACGGATTCGCCCGTGCGCGGGTTGCGCCCGGTCCGAGCCGGCCTGTTTTTGACGGAGAAGGCGCCGAAGCCGCGCAACTCCACCCGGTTTCCCTCGGCCAGCGCCTCGGTGATTTCTTCGAAGATTGCGTTGACGATGTTCTCCACGTCACGAAGGAAGAGATGGGGATTTCGGTTGGCAATTATCTGCACGAGTTCCGACTTGATCATGAGCGCGCTTCCCCGACTAAGGCCTACTCGTATGAGCGTATGCGAATGATTTTGCTTTGAATTTTTAGTTTCCCCAGAGGCCGTTGTCAGGGTGCCAGAGCGACAGCAGACCGTCAAGGAAGATACGCTCGCCTCCGAGTTCGCGGATGAGACCGGCGTCGTATTCGGGCAGGCCGAGCCAGCGCGCGACAGCCTTGGCGAGCGAATTCGACAAGAGCCAACTTGATCCGGACCTCTGCGGCTTCCACTCGATGACCCGCAAATCAGGGTCGACGCCCTTGCTCGCCAGCCAGTCGATCGCCTCGCGCTCGCCGCCAAGAGCGTCGACGAGCTTGTTGCCCAACGCCTGCCGGCCAGTGAAAATCGACCCGTCGGCGAGCTTCGTCACCTCGGCGCGCGTCAGCGGCCGCCGCTCGACGACGAGCCCGATAAACCAGTCGTAGCTGTCCATGATCATGTTGCGCACCATGGCGCGCGCCTCGTCGGAAGTGGGTTTGAAGGGCGAGGGCTCGGCCTTCAAAGGCGACGACTTCACTTCCTCGAGCTTGATGCCCAGCTTGTCCATCAGGCCGCTCAGATCGGGATATTGCAGCAGGACGCCGATCGAGCCGACGATCGAGGACTGACGGGCGACGATATGGTCGGTGGCGGTGGCGATCATGTAGCCGGCCGATGCGGCCAACGTGCCGACCTGCGCCACGACGGGCTTCTCTGCGGCGACGCGACGCACCTCGTCGAAGATCGCTTCGCCGCCGGCCGTCGTGCCTCCGGGGGAATCGATCGATAGGACAACGCCTTTCACCGCGGAGGATTTGCGGATCCTTTCCAGGCGCGCGATTAGCTCGTCGTCTTCAGTGATGGTGCCTTCGATCTTCACCTTGGCGATGTGATTGGCCGCCGTGCCGCCAAACTCGTCGCCGGCAAGCCATACCGAGGCGCCGAAGATCGCGAGAAGGGCAAGGACGAGCGTCGCGGCTCGCCAGAAGCTCAGCCTGCGGCGCAGGCGGCGGCGATCGATGACTTCATCGGCCCTGATGGTCATGGCATGCCTCGTTAACGCACTGAAGTGAGGGGCTTTATTTAGATCAACAACAGGTGAACGGCTACCGCTTTGTCCAGGGAGAGGCTAATTACAGGTTGCGTTCGTGTAAGCGCGCTGGCGCAAAACCCAAAAATACCATATTGGCGTGCACGGTAGTTTGCAGGAGTGGCAAGGCTTCGGGCTTCGCGAAGCCTACAGGACATGACATAAGGCTGGGCTGGAGATTCGGCGTCGAAATGCTGGCGTGACCGAAGCTCGATCCCGCAAAATAGTTCCCAGGATCAAAATCGTTTCGAGGGCGATGACGGAAGGGCAAGGCAAATCTCAGGCGGATAATGCGTCGATCCCGCGTGAACACGACCATGTGGCTCGGGAGGCGGCGTTTCGCCGCGCGCAGAAGCATTCGCGCAAGGTACGATACCTGAAGCTCGCGCTTCCGGTCGCGGCCATTTTCATGGCTGCGACCTTCGTTGGCTATTCCTATCTTTCCGTGCCCGGGGCGTTTTCCTTCGACATCTCGGAATCGGCTTATGCCGACGGCAAGCTCGTCATGGCCAACCCCAAGCTCGACGGCTACACCAAGGACTCCAGGCCCTATTCGATGACTGCGACGCGCGCGTTGCAGCATGTCGACAGGAGCGGCATCGTCGAGCTCGAGGGGATCGATGCGAAGGTGCCGGTCAGTCGCGACGTCTTCGCGACCATCGGTGCCGAGCGTGGCGTCTATGACCGCGACAAGAACACTCTCGACATACCGAGCCAGATCACTGTCAAGACGACCGATGGCATGACTGCGGTGCTTCAGTCTGCCTATCTCGAAATCGCCAATGGCAATCTGAAGACCAGTGATCCTGTCGACATCAAGTTGAAAGGTGGGCAGCTGGCAGCCGACGCCATGACCGTCTTTGAGAACGGCAAGGTTCTGATTTTTGAGAAGCGTGTGAAGATGGAAGTCACGCCCAATCGCCTCAACGCGAGCGACGGGCCCACCGAAGAAAGCACCAAAAATGTTCAATACTGATCGCGCCTGGCTGGCGGCCGCAGCGATTTCAGCCATGTGCATAGCGGCACTGCCCGCCGGCGCGCAGACGGCAACGCAGAATCAGATGTCCGGCATCAAGATGTCCGGCGACCAGCCTATTCAGATCGAGAGCGACCGGCTTGAAGTGCGCGAGAAGGAAAACGTCGCCGTTTTCAGCGGCAACGTGAACGTCGTGCAGGGGCCCACCTTGCTGAAGGCAGGCAAGCTGACCGTCTACTACGTCAAGGGAACCGGATCGGCCACGACCGGCAGCGCAGCGATCGACCACCTCGAGGTCGACGAGAAAGTTTACGTGAAGTCGCAGGACCAGGAAGCGACGGGCGACAAAGGTACCTTCGACATGAAGAGCGAGATGCTCGTGCTATCGGGCAAGGAGGTCGTGCTCTCGCAAGGCCCGAATGTGCTGGTCGGCTGCAAGCTTACCGTCAACATGAAGACCGGGCTCGCCAATTTCGAAGCTTGTGGCGGACGCGTCAAATCCCTGTTCCAGCCCAATTCTGCGCCGAAGCCGGGTACGCAAGGCCAGCCGCAAGCACAAAGTCAGCCGCAGAGCCAGTAATGGCATCGAAAGGATCGTTTCTGTCGCGAATCGCCGGTCGATTGCGCGGACGCCTGGGCCGTCCGGCAATCAAGACGGATGCATCACGCCTGAAGGGTACGCTGATCGCGCGGGGCCTGACCAAGAGCTACAAGGGCCGCAAGGTCGTGGACGGCGTCTCGCTCGGCGTGCGCGGCGGAGAGGCGGTCGGCCTGCTCGGTCCCAACGGCGCCGGCAAGACCACTTGCTTCTACATGGTCACTGGCCTGGTCCCGGTCGATAAGGGCTCGATCGAGATCGACGGGTTCGAGGTGACGAGCATGCCGATGTACCGGCGCGCGCGGCTCGGCATCGGCTATTTGCCGCAGGAAGCGTCGATCTTCCGTGGCCTCAGCGTCGAGAGCAATATTCGCGGCGTGCTCGAGGTCGTCGAGAAGGACCGCAAGCAGCGCGAGCGCTCGCTCGACGAGCTGCTCGAGGAATTCCACATCGCGCATCTGCGCAAGGCGCCGTCGATCGCGTTGTCGGGCGGCGAGCGGCGACGGCTGGAGATCGCTCGCGCTCTCGCCAGCAAGCCGCAATACATGCTGCTTGACGAGCCCTTCGCTGGCATCGACCCCATCGCTGTCTCCGATATCCAGCAGCTCGTGCGCCACCTCACGGGGCGGGGCATCGGCGTCCTCATCACCGACCACAACGTCCGCGAGACACTCGGCCTGATCGACCGCGCCTACATCATGCATGCCGGTGAGGTTCTGACGCATGGACATCCGTCGGAAATCCTGCGCAACGAAGATGTGCGCCGTCACTATCTTGGCGAGAGCTTTACATTGTAACGCCCCGGTAAGGCCTTCCTGCTAGCAAATTGCTTGACAAGCAAAAGCTGGGCCAGTTTCATTTCCGGCGGAGAATCCGCATCCCGAGCCGGGCAGCGGAACGGCGTTTCGGGGGCGTTCAGCCAGCATACCATGTCGCTTGCGGCCAAACTGCAGCTGCGCCAGACGCAGTCATTGGTAATGACGCCGCAGCTGATGCAGTCCATCAGGCTGCTGCAGCTGACGCATGCGGAGCTCGAACGCTTCGTGGACGAAGAGATCGAGCGCAACCCGCTTCTTGAACGGGTCGAGTCCGAAGACGGTCCGACTGACTCCGAGGGCGCGGCACCGGACGCCGGGCCCGAGAATCCGGACTGGTTCTCCGAGGACAATTCCAGGCTCGATGCGCGGGCGATGGCCGGCGAATTCGATTCTTCCCTGGAAAACATCTTTCCCGACGAGCCGGGGACGACGCAGGCGATCGGCCCTGACCTTAGCTCGCACTGGAAGTCGGCCGCCGGGTCGGCCGGCTCGATGCCGCTTTCCGAAGATTTCGAGCTTGAAGATGTCGCCGCGGCCCCGCGCACGCTGCGTGACCATGTCAGCGAGCAGATCAGCTTCGCCTTGTCCGACCCGGTTCACCGGCTGATCGCCGCAGAACTAGCCGATGCGCTCGACGAGGCGGGCTATCTGTATGCGGATACGCACGAGATTGCCATGCGGCTCGGCGCGACGGAGAAGGACGTGCTCGATGCTCTGTCCGTCTGCCAGACCTTCGATCCACCCGGCATTTTCGCGCGTGGCCTCGCCGAATGCCTGGCGCTGCAGCTCAAGGCGCGTGATCGATTCGACCCGGCCATGCAAGCGCTTGTGAGCCATCTCGAGCTTCTGGCACGCCGCGATTTCGCGACGCTGCGCCGTATCTGCGGTGTCGACGACGAGGACCTCGTCGACATGATGGCTGAAATCAAGCAACTGGACCCGCGCCCGGGCATGGTGTTCGCGACCGGGACGATGGATTCGATTGTTCCGGACGTGCTCGTCAGGCCTGCAAGCGATGGAAGCTGGCAGATCGAGCTCAATCCTGACGCGCTGCCCAAGGTTCTCGTCGATCAGGTCTATTTCGCGAAAGTGTCCAGCCATACGCGAAGTCCGGCCGAAAAAGAGTTCCTGGCCGAATGCCTGCAGAATGCCAACTGGCTGGCCAGGAGCCTCGACCAGCGGGCGAAGACGATCCTGAAGGTCGCCTCCGAGATCGTGCGCCAGCAGGATGCCTTCCTCGTCCACGGCGTTCGACATCTGAGGCCGCTGAACCTGCGCATGGTCGCCGATGCGATCGGCATGCATGAGTCGACGGTGAGTCGGGTGACGGCGAACAAATACATGCTTACCCCGCGCGGCGTGTTCGAGCTGCGCTATTTTTTCACCGCGGCGATCGCTGCCGCAGGCGGGGGTGACGCCCATTCATCCGAAGCCGTGCGCGACCGCATCCGTCAGCTCATCGAAGAGGAGGAACCGGTCGATGTGCTCTCCGACGATGCAATTGTGGATATGCTGAGGAAAATCGGTATCGACATCGCCCGCCGCACGGTCGCCAAATATCGAGAGGGAATGAACATTCCCTCCTCGGTGCAGCGCCGTCGCGAGAAACGGGCGCTGGCCGCGGCGGGACGCTGAAGAGCGCCTCCTTGAGCATCCTGCAACCAAGTGGAACCACTTGGCGTTGCACATATGCGGCGAAAACGACGAGATAGAGCGGCAGCCCGGATTTAAGGGGGCGTCAGCCGCTCCAGCGCATCGGACCGAAATGTGTCGCGGTTTTCGGGCCAATCCGGTGCGTAAACAGACAGCGGGAGCGCGCTATGGCCATTTCGTTGACATTTGGCAGGGAAGCGACTAGAAGCCCGCGCGCACGAAACGGGACCTACCCGCATGCCTGAATGCCTGCGACAGGACAGGTCTCAAAAATCAACCGCAAACATCCACCGACATTTCCGCGTCACGACCGCCGGTGAAATCTTGTACCCGGCGGTGACCGGTATAAACTCGGACCGGAGCGAAGGCGCTCTGGTTTGAAACCTGAACGAAGAGGTCAGTTTTCAGATGAACCTGCGCGTATCGGGAAAGCACATGGAAATCGGCGACGCTTTCCGTTCCCGTATCGAAGGCCGGATCGGCGAAGCGATCGACAAATATTTCGACGGGGGCTTTTCAGGCCACGTTACAGTGGAGAAATCCGGCTCCCGCTTCTCTGCCGACTGCATGGTGAGGTTGGATACAGGCATTTCGCTGCAGACGACCGGCGAAGCGCAGGAACCGATTTCGGCCTTCGACGTTGCTGCCGAGCGGTTCGAGAAGCGGCTGAGGCGTTACAAGCGCAAGCTGAAGTCGCACCGCGCCGACGGCGCCGATTCGGAGGCAGTGGAAGTGGCTTCCAGCACGGTCACGACACCCTCCGATGACGAGGTGGCAGTCGAAGGACCCGCGCCGGCCGTCATCGCCGAGCAGCCGGAGACGCTGACGAGCATGACCGTGGCAGAGGCGGTCACAGCGCTCGATGCGAAGCAAAGCCCAGTCTATATATTTCGCAATGCCGGAAACGATCATGTGAGCATCGTCTACCGTCGATCGGACGGCAATATTGGTTGGATCGATACGTCAGCAGCTTCCAAGGCATAGAAAATAATCACCCCGATTTGCTGCGGGCGTAGGGGTTCGGCAGCATATGCGGGGCGCGTAAAGGATGCGAAAAGCATGGATCTTAGCGATCTGATCGAGGCGTCGGCAATCCTGCCGGCCTCGAAGGCGAATTCCAAGAAACAGCTCTTGCAGATGCTCTCGGAAAAGGCTGCCGGTTTCACCGGGCTGCCGGAGAGAGAGATTTTCGACACTATTCTGCAGCGCGAGCGGCTGGGTTCCACCGGGGTGGGCAACGGTATCGCCATTCCGCATGGCAAACTCGCCGGCGTGAAGCGCATTACCGGCGTGTTTGCGCGGCTGGAGACGCCGGTGGATTTCGAGGCGCTGGACGACCAGCCGGTTGATCTGGTTTTCCTGCTGCTCGCGCCCGAAGGAGCGGGCGCCGATCACCTGAAGGCGCTGTCACGGATTGCGCGCGTGCTACGCGACGCCGACACGGTAGCCAAGATCCGCGGCACCCGGGATGCCAGTGCGATCCATGCGCTGCTTTCGGCTGCGCCGACGTCCCACGCTGCCTGATTATTTGAGGAAAGTGTAAGGGATTGAGGGGCGGCGGTTTGCCGCCCTTTTCCGTTCCAAGCCTGCCGGATCAGTGGATCGCGACGGTCACGAGGTCATTGGCAAAAGCGCCCGCAATTGCCCGCTCGCGCTGGTCCGACAACAGGATGGGTTGACCGTTGGCGGCGAACAGGGCCCAAAGCTTTGTGCCAGGGGCGATTTCGGGAAGACCCGGAAACTTGCCCTTCAGGTCGTCGCTCTCCATCTCGCGCACATAGGCTACCGATCCCTCGCCGAGAGTAGCGAGTTCGGCCTGTGTGATCGAGTTTCTGAATTCGATGGTAGCCATATCAGCCTCCTTACCGACGGAACGCCGAAACCGGCCGTCCCGTTTCAGAGCTAATCGGTGAAAATTCAGTCTTTCACCGAAATGTTTATTTTCCGTACCAGCCGCTCCGGCTCCGGGCGATCGAGATCGATCGCAAGCAGCCCATTCTTCAGTTCCGCGCCGGCAACACGCATGCCGTCTGCAAGAACGAAGGTCCGCTGGAACTGGCGGGCGGCGATACCTCGATGCAGATATTCCCGCTCGGTATCGTCAGTCTGCCGGCCGCGGACGATCAGCTGATTCTCTTCGGTAAACACCTCCAGGTCTGCATCGCAGAAGCCCGCGACTGCGAGCGTAATTCGCAGCCTTTCCGCAGATCCTTCGGTCCCACGGAACCTTTCGATGTTGTAGGGCGGGTAACTGTCGCCATTCTTGGCGAGCCTCTCGAGCGTCTTCTCGACGGCATCGAAGCCGAGCAGAAGCGGGCTCGAGAACGGCGTTATGCGCGACATCTTTTTGTCCTCCTTGGAGCGACGAAAAAGGGAGAAACCCAGGTGGCATTTTTCCCGATGATGCTGATATGGTCCGCGCCGCAAATAAGTTCAAGAGACAACAAAAGCTTGGGGGATCGCATGTCCGCGCCTGAAAAAATCATCATCGACACCGATCCGGGACAGGACGACGCCGTCGCAATCCTGCTTGCGCTCGCGAGCCCGGAACTCGACGTGCTCGGCATCACAGCGGTCGCCGGCAACGTTCCGCTCAGCCTCACGGAAAAGAATGCCCGCAAGGTCTGCGAGCTCGCCGGCAAGACTGACACCAAGGTCTTCGCCGGCGCTGTCCGCCCACTGGTTCGTCCGCTTGTGACGGCCGAGCAGGTGCATGGGCAGACGGGCCTCAACGGCCCCGATCTGCCCGAGCCGACGATGCCGCTGCAGACGCAGCACGCGGTCGATTTCATTGTCGAGACGCTGATGAGCGAGGAGAGCGGCACGGTGACGCTCTGCCCGCTCGGACCCCTCACCAATGTCGCGCTTGCCATGATCCGGGAGCCGAAGATCGTCTCGCGGATCAAGCGGATCGTGCTGATGGGCGGCGGCTTCTTCGAAGGCGGCAACACCACGCCTGCCGCCGAGTTCAACATCTATGTCGACCCGCACGCCGCCGATGTCGTGTTCAGATCCGGCGTTCCGATCGTCGTCATGCCGCTCGACGTCACCCACAAGGCGCTGACGACGGGCAAGCGCATCGCCGCCTTCCGCGAGCTCGGCACAAGAGTCGGCATCGCGACCGCGGAGATGCTCGAATTCTTCGAGCGTTTCGACGAGGAGAAATACGGCACCGAAGGCGGGCCGCTGCACGATCCGTGCGTGATCGCCTATCTGCTGAAGCCCGAGCTCTTCAGGGGGCGCGAGGTGAACGTCGTCGTCGAGACGGCGTCCGAGCTCACCATGGGCATGACGGTCGTCGACTGGTGGGGCGTTTCGAAGCGGCCGAAAAACGCCCTCGTCCTGCGCGACATCGATGCCGGCGGCTTCTTCGCGCTCCTGGTTGAGCGTCTAGCCAGGCTATAGCCTTGAGTCCGCTGGTCAGGCACTTCCTGGAAGAGCGCGGAGTAGCCTTCGCGACCATCGAGCATCGTCCGCTTATCTCTTTCGACGACGCCAGGGAGATCTTGCCCGAGCGCATCCCTGACATGGTCAAGGGGCTCACCTTCCGCGGACCAGGGGACAGCTTGGCGATCGTGGCGCTCCGTGCGGCCGATCGCGCCGACTACAAGAAGATCGCCGACGCCCTCGGCATGCGGCGAGCCGATTTGAGGCTAGCCGAGGCCGACTGGGTCAAGAAGAGGCTCGACATGGAGCCAGGTGGCGTGGTGCCGCTGCCGATCAACGGCGCGCGCGTGCTAGTCGATCGTGCGGCTACGCTGCTCGACGAGATCGTCTGCGGCACCGGGCGCAACATCGCAACGCTCCTCATCGCACGCGATGCCTGGCTGGCTATTGCCGACGCGGAAGTCGGCGACTTCTCCAAATCGGCGGAGAGCAAAGCTTAGACTCGACCTCCGTTGCCGAGTAGACGGTAGGTGTTGATGCCATTCTGGCGGTGCTGCCGCTCGAGGATAACTTCTGAGCCGATGATGTGCGGCCGGTCCAGATCATCGTCGGCGAATACCACGGCACCGTCGTCGTGTAAGCGGATTCCATAGCGATACTGGAACCCCCGCCCCGCCGAGCTTTTAGGATCCAGAGGCAGTGTGAGGACGCTTTCGAGGGTGCCTCTCACTTGAGTTGTCTGAACGACAGGGCTGCTACGCAACACGATCGGAGTAGCGACCAGAAGAAAACACACTGCAAGAATCGTACTAACGATAATGATGCCGCGGAAATTTTCCCGGAGCACCATGAGTGCGATCTTCGCCGTAAGATTTGTGCTTGCCACGCTCACTATTTGAGCCGCGGGACGAGACGCTTCAAGTGTATGTTTTGCCGAGGCTTAACGAACTCTACTTCGCCCTCGAAAAGGCCAGCCACAATCCGCCTCCAACGAGGAAGCTGCCGCTGATCCGGTTGAGGAGCTTCACGCGGCGGGCGGTGAGCACGCGTCCCGCGCGGCCGCCAAGGATCGCATAGGTACTGTCCGACGCCGCGGCGAAGACCAGCGCGGTCGCGCCCATGACGGCGATCTGCAGGGCATGATTGCCGGCCGGATCGATGAATTGCGGGAAGAAGGCGCCGAAGAACACCAAGGTCTTGGGGTTGCTGACGGCGACGAGAAAACCCTGCAGTGCGAAGCCGCCGCGCGGCGCCACCGGCGCGCCGTCGGGATCGAGCTTGCCCTTGGAACGGAACAGCTGGATGCCGATCCAGATCAGATAGGCGGCGCCAAGCAGCCTCAGCCACTCGAACCAGTGGCCCATGCCCTCGATCAGCGAGGTGAGGCCGATGCCGACGATGGCGATCATCAGGGCGATGCCGAACTGGCCGCCGGCGACATTGGCGAGACCGGCGCGCGTCCCGTGGCGCATGCTGTTTGCGAGGATAAGCGTGACGGTGGGCCCCGGCACAATGATGATGATCAGGCAGGCGACCAGATAGGCGGCGTAGAGTTCGAGCGACATCGTTTCCTCGGCTGCGTTACGGTGGCGGGACGCGGATCATTCTCCGTGGCCGGGCGGAATGCAAGCACATGTCCTCGATGGCGTCCGCCGGGCAATCCGGAGGGGCGGTGCTTCAGCTACGCCTTCGTGCAACTGGTCGGCATCCGTCAGGCCGCGGAATGTGCCGCGAGCTGCCCCGCCTCCCAGCCGAGGATCGCGCGCTTGCGGGTCAAGCCCCAGTGGTAGCCGGTGAGGGCGCCGGATTTGCCGATCGCGCGGTGACAGGGCACCACGAAGCAAAGCGGGTTCGCCCCGACGGCGGCCCCCACAGCGCGGCTTGCCGACGGCGCGCCGATCTCGGCGGCGATCGCGGAATAGCTGCGCGCCTGGCCCATGGGAATCTTGAGGAGCGCGTCCCAGACGCGGAGCTGGAAATCGGTTCCGATCATGACCACGCGCAGCGGCTGGTCGGGCCGCCAATTCTGCGGGTTGAAGATGCGGGCGGCGTAAGGCGCCGTCGCCGCCATGTCCTCGACATAGGTTGCGTTCGGCCAGCGGCTGCTCATGTCCGCAAAAGCCGCGCGCTCATTGCCGGCATCGTTGAAGGCGAGACCGGCAAGCCCGCGGTCGGTCACCATGATCAGCGCAACGCCGAAGGGCGACAGGTGGAAGCCGTACCGGATGGTGATGCCTGCGCCGCGCGTCTTGTAGTCGCCCGGCGACATGGCCTCGTGGGTTACGAACAGGTCGTGCAGGCGGCCGGGGCCCGACATGCCGACCTCGTAAGAGGTTTCGAGCAAAGGCATGCCCTGGTCGAGCAGCTTGCGGGCATGGCTCAGCGTCACCGCCTGCAGGAAGGCCTTCGGGCTGAGGCCGGCCCATCGAGTAAACAGCTTTTGCAGCCCGGTCGGAGTTTCCCCGACCTCGGCGGCCAGCGTCTCCAGTGACGGCTGGTCGCGATAGTCCAGGCTGATCTTCTCGATGCAGCGACGCACGATTTCATAATCTGCGTCAACCGGGGTGATGTCCTTATGCATGACTGCTGTCTGTGCGTTCATGGCTCTGTCTCCTTGAACGCCAATATCGTTTCTGGCCGTCCTCATCTCCACCCGATTCCTGCCTGGACATCGGTTAGCCAGTATGACACTGTAATGCAGGGAAAGGAAGGAGCGATGCGCACCAGCAAGCCAATAACCGTGACGCTTGGCAAGCAGCAGGCAAGTCTTGACGCTCGCCTCGAGAGCGGGGCCTATGCTTCGGCAAGCGAGGTGATGCGTGCTGCGCTTCGGGCGCTCGACCGCGAAGAGGCGGCGCTCAACGAGATCATGCGTCGCAAAATCAGCGCAGCGCTTGAAAGCGAGGGACCGGACGTTCCAGCGTCGGACGTCTTCCGGAAATTGCGCGCTCATCACGAAAAGCGGCTCCGGGACGCCGGACATGACGCTTGAGGTCACCTTTCGGCCGGAAGCCGAGCAAGACCTCTTTGAAATCTATTCATACATTGCAGACAAGACCGGGCTGGAGACGGCCGGCAACTACGTGGCCCGGATAGAGGCAGCATGTCTCAGCCTCGCGACATTCCCTTGGCGGGGCGCACCGCGGGAGGACCTTGCGCCGGGAGTCCGTGTGCTTGTCTTCGAGCGCCCAGCCACGATTGCTTATCGCGTCGAAGGTGACCGCGTCCGCATCGCACGCGTGTTTCACGCCGGACGCGACTACGGTGAAGATGATTTCGGGGAATAGTCCTTAGCGAGCTTTCGCTGTTGCCAGCGCCTGCGAAAAGGCTGTGGCGAAGCTTTCGCGGTCGTCAGGGTTGAGGAAGCTGCCGATCGGCACCGAGCGGCCCTGGCCTTCGACCAGCATGCGGGTGATGCCGATCTCCTGATGGCGAGCGACCGAAAAGCGCGCCCAGAACGGGTTGAAGCGGTGCTCCTCCGTGCGTCCCGAAGGCGCGGTCTTGCGGATGTCGAGCGCGATGCGCGAGACCGAGACTTCTTCGCGAGCGCGGGCAGCGCGGTAGTTCACCCTGAACGCAATATAGACGAGCAGCACATCGAGGCCGAAGAAGCCGAACACCGGCCAGGCACCATGCGACAGGAAAATCACGCCGGTGACGACCCAACCGAGCAGCAGTGCGCCCATCAAGATGATGAAGCCGGTGCGGCCTAGCGAGCGGTGCGGCGTGAGCAGCGCGCTGAAGAAAGGCTCGTCCGGTGAGCGCTGCCTGTTTGTCTCGTCCATAGACCGAGAATATAGAGAAGACATGCCGAAGCCCAAGACGAAAAACGCTGTGCCGGCCAGGAAACGGCACAGCGCCAGCTCCAAGCCGCGCCCGCGTCAGGCGCGGCGCCGGTCGCTCTATACGCCTGACGAGGTGCGCGAGATATTCCGCCGCTTTTCCGTGCAGCGGCCGGAGCCGAAAGGCGAGCTTGCCTATGTCAATCCTTTTACGCTGCTGGTTGCCGTCGTCCTGTCGGCGCAGGCGACCGACGTCGGCGTCAACAAGGCGACCAAGGAGCTGTTCGCGGTCGCCGACACGCCTGAAAGGATGGTCGCACTGGGCGAGGAGAAGCTTGCCAGCTACATCCGCACCATCGGGCTCTGGCGCGCCAAGGCTAAGAATGTGATTGCCCTCTCGCAGGCGCTGATCAGTGAGCATGGCGGCAAGGTGCCGGACACGCAGGAGGAACTCGTCAAGCTACCGGGCGTCGGCCGCAAGACCGCGAATGTCGTGCTGAACACGGCCTTTGGGCAGTCGACGCTTGCTGTCGACACGCATATCTTCCGGCTCGGCAACCGGCTGGGGCTCGCGCCGGGCAAAACGCCGGACGAGGTCGAGCAAGGGCTGATCAAGGTCATTCCGTCGGAATATCTCCGGCACGCGCATCATTGGCTGATCCTGCATGGACGCTATGTCTGCAAGGCGCGCCGACCCGAATGCGAGCGGTGCATCATCGCCGATCTCTGCAAATATCCGGAGAAGACAAGCTCGGTTCCCGCGCCGCTCGTACCGATTGCGCCGCTCGCTCTCGAGCCGGCTTGAAGGCCGTTTTCCTAAGCCGCCTGGCGAAGCGCCGTTGCCTTGGCCGCGATCTTCGGATCGCCGGCGGACAGCATCTTGAAAAGATGCACCATCATCGCCGCGGAGAAGAGCGGCGCAAGCAGGTTGAGCAGAGGAACGGAGACGAAGGCGGCAATCAGCAGGCCTGCGAGGAAGACCGTGAGCGAGTGCCTCCGGCGCAAGGCCTTTGCGTCCTCTTGAGCCAGATGGCGCATTGCCGCGAATTCGAAGAATTCGCGGCCGAGCAGGTAGCCGTTGACGACGAAGAAGGCGACGATATTGACGCCGGGAACCAGCAGCAAGAGCAACGCAACGATGTTGCCCAGGATTACCACGCCGAAGAATTTGAGCGACTGCATAAGAGCCCGGCCGATGGGCAGCGCTACGCCGGGCGGATCGGCCGGGTAATCAATGCGCTCGACCGCCTCGGCGACGTCGTCGAGGAAAAGCCCGGCAATCGCCGCAGTCACCGGCGCGACGAGCAATGCAAGCGCTACAGCCAGGCCGATGCCGGCCAGGATCGCTGCTATGAAGGTCAGCCAGCCGGCCCAGGACGGCAAGCCAGGCAGGAGCGTGTCGATCCACGGCAGCGCCAGCCAGTCGAAAACTTCCTTCAACCCGAACCACAAGGCGATCAGCGCGATCAACGTCAGTCCGAAAGTCTTGAAGAAGACTGTGCGGAGCTCTGGGGAAAACAGGTTGCGGAGCGCAGCATGCGCAGCACTGAGGATCATCGAGGTCTCCGTCGGACCGCTCTCGAAATAGTCGAGCACCCCGGCCGGCGCAAGAAAACCAGCATCCAGACTTGAATTGCCCCACGAAATCGGTAGACCCGCGCCCGGCCCGTTCGGTGAAGCGGGGTTGCGGCTGCGGAGAACCGGATGAGCCAATACGACGTGTTGTGCATCGGCAATGCGATCGTCGACATCCTTGCCGAGTGCGACGACGCCTTTCTCGTCGAGCACGGTATCATCAAGGGCGCGATGAACCTTGTCGATGCTGAGCGTTCGGCCCTGCTCTACAGCCATATGGGGCCGGCGATCGAAGCCTCGGGTGGCTGCGCCGGCAATACGGCTGCGGGCGTGGCAAGCTTCGGCGGCACCGCCGCCTTCTTCGGCAAAGTCTCGAACGACAAGCTCGGTGACATCTATCGGCACGATATCCGGGCGCAAGGCGTCGCCTTCGACACCAAGCCACTCGCCGGCAATCCGCCGACCGCCACCTCGATGATTTTCGTCACCCCGGATGGCGAGCGCTCGATGAACACCTATCTCGGCGCCTGTATCGAGCTTGGCCCGGAGGACGTCGAGGCGGACAAGGCAGCCGCCGCCAAGGTCACCTATTTCGAAGGGTATCTGTGGGATCCGCCGCGCGCCAAGGAGGCGATCCGGCTCACTGCGCAGCATGCCCACGCCGCCGGACGCGAGGTATCGATGACCTTGTCCGATCCCTTCTGCGTCGACCGTTACCGCAGCGAATTCCTCGACCTGATGCGGTCGAAGACCGTCGATATCGTGTTTGCCAATGAAAGCGAGGTGAAGTCGCTCTACCAGACCTCGTCTTTCGAGACCGCGCTCGATCTGATCCGCAAGGATTGCAAGCTCGCGGCGGTCACGCGCTCGGAAAAGGGTTCCGTGGTGGTCTCGTCGAGCGAGACCGCAGCCGTTCCGGCGATCGAGATCGAGAGGCTGGTCGACACGACCGGCGCCGGCGACCTTTATGCCGCCGGCTTCCTGTTCGGCTATACAAATGGCCGCAGCCTTACCGACTGCGCACGGCTCGGCTCCCTTGCGGCCGGCCTCTGCATCCAGCAGATCGGGCCACGCCCGCGCCAGAATTTGCGCGAAGAAGCGCAAAGGGCGGGACTGCTTTAGTCCTCTGGTAGGCGAACGCTTTCGTCAGCCGGGAAAAGTCTCGATACGCTGCAGAAACGGGCGAAAGCCGGCCTTTGCGTAAACCGGGACCGCGCTCGGGTGGTCGTTCGTATCTGTGTGCAGCCAAATTCGGTTGGGCGAATGCTGCCAACACCGGCGCAACGCGTGATCCAGCAGGTAAGGACCGAAACCCTTGCCTTGCACGGCCGGGACCAGCCCGAAATGGACCAATTCCACCTCCGGCTCGCCGACCCTGGCGAACTCGCAAAATCCAATTGCCTCCCCATTCAAGCGGAGGACGTGAATATGGGTCGAGGGAACGGTGAGCAAACGATCGAGCGTCTCGGGCTCCACTCTGAGCCGCTCGTCCCACTGAAGCGGCTCCCCGACGGCTCTGTAGAGCGTCATGTAATCGGTGCGGCCAAGCCGCTCCCGTTCAACCCTCAGGCTGGAGTCCGGCGAAGATTTGGGAGCCGCTGGCGGCGGCTCCGTCATCTCCATGTAGGTTACCAGGAGGTCGACCATGGCCGCCTTCGCTAGAGCATTTTGCAGCCAAGTGGAATCACTTGGCGTTGCACAAATGCGGCAAAAACAAATGGATAGAGCGGCATCCCGGATTTATCCGGGCGTCAGCCGCTCCAGGGCTGCGCCGGGGTAAGGTAGGAAGCGCGCCGGCCTAAATTCCGGCTGGGTCAGGCGTCCTTCTCGGCCTGCTCATTCACCGGTCCCGGCTCGGCCGGTGCTTCGGCTTCAGCGGCTTTCGACTTGTTTTCCGCAGCGGCAGGTTTAGGGCCGCCCTTGGCGACTCCGACCATCGCCGGCCTCAGCACCCGATCGCCGATCGAGTAGCCCGCCTGCACGACCTGCACCACGGTATTGGCCGGCACGTCCGGATTCGGCACCTCGAACATCGCCTGGTGGAAGTTCGGATCGAACCTCTCCCCCTCGGGATAGAGTTTCTTCACGCCGTGCCGTTCCAGCGCGGAAAGCATCGCGCGCTCGGTGATGTCGACGCCCTCGATCAGCGCCTTGAACCCGGCGTCGGCCGAGGCCTTCGCGTCATCGGGGACGGCCTCAAGTGCGCGGCGCAGATTGTCGGAAACCGAAAGCATGTCGCGCGCGAACGCGGCGATGGCGTAGCTGCGGGCGTCATGCACGTCTCGCGCGGTCCGCTTGCGCAGATTCTCCATCTCCGCGGCAACGCGCAGCGCACGATCCTTCAGTTCCTCGTTTTCCTTCAGCAGCTTGACGACGACCTCATAATCGCCGGTGTCGTTCGCAGGGGTATTGTTGCCGTTCTCAGGCTGTCCTTCGGAAAATCGCTCTTCGTTCGACTTGTCGCTCATCGCGTGTCTGTCATCTCTCTCGTGGGTGGTCCAGAAAATTGCGCCCGATATCGAGATTCAGGCGACAAAAATCAAGGCACTAAGGGGATTCCATTCCTATCGCGAGCCTGCGATAGCTTTGATCAGGCAGCAGGTCCATTCAAAGACTGGTTATGCCGACGCCGCCGACCGGCTCCGTCATGACTTGGGATTCGAAACCAGCGATCAGCGGCCGCGCCGTCGCAATCGCAGCCTGTACCGCCGGCAAGGACAGCGATGCCTTGTGGCTTTCAGCATTGTCCCAGACTTCGGTGACCCAGATGACGTCGGCATCCGCCGTGTCCTTGGCCACGATATAGCTCAGGCAGCCAGGCATCTGCTTGGTGCTCCCGAGCAGAAGCCCAAGCAAGGCATCCCGCTGGCCGGCGTTGGCTCTCATTTTTCCGATCAGGCCGAACATCGCACCTCCTTTGCCGAGCCTACCGCAGCATCCGGCTCACCATCTGCGCGGTATAGTCCACCATCGGCACGATGCGAGCATAGTTGAGCCTTGTCGGCCCGATCACGCCGAGCGCACCGATCACCCGCGCTTCCTTGTCCCGGTAAGGGGCGACGATCAGCGAGGAGCCCGATAACGAGAAGAGCTTGTTCTCCGAACCGATGAATATGCGCACGCCGGAGCCTTGCTCGGCGAGGTCGAGGAGCTGGATCACCCCTTCCTGGTTCTCGAGATCCTCGAACAGATGCCTCAGAAGGTCGATATCGGCCTGCGCCGTCACATTTTCCAGGAGATTGGCGCGGCCGCGTACGATGAGCCGCGCCGGCAGGCCGCCCTCGGAGCCGGCCCAGACAGCCAGCCCCTTCTCGACGAGCTCCTGGGACAGCGTGTCGAGCGCAGCCTTCGTCTCCTCCTTCAGCCTCGAGATGCTCGTCTTGGCCTCGGCGAGCGTACGGCCATGGATATGCGCGTTGAGAAAGTTCGTGGCCTCTTGAAGCTGCGAGGCCGTCGTGCCGAGGGGCAGCTCGACGATGCGGTTCTCGACGTCGCCGTTCTGCGAGACCAGCACGGCGAGCGCCTTGGTCGGCTCGAGCTGGATGAACTCGATATGCTTGAGGGGCACTTCGTTCTTCGCAGCGACGACAAGGCCGGCGCCGCGCGACATGCCGGACAGCATCTGGCTCGCCTCGGTCAGCATATGCTCCAGCGAGGCGCCGCTGCCCGATGCCTTCACTTGCGCCTCGATCGAGCGGCGCTCGTCGTCGCTGAGATCGCCGATCTCCATGAAGGCGTCTACGAAGAAGCGCAGGCCGCGCTGCGTCGGCAGCCTGCCGGCCGATATGTGCGGCGCATAGATCAAGCCGAGCTGCTCGAGGTCGCTCATCACATTGCGTATGGTCGCCGGCGACAGGCTGACCGGCAGCACGCGCGACAGGTTGCGCGAGCCGAGCGGCTCGCCGTCACGCAGGTAGCTTTCGACGATTACACGGAAGATGTCGCGCGAGCGCGCGTCGAGGGTTTGGAGGGTCTGGTCGGGATCGATTCTGGCCATGGCATCCGGTGGTGGAGCAACACAGCAAGGATATAGCCAGCGGGAAAGCGAACACAACCTCGGGCTAGTGTCGAGATTTCGAAGTTCGCCTCATTTTGATATCGGGCTCTGAACGAACTTTGAAATCAAAACGACACTAGGACTCAATAAGTTGCTAGTGTCCCTGAGATTCTGAAATTCGCCCTGAGCCCTATCTCAAACTCAAGCGAATTTCAGAATCGGGACACTAGGCCGGCGGCGTTTTCCTTTGCGCAGCGCGCCTTGGAGGGCTACAAGCCCGCGACGATTCCCTGAACAGGATTTCAGATATGCGGCCATCGAAGCGGCAACCGGACGAGATGCGCGCCATTTCCTTCGAGCGCGGCGTTTCCAAGCACGCGGAAGGCTCCTGCCTCGTCAAATTTGGCGATACGCATGTGCTCTGCACCGCCAGCCTTGAAGAGAAGGTGCCGAACTGGATGCGCAATTCGGGCAAGGGCTGGGTGACGGCCGAATACGGCATGCTGCCGCGTTCGACCGGCGAGCGCATGCGCCGCGAGGCATCGACCGGCAAACAGGGTGGCCGGACGCTGGAGATCCAGCGCCTGATCGGCCGCTCGCTGCGCGCCGTCGTGGACCTGCAGGCGCTCGGCGAGCAGCAGATCACCGTCGATTGTGATGTCATCCAGGCCGACGGCGGCACACGCACGGCCTCCATCACAGGCGGCTGGATAGCGCTGCACGATTGCCTTGCCTGGATGGAGGCGCGGCAAATGGCGAGCGTGTCCAGGGTGTTGAAGGACCACGTCGCCGCGATCTCCTGCGGCATTTTCGACGGCGCTCCCGTGATCGATCTCGACTATGCGGAGGATTCAGCCGCCGGCACCGACGCCAATTTCGTGATGACTGGCAAGGGCGGGCTCGTCGAGGTGCAGGGCACCGCCGAAGGCGAACCGTTCAGCGAGGAGCAGTTCCTTAAGCTGATGGCTTTGGCACGCAAGGGCATCGCACGGCTGGTAGATCTGCAGAAGATGGCGGTGGAGTAGGCCTTTCTGCAAAATGCTTACGCCCTTTCGCGCCCCCCTCTGTCCTGAGCCTGTCGAAGGGGCCGGACATCTCCCCCGCAGGGGAGGAGATGTCCGGCCCCTTCGACAGGCTCAGGACAGAGGGGGGCAACGTAAGGAGCTGACTGTTCCGAAGGAGAGCACACTATGACTCCCTCGACCATCCTCGAATCCGCCCTTTACGTGACCGATCTCGTTGCCGCCGAAGCCTTCTACCGTGATGTGCTCGGCCTCGCCCTGGTCGGAAAAGTCGAGGGCCGTCACGCCTTCTTCCGCTGCGGTAATGGCATCCTCCTCATCTTCAATGCAGAAGCCACCGAAGTGCCGCCTGCGCCCGACGCAAAGCTGCCGGTCCCGCCACACGGCTCCCGCGGACCGGGCCATCTCTGCTTTTCCGCGACTGCGGAGGAGATCGAGCGCTGGAAAGCCGTGCTCACAGCCAAGGGCACCGCGGTCGAGGCCGATTTCGAATGGCCGCAGGGCGGCCGCTCCATCTATTTCCGCGATCCTTCCGGCAATTCGCTGGAATTCGCCGAGCCACGCATCTGGGGCCTCTGATTGATGCATGCCAAGCATGACCTCTCCGGACGGCGGATCGTCGTCGCCAGCCACAATTCCGGTAAGCTCAGGGAGATCGCAGATCTGATCGGTCCGTTCGGGCTGGAGGCCCGCTCGGCCGCCGAATACGACCTGCCCGAGCCGGACGAGACCGGGACGACCTTCGAGGAGAATGCCTATATCAAGGCACACGCGGCTGCCGTCGCCACCGGCCTGCCGGCGCTCTCGGACGATTCCGGAATGTGTGCCGATGCGCTTGGCGGCCAGCCCGGCGTCTATACGGCCAACTGGGCGGAAACCCCCGACGGCAAGCGCGATTTCGGCATCGCCATGCAGAAGGTCGAAGATCTCTTGCGCGAGAAGGGCGCGCTCGAGCCTAAGGACCGCACAGCGCGCTTCGTTGCGGTCTTTTGTCTATGCTGGCCCGATGGTTACGCGGAATATTATCGCGGCGAGGCCGAGGGCCATCTCGTCTGGCCGCCGCGCGGCGAGTTGGGCTTCGGCTACGATCCGGTGTTCATGCCGAATGGCTACGACAAAACGTTCGGAGAGATGACTGCCGAGCAGAAGCATGGCTGGAAGCCGGGTGAAGCGAATGCACTCTCGCACCGCGCTCGCGCCTTCCAGAAATTTGCCCGGGCGAGGCTTGGGTCGAGATGAACGATCCCGGCTTCGGCGTCTATATCCATTGGCCGTTCTGTGCGGCCAAATGCCCCTATTGCGACTTCAACAGCCACGTCCGCCATCAGCCGGTTGACCAGGAGCGTTTCGCCGCGGCCTTCGCGAAGGAGCTCGCCGCCATGCGCGACCGCACCGGGCCGCGTACCGTCACCAGTATCTTCCTCGGCGGCGGCACGCCGTCCTTGATGAAGCCGGAGACAGTCGGTGCCGTGCTCGATGCAGTGGCAAGTAATTGGACCCTGGCAGAGGGCGCCGAGGTCACGCTGGAGGCCAACCCGTCTTCCGTGGAAGCTTCGCGCTTCCGTGGCTATCGCGCGGCCGGCGTCAACCGCGTCTCGCTGGGTGTGCAGGCGCTGAACGATGCCGACCTGAAATTTTTGGGCCGGCTGCACAATGTCGACGAGGCGCTCATCGCGATCGCGCTGGCCCGCGAGATTTTCCCACGGCTTTCCTTCGACCTTATCTATGCGCGCCCTGGCCAGCAGCCCGAGGCCTGGGAGGCCGAGCTCAAGCAGGCCATCGGTCATGCGGTCGACCACCTCTCGCTTTACCAGCTCACGATCGAAGAGGGCACGCCGTTCCATGCCTTGCATGCGGCGAAGAAGTTCGCGATCCCCGAGCCTGACGCGGCCGCCGAGCTCTATACGGTAACGCAGGAGGTCACCGCTGCGCACGGTTTGCCGGCTTACGAAATCTCAAACCACGCCAGGCCGGGCGCTGAGAGCCGCCACAACCTCACCTATTGGCGCTATGGCGAATATGTCGGGGCCGGACCGGGCGCGCATGGCCGTTTCATCGAAAACCGCATGCGCGTTGTGACGATGACCGAAAAGGTGCCGGAGACCTGGCTTAACCTTGTCGAGGCGAAGGGCCATGGCGTAACCGGCGGCGAGACGCTCACCCGTTCTGAAGAGATCGATGAATTCCTGCTGATGGGTCTGCGGCTTGCCGAAGGCATCGATCTTGCCCGTTACGAGGAGCTTGCCGGCAAGCCGTTCAACGCGCCCCGGCTGTCGATCCTGCAGGAGGAAGGGCTGATCGAGCAGATCGGCAATTCGCGGCTGCGCGCAACGCCGGCCGGCATGATCGTGCTGGATGCGGTAGTGGCCGATCTGGCGCGGTAGAGCATGGTCGCGCACCGGATGAATGATGCCACTGCAATTCATCCTGCTCCAGCTTTGCTCAGCTCCGCCCGAAGCTTGTCGGCGCAGGGCTGACGATCGTCATCGCGCCGCCGGCGCCGACTTCGTAGACGGCGTAGCCGCGCTCCGGCGTGCCATTGGAGAGAAAGCGGAAGACCCCCGTATAGCCTGAATAGCCAGCTGGCTCCTCGATCACCGGTCTGGTGAAGCCGGCCGCCCCGTACCGCTTGACGATGCCGGCGACCATGGCGACCGTGTCATAGGCGAGGGCCGAGTTGATGGAGGGATCGGCACCGAACTTCTCGCGGTAGCGCGTTTTGTAGGTCGCGAGCCTGGTCTGATCGGCATCAGCGAACCAGGCGCCGACGAGCGCGGGGTCGGTAAGGTTCGAAGTCGTCCACTGACCCGTGCCGATCAGCTTCTTCGAGGCGAGGTCGACCCCGCTGGACCTCAGCGCCGCGGCGACGGCATTCGGGCTGCTGCCGCCGTCGGGAATGAAGATCGCCTGCGCCTGTCCGGCGGCTTGAGCGATCGAGGATGCCGCGACTTGCAGCGAGCTGTCGTCATAGTCGTAGCGCGCCGACTGGATGAGAGTTCCGCCGTTCGCCGCGAGTGTGCGCTTGAGCTGGTTCTCGGCGACATCACCGGCCGGGCCGTTCGGCAGCAGCGCTACGAAGCTGCGGTATCCGCGCATGATTGCAAAGCTCACGCCGCGATCGACGATCCCCTCCGGCAAAAAGGAGTTGAGGTATGTGCCGCCGCCCGCGACATTGCCATCCGACGAGAAGGCGATGTCGATCTTGTTGGCAGGCCGCAGCACCGTGGCGGCCTGTGTCACCTCGGCGGCAAAGAGCGGGCCGAGCACCGCGGAAGAGCCCTCCGCGCCGGCTTCGCTTGCCGTGGCTAGCGCCTGCTCGGGTTTGCCGGCGGTATCCTTCACCACGAGTTCGATGGTCTGCTGGCCGAATTCCTCGGCCGCCATCTTCGCTGCATTGCGGAACTCGGTTGCTATTCGGCTGCCGTTCCCCGGTGCCGTCATCGGCAGCAGCACGGCGATGCGGACCGGGCCTGTACCGATGATCTCGCCTTTTGCCGGCGGCAGCGTGATGGCCGGGGGCGGGTCGGGTTGCGACGGTTGAGGAAGGCCGAAGGGGACCGTTTCGCAGGCCGACAGCAGCAAAGCGGCGGCGACAGCAAGTCGCGCGGCACGAAATTCCAAACCCATATACCCCTTGCCTGAGCGCCGCACCCATCGAGCTGCGGCCAGATTTTGCAACCGGCGCCCCGACATGTCAAAGAACGCGCATGACCGAGACGGAAAGACGCAGACAGACCGAAGACGAGAAGCAGGTCCGAAGCTTCGTGATCGCGCAAGCCGAGGTAGCTGCGCGCCCGCTGGCGCCTGCTCTTTATCTTGTCGCGACCCCGATCGGCAATCTCGCCGATATCACGATCCGCGCTCTCGAAACACTTGCCGCTGCCGAAATCGTCGCTGCGGAGGATACGCGCGTCACGCGCGTGCTCCTCGATCGCTATGGCATTCGCAAGCGGCCGACGCCCTATCATGAGCACAATGCCGACGAGGCCGGCCCGCGCCTGATTGCTGCTTTGGCGGAAGGCAGGAGCGTCGCGCTGGTTTCGGACGCGGGAACTCCTCTCGTCTCGGACCCCGGCTACCGGCTGGTCGAGCGCGCGCTTGCGGCGGGTGTCAAGGTGATCCCGATCCCAGGGCCATCGGCGGTGCTCGCAGCGCTCACGGCTTCCGGTCTGCCGTCCGACTCCTTTCTGTTCGCAGGTTTTCTGCCTGCCAAGGCGGGTCAGCGAAAGAGCCGGCTCGAAGCGCTGCGGACGACGCCTGCGACGCTGATCTTTTTCGAATCGCCGCACCGGCTTGGCGAGACGCTTGTCGCCATGGCGGAGGTGTTTGGCGAAACCAGGCATGCGGTCGTCGCGCGCGAGCTGACCAAGGCCTTCGAGGAAACGCGCCGCGGCGCGCTCGGCGAACTGGCGGCCCATTATCGCGAGGCGGCGACCCCGAAAGGCGAGATCGTCGTCTGCGTTGGCCCCCCGACGGCCGAACCGGCTCAGGTCGAGGATCTGGATGGCCTCCTGATGGCGCTTTCCGCCGAAATGCCAGCCTCGAGGGCCGCAGCGGAAGCAGCAAAGATGACCGGCCGTGCCAAGCCGGAACTCTATCGGCGGCTGGTCGAGCTCAAGGCGGCGCGCAATGGCTGACGAGGCATCTCGACGCTACGGTGCCTACCGTCGCGGCCATCGTGGCGAATGGCTTGCTGCGCTCGCGCTGATCCTCAAAGGCTATCGCATCGTCGCGCGGCGCTACCGCACCAGGCTCGGCGAGATCGACCTGATCGCCCGGCGCGGGGATCTCGTCGCCATCGTCGAGGTCAAGGCGCGCCCGACACTCGTCGAGGCGATGGACGCGATCGGCGGCTACTCCGAGCAGCGTATCGAGAACGCCGCGGACTTATGGCTCATCCGCCAGCCGGACCACGCACGTCTTTCGATGCGCTTCGACATGGTCGCGGTGCTGCCCTGGCGCTGGCCCGTCCATGTCGAGGACGCGTTTCGGGGCCGAAACTGAGATTCACTAATGTTGATGGCGGCGGGTGACCCGCATGGGAAGCCCACCCTCGGGCTGGGTTGTCAACTTTTGGACCGGCCAGGGATTGGTGTTCGTCACGGTATCGAAGCGATAGCGCGAGAGCAGCACTGCCAGCGCGATGACCGCCTCCTGCATGGCGAAACTGGCGCCGATGCACACCCGCGGCCCGGCGCCGAAGGGCAGATACTGGAAACGATCGATCTTATCGCGGTTCTCCGGGTGGAAACGCTCCGGCATGAAGGCGTCCGGCCGATCCCAGAGCTTGCGGTGGCGATGAATCGTCCAGGGCATCACCAGGACTTGCGCCCCTCTGGGCAGCACGAGATCCCGGTAGCGGTCGGTCTCGATGGGCTCTCGGTTGATCGAAGGGGCAGGAGGATAAAGACGCAGAGCCTCTTCGAAAACGGCGCGGGTGAAAGGCATTGAATCCAGCCATTTGGCCGGATCCTGCTCAGCACAGAGCACTTCCTTCAGTTCCTGCTCCACTCGATCGCGCTCGAAAGGCGCTTCGGCGAGCATATAGATGGTCCAACCCAGCGCCCGCGCAGTCGTTTCGTGGCCGGCGCCGATGAAGGTGATGAGATTGTCCTCGATCTCGCTGCGCGACAGTCCGTCCAGTCCTTCGGCGCGTAGAAGGAGCGTCAGAAAGTCCTCCGGCACGCCGTCGGGATCGCGGGCCATGCGCTCTTTGCGCATCTCCATGGTTTTGGCGACGATCCCGCGGAAATAAGACATCGTCTTGCGGCCGCGCAGATGGGTTATGCGCGGCAGCCAGTCCGGCGCGCGCAAGAGGTCGAGCGGGTCGACCCGGCCCATGGTCTCGAACAGCCGATCGATCTGGTGTTCGAAGTCGCCGGGGCCGCCGGCTATCTCGCCCGAAAACAGCGTTTCAGCCAGGATCTCGTAGGTGAGGGTGGTCATGTCGCGCGAGATGTCGACGGTCTCGCCGAGCACCGCCTCGTAGCGCCCGGCGAATTCCTCGGCGCGTTTGAGCATGGGCTCGGCAAAGCCGAAGATGTGGCGCGGCGTGAAGACCGGCGCCATCGCCTTGCGGGAGCGGCGCCAGATCTGACCTTCCGCCGTCAGCAGCCCGTCGCGCAGGATCGGCCGCAGCACCTTCTGCCGGACGGTGGCAAGCTTGTAGTTCCTGGCGTTGTCCACCAGCACGTGGCGGATCAGTCCGGGATCGTTGGCGATCACCAACGGCCCGCCGATGCCACCCACCGAAATCCATGGTTCGTTGTAGGAAGGCTCGCCCCACAACTCCAGCGGGTTGCGGTACACGATCCGGATCATCTCGAAGAAAGAGGGCGGGGAACTGCGCGGCTTCGGGGCCGGCGGGATGAAAGGGGCGGGCGTCGTATCCATCGGAAACTCCGGACAGAGATAGAATCTAATGCGCGTCCATCGAGGCGTCCATGTGGCCGGTTTGATCGGGCGCGTTTGCCCCTCCACCATGCTTCGCGTGGTCCCCCTCTTCGCAGAAGAGGATCCGAGCAGCGACCGGCCGCAACGGGGATCCTCACCCGTTTACGGGAGAGAGGACCACGCGAAGCGTGGCGGAAGGGGGCCGCGCCGACTCTCGGCTGGCGCTCAACCTGTCGCAAAATAAGCGTTTTTTGCCCCTATTTCGGGTCTCCCGATTTGGAAAAATCGGCCCGAACGCCTATATCTGTACCATCTGGCGGCGCTTGATTCGGGGCCGTTTTAGGCGCGGCGGGTGCGGCAAACTACAGAAAGCTATTCATGAACGAAACGTCGGGAATTCCGAACGGCGAACCGGCCGAATACGGTGCAGATTCCATCAAGGTTTTGAAGGGTTTGGATGCGGTCCGCAAGCGGCCGGGCATGTATATCGGCGACACGGACGACGGCTCCGGCCTGCACCACATGGTTTATGAGGTCGTCGACAATGCGATCGACGAGGCACTGGCCGGCCATGCCGACCTGGTGACGGTGACGCTGAACCCGGACGGCTCCTGCGCGGTGAACGACAACGGCCGCGGCATCCCGACCGCGCTGCACCCGACCGAAGGCGTCTCGGCGGCCGAGGTCATCATGACCCAGCTCCATGCGGGCGGGAAGTTCGACCAGAATTCCTACAAGGTCTCCGGCGGCCTGCACGGCGTGGGCGTGTCGGTGGTCAATGCCTTGTCGAGTTGGCTGAGGCTGAGGATCCGCCGAGATGGCCAAATCCATGAGATGAGCTTCACCAATGGCGACGCGGACGCGCCGCTCAAGGTAACAGGCACCTATGAGCCGAATCGGCAGCCGGGCACCTATGAAGGCCGCAGCGGGAGCGAGATCACCTTTCTGCCTTCGCCGCAGACCTTCACGCAGGTCGAATTCGACTTCGGCACGCTCGAGCACCGCCTGCGCGAGCTCGCTTTCCTGAATTCCGGCGTTCGCATCATCCTGATCGACCGGCGGCATGCCGATGTGAAGCAGGTCGAGCTCCATTACGAGGGCGGACTCGAGGAATTCGTCAAATATCTGGACCGAGCCAAGAAGCCGCTGATCTCGGCGCCGATCTCAATCCAGGCCGAGCGCGAAGGCATCACGGTCGAAGTCGCGATGTGGTGGAACGACAGCTACCACGAGAACGTCCTCGCCTTCACGAACAACATCCCGCAGCGCGACGGCGGCACGCATCTCGCCGGGTTCCGCGCTGCGCTGACGCGCCAGGTGACCAGCTACGCGACCAATTCGGGCATCTCCAAGAAGGAGAAGGTGGAGCTCACCGGCGACGATTGCCGCGAGGGGCTGACGGCGGTGCTGTCGGTCAAGGTTCCGGACCCGAAATTCTCCTCGCAGACCAAGGACAAGCTGGTCTCCTCCGAGGTGCGTCCTGCGGTCGAGGGGGTCCTCAACGAGACGCTCGGCACGTGGCTCGAGGAGCACCCGGCCGAGGCCAAGGTGCTGGTCGGCAAGGTGGTCGAGGCCGCCGCGGCACGCGAGGCGGCGCGCAAGGCGCGCGAGCTCACTCGCCGCAAGGGCGTTCTCGACATCACCTCGCTGCCCGGCAAGCTGGCCGATTGCCAGGAACGCGATCCGGCGAAATCCGAGCTGTTCATCGTCGAGGGTGATTCTGCCGGCGGCTCGGCCAAGGGCGGCCGCTCGCGCCAGAACCAGGCTATCCTGCCGCTCAGGGGCAAGATCCTCAATGTCGAGCGGGCCCGCTTCGACAGGATGCTTTCCTCGGAGATGATCGGCACGCTGATCACCGCGCTCGGCACCTCGATCGGCAGCGACGAGTTCAATATCGACAAGCTGCGCTATCACAAGATCATCATCATGACGGACGCCGACGTAGACGGCGCCCATATTCGCACGCTGCTCTTGACCTTCTTCTTCCGGCAAATGCCGACGCTGATCGAGCGCGGTCACCTCTACATCGCGCAGCCGCCGCTCTACAAAGTCTCGCGGGGCAAGAGCGCGCAATACATCAAGGACGAGGGAGCGTTCGAGGAATATCTGATCTCGTCCGGCCTCGACGAGGCGTCGCTGACGCTGTCATCGGGCGAAGTGCGGACGGGGCGTGACCTGCATGCCGTGGTCGAGGATGCGCAGGCCGTGCGCTCGCTGATCAACGGGCTGCACTCCCGCTACAATCACGCCGTGGTCGAGCAGGCCGCGATCGCCGGTGCGCTCAATGCTGAAATCGCGGCCGACCCGGCGCGGGCCACGGCTATGGCCGAGACGGTCGCAACGCGCCTCGACGCGATCGCGGAAGAGACCGAGCGCGGCTGGACCGGGCGCGTCAACCCCACAAACGATCCCTCGAGCCTCTCCGGCGGTTACGTCTTCGAGCGCACCGTACGCGGGGTGAAGGAGTTCGCCCAGCTCGACATGGCGCTTCTGAACTCTGCCGATGCACGTGCGATCGCCCGCTATGCCGGGAAGCTCTCGGAGATCTATGCGGCGCCGCCCGTGCTGAGGCGCAAGGACGATCAGCAGGTGCTGTCCGGACCGATCGCGCTGCTCGACGCGGTCTTCGCGGCCGGCCGCAAGGGCCTTAGCATGCAGCGCTACAAGGGGCTCGGCGAAATGAATGCCGAGCAGCTCTGGGAGACGACGCTCGACCCGAACGCGCGCTCGCTGCTGAGGGTCACGGTCTCCGATGCCGTGGATGCCGGCGATCTCTTCACTCGCCTGATGGGCGACGAGGTCGAGCCGCGCCGCGAGTTCATCCAGGAGAACGCGCTGTCCGTCGCCAACCTCGACGTGTAGCGCGCTGACAAAGCCGCCCTCAGCTATTCAAGGTCTCCATGCAGCAAGATTGCGCTCAGCCCATTCTTCCGAAGGGCTATTCGGCAGTTCCGGACGGACATATCGCTGCAGTCGTGACCAGTCTGGAAATGCTCAAGCGTCCCGAATGCCTCGCCCAGCGCAGGTTCCCGCCCGGCTTCTCTCTGGTGTCTCTTGGTCAACCTTCCTTGGACAGATACCGCGCACTCTATCGTGAGGTCGGTGAGGATTGGCTGTGGTATTCCAGGCTGGTGATGCCCGATGACGGACTTCGGGCGATCCTCGACGATCCTCGCGTAGAATTTTTCGCCCTCCAGGACGGAAGGCGCGATGTGGGCATCCTGGAACTCGATTTCCGGGAGCCAAATACCTGTGAACTGGCATTCTTCGGCCTGGCGGGCGATGCCATCGGCAAAGGTGTCGGGCGGACCCTGATGAACGAGGCAATCAAACGCGCATGGTCGCGGCCCATCGAGCGTTTTTGGGTGCATACGTGCACGCTCGACCATCCGGCGGCGCTGGGCTTTTACGTCCGCTCGGGCTTCACCCCCTGTGGATTTCAGGTCGAGGTCGATGTAGACCCTCGCTTGACCGGGGTCATACCTCGGCATTGCGCGCCGCATGTCCCGCTCATCGATTAAAAGATTCCGTCGCCGCCTGGAGGTGTAGCGCACGCCTCAGTGGTTCCAGGCACCTGCGGCGCCGCCGGTCAGAACTTATAGCCGATTGAAAACTCGCCGGTTTGGGTCGTGCTGTCGGCTCCAAAGCTGCCGCGATAACCGCCGCTGAAGGTCAGGCCTCGGTCGAAGGAAAGGTCGAGCCTGGCTTCCAGTGCGAGGCGGTTGCCGTCGAGATCCACGCCCGAGATCGTGTATCCCGGTCCGACGACGAAAGCCAGGCTCTGGTCGGGCGCGCCGCCAAAGCCGCGCTCGTAGGCTGCGCCCACTTCGGCGCTGAGGCGCGCCTCGCCATCGAGTTGCCATTGCTGGCCGAGAGCCAGGCCGGCGGCCAGTGTCCCAGCGGCGTAGTCTGCCGGATCGATGGTGAGGTTCAGCACACCGGCGCCCGACTCTGTCGCGCCGTTGCTGTGCACATAAGCCGCGTCCACCCCGGTGAAGGGCGAGACGGTCAGGTTCCCGACCTCGAGCCGGTACCGGGCCGCAGCCGACACGCCGAGGCTCTGTGCGCCATAGCTGGCGGTGGCCGTGCCACCTACGCCGCCGATGACCGCATCGCGGCTGGTTTCCAAATTGTGCAGCCCGAAATGCGTGGCAGCCGTCAGCAGCAAAGGGCCGCTTTCCATCGCCGCGTAGACGCCGACATGACCGCTATCGACCTCGGCATCCGACGAGAGCTGCGAAGCCCGCGTGTGCACATAGCCGAAGGCGAGGCCCGCGGAGAAGCCCGAATCGCTTTCCAGGATTTCGGCTCCCGCCGCAACACCGCCGAGCGTGAGGTCGAGATCTGCAGCAGCGCCATCGCCATCGATCGAGGCGCTGCCGGCGATCATTTGTCCCCACAGGCCATGGGCTGCGCCCGATGCGGCCGGAGGGAACGGCGCGCCGGTCCCGCGCACGGCCAAAGGAGTCGAAGCATAGGCCAGCGGCTCTCCGGCGGGCGTGACTGTCGGCGGCAGGCCGGCATGCATGCGCAGTACCCGGCCGAAGCCGATGCTGGAGTTCGCGAGCGCCGTCTGCAAGTCCGCATAAATCTCGCCCGATGCGGCGTCGAAATCGGCTTGCGCCTCCTCGGCTGTCCGGGCGAACAGGATGCTGTTGTAGACGCTCTGGGCATCGGGATCGGAACTCCCGCCAAAAGCGAAAAGGCTGCGGGCAACTGCCGCTTGATTGGCGGTTGCCGCCGCGCTGTCGAACGAGGTGACGTCGGTCTCGATCGCCACCTGTGTCGGCGTGTTGGCAAAGGCGAAATCGAGGAATATGGAGTCGAACCGCTTCTCGATCCGATCGAATCCGCCCTGGAGCCCGCCGGCGGCATCCAGGATAACGAAACGCTGTCCGTCGACGAATACCCCGCTCGAGGGAACCGCATTGACGACGACCGTGCCTCCATCAACCGCGGCACTACCGGCCGCGATCCTGTCGGACTTTCCGTTCGCCGCTACATCGACAAGGAAGCGGCTGCCGGCCCCGAAATCGGCTGAGCCTTGGGACGTGAGAAGGCCGATTTCGCCCGCCTTCCCAGGCGCTGCCGTCGCACCCGAGCCGAACACGAAGGAACCTGCGGTGCCGTCGCCGGCGAGGGTGGCTCCGGAGCCGACGGCAAAAGTCATGCCCGGCAGCCGCGCGTTCAGCGCCACAGTGCCTTGGTCCACCGCAAAATCGGCGACGCCATTATTGCTGCCCGTCAGCTCGAGGACCGAAGTGCCCGTCTTGGCGAAGGCGTCGAAGCCTAGGAAATCCGCACCCGGAACCCCTGTTCCTCCGATGTCGACACGCGTCATGTCGAAGGCCATATCCGCGCTTCCGGTTCCGGCAGCCGAACCGCCGAAAGCCAGCGTGTCGAAGCCGAGACCGGCGTCCACCTTGCCTTTCACCTCCCAGCCCGGTTGCAGCTCGAGCCGGTCGTCGAAGACATTGGCCGTGTCGAAGCGGATCGCGTAACCGCCGCCTCCCATTACGGATCCGGCCACCGTTACATTGGCCTGGCCGCCAATCTCGATCGCGTCGTCGTCGGTAGTCGTTCCCTGGCTGGTGACGGTCGCGCCCCTGAGGATCGACAGCCGGCTCCCCTGGCCGCCCGAAAGAAAGATGCCGTCATCCCCCGAACCTAGGACATCTCCACCGATGGTCACCGTCGTGGCGCCCGTGCCCGTGTTGACGGCGCTGATGCCGCTAACGCCCTCGATGGTCGACCCTGCGGCCGTGGAAACTGTGAGATCGGTGGCGGTGACTCCATTGCCGACATTGACGGCTACGCCGTATGTCGATGTGATGTGGCCGGCCAATGCAACCGTCGTGCCACCTGTGCCCGTGTTGAAAGCCGATATGCCGGCCAATCGGCCGCTGATCGTGCTTTGGGCTCCCGCGGTGACAATCAGATTACTTGCGCCGGCGCCGTTAAAGGCCCGCACGCCCGAGTCGGTAGTGCCGATCACGTCTCCGTTGACGAGGATCTCCGTCTCGCCTCCGGCATCGTTCTGCGCGTTGATGCCGTATTTGTTGCCCGCGACGCGCCCCGATCGGCCAACGGTCACGGCGATACCCGCGGCGCTGCCGGAATTGTGGACGTAGATGCCGTGCTCCAGGTAGGCGCTCACATTGCCGTTGACGGCAACGGTCGAAACCCCGGTCCCGCCGTTCGAGACGATGATGCCGCTCGAACGGCCTTCTATGTTGCTGCCCGCCTGCGTGATGACCGTGGCATCTCCGGCGTTCGCTCCATTGCTGACGACGACAGTGCTGTCGAACGTATGGTTGGACAGAACGTCGCCGCTGACCACGACCAGCGAGTCGCCCCGCCCGCGATTGTCCAGACTGATGCCCCTGGCTCCGGTAACCACCGAACCGGCAGCCGTGGTGATGACGAGGTCCCCCGCGTTGTTCTGACCCCGCAGCAGGACGCCGTACTGGCCCGTGCCGGTGACCTTGCCGCCGACATCGATCCGCGCCGTCCCCGACCCGACGTGCCTGGCGAAGATGCCTGTAAGGCCCAGGACCTCGGAATCGGCGCCGGTCGTGATCGACATGTCGCTGCCGAGCGGGGTGTTGATCACGGCGATCGCCTGTCCGGCGGACCCGACATAGCCGTCGACTTTCACGACCGTCGGACCGCTGCCGGTGTTGATCGCAGAAAGCCCGGATGTATCGCCCGTGATATAGGCGTTTTTCCCGGCGGTGATGAAGAGGCCCCCGGCGCTCGCCACGCTGCGCGCACTGAGGCCGACATTAGTGCCGATAGCCGTGCCGTCGAAGTGGATCGTGGCTGCGCCATTGCCGTAGTTGACGGCGTTGATGCCGTATCGCCCGACAAAATAACCGCTTGTCTCGACGAACACCGAGCCGGGCGTCGTTCCGATATCGCCCGTCGAGATTATGCTGAGGCCATTGGTCTCGCCGGAAAGGACAACATAGCTGCCGGGTGAGCTGACGAACCGGATATCGCCGCCGCCGGATATGGAAATAGCGTTGCCGCCGTTTCCTCCCTTGACCGGATCGGTCTCGATGACCACCGAGTTTCCCGCCTCGACGTTCGCATTATCTGATATGATCGACTGGGTGTCGCTGCTGGTCCCTTCGCAAAGATAGTGCGTGCCACCCGCCGGCAGGCATATTGGTTGCGCATAGGCTTCACGCCCATATTTGGCAGAGCTTCCTGCCAGAAGCGAAACGGACAAGAGAAGCTGCCTTCGGCGCATCGCGTCGATGCGCAACCGGTCCATGGCCAGAAACGTCATTGCCCACCCTGGTTACAGAAACCGGCCGGGTGTCGACGCGACCCTCAGCCCCCTACCATGTAGAACCATTTTTTCGATAACTCGTAAAGGGATTGGATGCCCTTTGATGGCTTTGCACACGCCACATATACGCGTGTTGCCGCCAGGGATCCGATGCCTTAGAGCAGGATGAATTGGAGCGGACTCACGGAGTGATTCATCCCACTATAACTCTTTGTTTTCTCAGATGATCTTAGCCAAGAGCTCCGCAACTTTCCGCTGCGCTGGCCTTCGGTTCGGGATCATGCTTTAGCTTGCGCGACAATGGCAGACTACAGCGAAGTTCTTCGCCTTTTTCCAGCATCCCGCCACTACGTCCGCCAGCGCCGCTGGGCGCGGCGCGGCGACGTGCTGGCTTACGCCGCCAACCTCGAGACAGATGTCTTTTCGACCGACGCCTACGGCTTCCGGCACGGCGACATGGACGGTCAACGCTACGGGCTTGCCACAGCCCTGTCGGGAGCCCCTTACGGGCTTGTACTGGGTGCGTCGAACGTCTTCGGCTTCGGGCTGGAATCGGACGCACAGACCATCCCCTCCCGTCTTTCGCAGCTATCCGGCCTGCATTACCTCAATATCTCCTTCCCGGAGGCCGACCTGCGCACCCTCCATGCGGCCGCGACACGCATCGTCTCGGAAACCCCGCGGATGCCGGCATTGATCGTCTGCTTTGCCGGCGGGACGCTCTCGCGCTACGGCTATGGGCGCCGCTGCGATCCTCTGTTCGGCTCGCCCGATTTCCTGAGCGAAAACACTGGGAGCCCCCCGTCCGGCACGCCCGAGGAAGCGGTAGCCTTCGCCAACCTGCTCGTCTTTACGCGCTTCTGGCTCGAACAAATCTCGTCTCTAGCGGGCCGATGCGGATGTCCGCTCGCTCTCTACGACGAGACCTCGGCTTTCGAGAAGACGCGGCTCAACGAGGAGGAGTCCGCCTGCGCTCTGACGCAGCCTGGCAGCGAGGATAGGGAACGCTTTGCCACACACCGCCTGCGCTACACGGCGTTCCGGCAAAACCTGCTCACGGGGGCGAAAAACGGAATTCACGTCGTTTCGGGCACTCCCGATGAGCTTTCCTTCATCGACGAGTTCCACTACACGGCGGCGGCATCCGAGCGCATAGCTCGGGACATCGCACGGAGCTTGCAGTGCGCGGCGGATCGGGGCGTGGTGGATGCCTGAGCGGAATACTTACGGCATAGAAGCTCAGCCGGCCGAACCCCTTTCGCCAGCCAGCCAGCCGACCCCAGAAGTCCGGTATTCGGCTTCGCCGGGGCTTGCGGCTTTCCTGGCACAGCAGGATGTTTCGCTGGCCTTTTCTTCCTATCAGTCGGGCAAGCTCTATCTGCTCGGCAGCCATCCAGACGGCAGGCTCCATGTCAATGAGCGCTTCTTCCAGAAAGCCATGGGCATCTGTGTCCAACACTCGGGCACGGGCCCGTCGATCCTCTTGGCGACCCTTTTCCAGATCCTCTGGTTCGAGAACGCCTTAAATCCCGGCGAACGCATCAACCACCAGCAGGATGCCTGCTTCGTGCCGCGCCGCAGCTTTGTGACCGGCGCGCTCGACGCCCACGATATCGGCGTGCTGGAAGACGGCCGCCCGGTTTTTGTGAACACGCTCTATAATTGCCTCGCCGTTCCCTCCGAGCGCCATTCGTTCAAGCCGGTCTGGAAGCCGCCTTTCATCTCGCGGATAATCCGCGAGGACCGCTGTCACCTCAACGGGCTGGCGATGGAAGCCGGGCGCCCCGCCTACGTCACCGCGGTCAGCCGATCGGACACGATCGACGGATGGCGCGATCGCCGTAGCGATGGCGGGGTCGTGATCGAGGTAGCGACGGGCCGGATCGTTGCGGAAGGCCTTTCGATGCCGCATTCGCCGCGCCTTCACCGGGGGCGGCTATGGGTGCTCAACTCAGGCACTGGCGAACTTGGCTGGATCGATAGCAACGCCACCCCGGCTGAAGCCTTTCGGCCACTGGTCTTCTGCCCGGGCTTCGCACGCGGCCTCGCCTTCCACGGCAATTATGCAGTGGTCGGGCTCTCCCGTCCTCGTTACGAGCGCTTCGAAGGCTTGGCGCTCGACCAGCGCCTCGCCGAAGTGGATTCCGAACCCTGGTGCGGTCTGCAGATCGTCGACCTTGCCACAGGCACTTGCGTGCACTGGTTCCGCATCGACGGCGCCGTCACCGAACTCTACGACATCGGCCTGCTTGCTGGCATTGTCTGCCCGATGGCGCTCGGCTTCGCCAAAGACGAAATCCTGAACTTTCTCACGCATGAGCCGCTGGAGGACTAGAGCATGATCCCGAAAAGTTGCAGACTTTTCGGGCAAGATCATGCTGCAAACAAGGAGCTAGAGCAGGATGAATGACTCTGCTTCAATTCATCCTGCTCTAGGGATTCCGCCCGGGACTGCACGCCGGCATGATCGGCGGCCGGCGCAGACTCCCTGAAATCATCACACAAACGTCACATTCCGCATATTGCCGCGCCGCAGCAAAGCGCCATGTGAAAGGGCTCTTGTGCCTCTGCTTAAGCACTTGCTTAAGCATTGGTGCTCGAAGCGAGGCGGTACTCGTCAGCCGAACGCTTAAGCGTCCGTGAGACGGGCTGGGCCTCCAGGATCCCCCGACAGCGAGCAAGCCGTCGGTTGGATCGATTGAACTCAATGGTCGGGCGGGGTGTAAGTGAGGTGTTCCTTGGCGGACCAGACGCCTGTCTCGATCATCATTTCGAACTACAATTATGCGCGCTTCCTCGGCCGCTCCATCGACAGCGCGCTGGAGCAAGGCCATCCGGATGTCGAGGTCATCGTCGTCGACGACGCTTCGACAGACGATTCAAGCGACGTCATAAACTCATACGGCGACAGGATTCGCCCTTGCCTGCGCGAGACCAATGGCGGTCATGCAGCGGCATTCAACTCAGGCTTTATCGCGTGCAAAGGCGATGTGGTCTTCTTCCTGGATGCCGACGACTACCTCTATCCGGAGGCCGTCTCGCACGTCGTGCACGCCTGGCGCGACCGGACCGCCGAATTCGAGTTCAGGCTGCATCTCGTCGACGAGGAAGAGCAAGTCAAGGATGTCTTCCCGCCGCCGGAAGCGCCTTTCGACCAGGGCGACGTGACGCCGGAACTGCTTCGACGGGGTCGTTACCAGACGACCGTCACCAGTGGCCTCGCCTTTGCGCGCTCGGCGCTGGAGACGATCATGCCCATACCGGAGACGGATTTCCGCCAGGGCGCGGACGGCTATCTGGCGACCCTCGCCCCGCTGCATGGCGAGGTGCAGGCCCTCGACGAGTGCCTGGGCGCCTACCGGATGCACGGCGCCAACCATTCGGTGTTCGGGCAAAAGCTCGCCGAACGGGCGAGGTGGCGCGTCGAGCACGACTTCCACCGCCTGGAGGCGCTGTCCGCGGAGACGGAGAACATCGGCCTGAAGATGCAGTCCGATCCGGCGCTGCACGATCCGGTCCATCTCGAGGAGCGCCTCGCTTCACTCTGCATCGACGAGTCCTCGCACCCGGTGCAAGGTGATTCCCGCTTGCGATTGGGTGCAGCAGGGGCGGCCGCCAGCCTTGCCATGCATTATTCGCTGCGCAGGCGCACAGTCCAGGCAGCGTGGTTTCTGGCCGTCGGCCTGCTTCCACGAGAGCCCGCCAAGCGGATACTCGCGTGGAAGCTCGACGTGTCGTCGCGTCCCGCGTGGCTGGAGCGGCTGTCGAAGGCTATCCGCCACGCAATGGGCTGAATTCACTACCCCTCGCCAGATCTCCACGGCCGGTCGCGAGAGGGTGTCTGGTTCTGAGGGCCGCGTTTGCCGGGAATGCTGGCGATCAGCACGGCGAGGATGCCGGTAACGAATATGCCGTCGAAGGTCCCGGCGCCGCCGATGGAGGCGACCGGAGCGCCGAGCCCCTGGAGATTGCCGAGATTGAGCAGGTCGGCCCCGATCAGCGTGCCAAGGCTGCCGCCGATATAGGCGAGCGGCGCGGCGTATTGCCGGGAAAGCAGCAGCGCCACGACGCCGGTCACGATGGCGGGAACGAATACCGGAAGCGCAATGCCAAGGCCCGGAACCGGACGGGCCAGCCAGTGGCACACGGCAGCGACTGCTGCGGTCGCCAGGATCCCGCGGCCCCACAGCTCGTTCCGGGCGAGCAGGTAGAGCGACATCAGGGTGGGGATCAGCGCGCCGCCGACATTGACCGCTATCACCGTGCCTGGCCAATCGACCACCACCGGCACGACGTAGCGCATCCCGAAATAATCGATCACTTCACGCGACAGAGCCTGCTGTCCGGGCAGTTCCGCAACCGGCAGATTGATGTAGCTGCCGATGAGAGACGCGAATAGAAGCAGGAGCGCGGCGCGGACGCTGATGCCGAGGCGGGTGTAGGCATAGTGCAGGGCTCCGAACTGGAGCAGCGCCACAAGCAGGAGGAACAGCAGCACCAGCAGCGAGAAGAACGGCGCCGAAAGGGGCAGATAATGGAGATGACTGGCGTGCATCGATTTCTCGCCGGGATGCCGCATAGTAGGTAGGGTCGGCGCGGGTGGAAGTCATCCGCTCGCCTGTTTGCGTAGACAAAAGGATGATCGAGGACCGCTGCCCGCGTCCTTTCACGTACCGGCGATTTCGGGGTCGAGCGTGAAAAGCTCCTGCGCCCGGCTGACGCCGCGCAGCGCGAAGCGGCCGACCGAGACGAAATCCTGCCGCTCGTCCGGCGACAGCCATTGCAGGAAATCCGAGGACAGGAGGAAATTGCGGCCGACGGAACTGCACATTGACGAGATGCGATGCGTCTCGTTGACGGCCGGGCCGACCACAGTGAAATCGAGCCGGTTCTTGGCGCCGATATTGCCGTAGAAGACGTCGCCTATGTGAAGCCCGAGATAGATCGAGGCGACCGGCGCGCCGGCTGCTGCACGACGTTGTTCCAGGGCCGCGAGACGTGAGCGCATGTCGCGTTCGGCCGCGAGCGCGGAGCGGCAGGCAGCAGTTGCCGATCCGCCCGCAGCAAATATCGCGAGCACACCGTCGCCGATCAGCTTCAGCACGTCGCCGCCGGCCCCATGAATAGCCGAGATGACAGCTTCCGCGTAGTCGTCGAGCAACGGGATCAGCTGGTCGGAGGGGAGCTTTTCCGAAATGGCGGTGAAGCCCTGCATGTCCGAAAACCAGAGCACGGCGTTGATGCTCTTTGTGGTGCCGCGCCTAATACGACCCTCCAGCACCCTGCGTCCGGCATCGCGCCCGAGATAGGCCTCGACCAGCGACTGGGCGACGCGCGCAAGCGAGCGCGACTTGATGGCGAGCCCGAGCGCCGCCGTAAGCCTTCTCAGCGCCGCGACATCGGCCTCGTCGAACCCGCCGGGCTGGTCGGTTACCCAGCGTGCCATGAAGGAGTCCATCTCGCCGATCACCGTTTCTTTCCCGAAACGGAAAATCAGCGCCAGGTAATCCGTTTGGCCCTCGGCACGAAGCTCCTCGACTGCCTCGAAGCTGCCGGTTTCGCCTTGCTCCACCAAGTCGCCGGTCTCCCCTTGCTCCAGGCGGAATCGCAGTTCGGATCTGCCGGTCGACCAGAGATAGAAGAACGGACTTTTCCGCCACGCCTCGGCGGCCGGACCTTCGCGGGTCGGCTCATAGGCCGAGACAGGGTTTTCGAGTTCCTTGTCGCGGCGCCAGGAGAAGACACGACCCTCATAGACGGGATCGAGCGTGTCGATAATGGCGACAGCGCGTGAGAGCGAGAGGCCGGCCTCGCAGCAGTACTCGCAAACGCCGTCGAGAAGCGTGATCTCATCGTCGCCGGCAAGCCCGCGAATGACGATCCAACTGTTGATGCGCTCGACACTTTCCGCCGCTATTGCCATCCCGAGCCATTCCTTCGAGCGGCGTGCGTTCAAGTTGGATCGCCAGGCCGCTCCATATCTTTATTTACGCATCGGATGGAGAAGCGCCTACTTATAGGGATCGGCCGCGTCTCTGAGCCCGTCTCCGAGAAAATTGAAGGCGAGGATGACCAGCACCACCGGGACCATCGGGAAGAGCAGCCAGGGGTAGAATGCGATCACGCTGACGTTCCTCGCCTCCGTGAGCAGGATGCCCCAGCTGGTGATCGGGGGGCGGAGGCCGAGGCCAAGGAAGGATAGCGCCGTCTCGCCGAGGATCATGCCGGGGATCGAGATTGTCGCAGTGGCGATCAGGTGCGACATGAAACCGGGGATGAGGTGCCGGCCGATGATGCGGCTGGTCCCCGCGCCCATCAGCTGCGCGGCCAGCACATAATCCTCCTCGCGCAGCGACAGCAGCTTGGATCGCACGGCGCGCGCGAGCCCGGTCCAGTCCAGCATGCCCAGGATGATGGTGATGCCGAAATAGACGATGATCGGGCTCCATGTCACCGGCATGATGGCGGCGAGCGCCATCCATAGGGGGATCGATGGCAGCGACTGCAGCACCTCGATGATGCGCTGGACGATGAGGTCGAACCAGCCGCCGTGATACCCGGCGAGCCCGCCGATCACGATGCCCAGGATGAAGCTGATCGAAATGCCGATCAGGCCGATGGTGAGCGATATCCGCGCGCCGTAGATGATGCGCGAGAGCACGTCACGGCCGAGCCGATCGGTGCCGAGCAGGAACATGTGCCCGCCTTCCGCCGGACAGACGAGGTGCAGATCGCTTTCCCACAGCCCCCAGAATCTGTACTTGTCGCCGCGGCAGAAGAAGCGGATGGGCTGCACGTCGGCGGTATTGTCGCTGTAGTTCCGCTTCAGCGTGTCCATGTCGAGCTGCATTGTGCGGCCATAGACGAACGGCCCGACGAAGCTGCCTTCGTGGAAGAGATGCACGCGCTGGGGCGGCGTGTGGATGAAGTCCATATGCCTGGTGTGCAGGTTGTAGGGCGCCAGGAACTCCGAGATCGTGATCATGGAGTAGAGCACGATAAGGAAGATCCCAGAGGCCAGCGCCAGCCTGTGGCGCCGGAATTTCCACCACATCAGCTTGAGTTGAGAGGCGAGGTAGACCTGGCTCTGCTCGTCGGTCGCAGCCTCGATCGACATGGGGTCGAAGGGGGCCGTCGAGATGTAGTGCGGCAGCGGCGCGCCGGGTGCGGGGATCGGCGAGGTCGGCGAGTTCATTTCCGGGCTCCGCCTTGTAGCCTGATGCGCGGATCGAGCACGGCGAGCGCGAGATCAGAGATGAGGACGCCGATAACGGTGAGAAAGGCGAGGAACATCAGGAACGAGCCGGCGAGGTACATGTCCTGACTCTGCAACGCCTTGATGAGCATCGGGCCGGTCGTCTCGAGCGACAGCACGATGGCGGTGATTTCGGCGCCGGAGATGATCGCCGGCAGGATCGAGCCGATGTCCGAGACGAAAAAGTTGAGCGCCATCCTCAGCGGATATTTCACCAGTGTTCTGAACGGGTGAAGCCCTTTGGCGCGGGCGGTCATGACATATTGCTTCTGCAATTCGTCGAGCAGGTTCGCGCGCAACCTGCGGATCATGCCGGCTGTGCCGGCCGTGCCGACGATGATGACCGGTATCCACAGATGTGCCAGGATCGATTGGGCTTTTGCCCAGCTCATCGGCTGGTTGAGAAATTCCGGCGCCATCAGATGGCCGATCGAGGTGCCGAACCAGACGTTGGCGAAATACATGAGGATCAGCGCCAGCATGAAATTGGGGATGGCGATGCCGATCAGGCCGAGAAAGGTCAGCCCGTAGTCGCCCCAGCTATACTGATGGGTGGCGGAATACATGCCGATCGGGAAGGCGATCAGCCAGGTGAAGACAATGGTTACGAAAGAGACGAGGACGGTCAGCCATAACCTGTCCCCGACCACGTCGCTCACCGGCAGCTCGTACTCGAAGGAATAGCCGAAATCGCCGTGGAGCATGCCGCCCACCCAGCGGAAATATCGGATCACCGGCGGCTGGTCGAAGCCATATTCCTTGCGCAGGAATTCGATCCGCTCCTGGTCAACCGTCTCGCCCGAGGCACGCAGGTCGGCAACGTAGCTCTCGAAATAGTCGCCGGGCGGCAATTCGATGATGGTGAAGACCAGCGCCGAGATGATGAGCAGTGTTGGCACCATCACGGCGATACGCCAGAGGATATAGCGCAACATGGTCAGCTCTCCTCCTGCTCGCCGAGCCAGAAGGTATCCGGCATATAGACGCCAAGGAAGGCGGTCGGCTCGAAGCCGAAGAGCCCCTTGTCGGGCAGGTTGTGGAGCCGACGGGCGGACACGATCGGCTGCAGAGTCGCATTCACGATGCCGATCGAGAAGACCTGGTCCGTGTAGAGCGCCAGCATCCGGTGCCAGACCGCCCTGCGTTCCTCGAGCGTTGTGCTTTTGCGCCATTTCTTGAGCAGCACGATCAGCTCGACGACTTCGGGGATGGTGGGCGCCGAGCCCTTCTCGCCATGCGTCAGGTAGTTGTTGCCCCACACCGGCCATTGCAGCTGGTCGTCATGGGTGGGCGCCAGCCATTCGGGGTTCATATCCGCGGTCGGCACGCCATTGTCGATGCCCGACCAGATCGCCATCATGATCTCGCCGCCCATGGCCCGGCTGCGGAAGACATCGCGCTGCGAGGTGCGCACGAAAAGTGCGAGGCCGATATCGCTCCAGTGATCGGTGATCAGCTCCAGCACGTCCGTCTCGAGCGTGTCCTCACCCGAGGATTCGACGATGATCTGGGCACGCCGCCCGTCGGGCAGCAGGCGGATGCCGTCACTGTCACGCTTGGTGAGGCCGATCTCGTCGAGCAGTGCATTGGCCCGATCGGGGTCGTGGGCAATCCAGGCGTTCTGGTATTCCGGCTCGTAGAGTGGGCTGTCAGGCAGGACGGCGTCGGCGCTTACCGTGGCTAGGCCATAGAAGACTGCCTTGTTGATTTCCTGTCGGTCGATGCCAAGTGAAAGCGCACGGCGGAAGCGCACGTCCTGCAGCAGCTTCCGCCATACGTCGTCGGCGCAATTGAGGTTGGGCAGCAGCGCGATGCGCGCGCCCTGCGTGCGCTTCCAGAGGTTCACCCTTATCGGAAAGCGCTTCTCGGCTTCCTTCAGGAATGTGTAGTCTTGAAAGTCGATACCAAGGAACTGAAGGTCACTCTCGCCCGCGCCGGTCTTGGCGGGAATGATAGCCGATGAGCTGACATTGAGGAGCCACCTGTCGACATACGGCAGCTGCAGCCCTTTCTCGTCGACTCGATGGAAGAAGGGGTTGCGCTCGAACACGAACTGTTCGGCCGGGGGCTTCGTGGTGTTGAGCCACGGATCAAGCGTGGGAAGGTCTGGATTCTCCGGGCGATATTGCCTGGCCATTCGCATATGGAGCGAAGCCCAGTTCTTGACCTTGCTCTTCTTGACCATCGCCTTGAGCTTGTCGGCGTCCTGGTACTTCTCGTGAAACTGCTTCATGTAGTGAGCCGGCAGGGTGAGGTAGAGCGGCTGCCCGCCTGCCAAGGCCGGAAGGAAATTCGGGTTCGGCGAGTCCCAGGAGTAGCGGACGGTGAGCTTGTCGATGACCTCGAAAACAGCGGGCTTGTCGTCGACCGTCAGCGCTGGTCCGTAACCGCCGGGCGACAGGTCCTCATGCGCCAGCACGTCCTCCCACATGTAGCGGAAATCTTCCGACGTGAACGGCTCGCCGTCGGACCATTTATGGCCGTCGCGGATCTTCAGCGTGTAGACGCGGTCTTCGACGGTCTCGAAGTTTTCGAGTATGTCCGGCTGGAAATTGAGCTTCTCGTCGAAGCCGACAAGGCGCGCATAGCCGTTGATCGTCATCAGCCGGATATCGCGCTGTCCGCTGATCAAGCTGCGTATGTCGCCGCCGTATCTGCCTGTCTTGCGGCCCATCGCCGAGAGATTGACGACACGCGGATTGAGGGGAAGTCGCTGCGCAAGCGCCGGAAGCTTGCCGGACTCGATGAGTGGCTTGAGGAAAGGCGGCTCGCGATCGTCGGCGCGGACCGCGACGGGGAGCAGCGTCGAGCCGAGCATGGCGAGCGCCGTGCGCCTGGTGATGTTCATGGTCGCAGCTCCCGCACATCGACCGATTTGCGGGCCAGCACGAGATGGCCGCCGCCGAGATCGGCCGGCAGCAGCGTACCTTCGCCGTCGTCACGGAACTGCGGCGCCCAGGCGCTGCTGTCCGAGGCGCCGCCAGGCTGCAGCGTCTTGTAGTCGAGCGGACGGTCGAGGTCAGGAAACGGCACTGCCGCAAGCAGCGAGCGCGTGTAAGGGTGGATCGGTCTCCTGAGGAGTATCTCGCGCGGTGCGAGCTCGACTATGCGGCCGCGCCACATCACCGCGATGCGGTCGGCCATATAGTCGACCACGGCGAGATTGTGCGAGATGAAGAGGTAGGTGAGCCCGAGTTCTTTCTGCAAATCCTTGAGCAGGTTCAGGATCTGCGCCTGTACGGAAACATCCAGCGCCGAGACGGGCTCGTCGCAGATGAGCAGTTCGGGGCCGAGCGCCAGCGCTCGGGCTATCCCGATACGCTGCCTCTGCCCGCCGGAGAAGCTGTGCGGGTAGCGGCTGAGGTGGCGCGGGTCGAGGCCGATGGCTCGCATCAGTCCCTTCACCGCGTCCTCGCGGCTCTTGGCGCCGCCACGCGCGTGAATTTCCAGCGGCTCGCTGAGGATGTTGCGCACCGTCATGCGCGGCGAGAGCGAGGAGACCGGATCCTGGAAGACCATCTGTATCTTGGTCCTGAGGCTCTGCAGCTCTTCGCCCCGGGCTGAAAGCACATCTATCGGCCCGTCGCCGTTATCGAACGTCACGCTGCCCGCTTCCGGCGTGACGGCCCGCATCAGGATCTTGCTGACCGTCGTCTTGCCGCAGCCGCTCTCGCCGACGAGCCCGAGACACTCGCCGCGCCTGATATCGAAGCTGACGCCGTCCACTGCCCGTACTGGCTTCTCGGCACTGGTTCCGAACCAGCCGGATTTCCGCGTGGAGAAGGATTTGGTGAGATCGCGCACCGACAGCAGGATATCCGGCCTGTTGCCGCTGCCCTGGTTTTGCTTGCCGAGCAGGCTGCCAGCGTCAACCGAAACGTCGCGCAGCCCCTTGAGCCGCTCGCCGGGTTTCATGTCGAAATGTGGCACGGCGGCCATCAGTCCCTTGAGATAAGGGTGGCTCGGTCTGCGGAAAATCGCCTCGACGGGCCCGGCCTCCATGATCTCGCCGTGATAGATGACGACGACCTCGTCGGCGGTATTGGCAACGACGCCCAGATCATGGGTGATCAGGAGCATCGCCATGTTGAGCTTTGCCTGCAGGTCCCGCAGCAGCTTCAGGATCTGGGCCTGGATCGTGACGTCGAGCGCGGTTGTAGGCTCGTCGGCGACCAGCAGGGCCGGCCGGCAGATCAGCGCCATGGCGATCATGGCCCGCTGGCGCATGCCGCCAGACAGTTCGAACGGGTACATGTCATAGGCGCGGGCCGGATTGGAAAAGCCGACCAGCCCGAGCATCTCGATGGTGCGCTCGCGTATTTCGGCCTTGTCGAGCGGGGTATGGATCCTCAGCACCTCGCCGATCTGGTTGCCGACCGTGTGCAGAGGCGAAAGCGATGTCATCGGCTCCTGGAAGATCTTGCCCATGCGGCTGCCGCGCAGCTCCCGGATTTCCGGACCGTCACGCGATAGCGTGAGGATGTCTGTCGTCGCCCAGTTCTTCTTCGGGTCGGAAAACAGGATGCGGCCGGTGACGGTGGCGGTCCTCGGCAGGATGCCCATCACCGCCTGGCTGATCACCGACTTGCCGGAGCCGGACTCGCCGACCAGCGCCGTCACCTTGCCAGGCAGGACGCGAAGATTGGCGCGCCGTACGGCCTGGATGCGACCGCCCAGCAGAGCAAAGGTGATGCTCAGATCCTCGATCCGCAACAGGTCCGAACCTGCACCCATACTCGCGTCGCCCTCCAGCGAGCGCGCAACTGCGCGCCCCTCCTTGGTCGGGAACGACACTAGCTCAGCATCTGCCGCGTGCCTAGAGCGAGTCGCGCGCAGCCGCACGCTCCTCGAAATCCGGGTGGACCGAGGTGAGTCGGTGCTGCGCAGCGGCTAGCGCCGGCTGCAGCTTACTGCAGCGCCTTCTTTGCGGGAGGTTCGTGCTCCGGGCTACGCTGGTCGCGATGCAACAGGATGACGTTCTCCGCGTCGGACAGCCCGTCATAGGCGGGCTCCGGAATGCTCTCCTCTTCTGCCGCCGGTATGCTCGTGATGTCAGGAGCAAGAATGGTGATCGCCTCGTCGACGCCGCGCAGCCTTTCCTCGCCGAGCGTCGTCCAGGCGCCGCCGCAGTAGTCGGCGAAGGCGCTGCTGGCGATGACGTTCTGTCGGTGCTTTTTGGTGAGCTCCTGCAGGCGCTGCACCTCATTGACCGAAGCGCCGAAGGCCGAGAAGGTAAGGCGGTCCTTCAGCCCGACATTGCCGAACATCACGTTGCCGACGTGCAGTCCGATGCCGTAGCCGATGGGGCCGAACCCATCGCGCTTTCTCTGCGCGTTGAGTTCCTGCATGCGCTTCGTCGCCTTGACGACGGCAGAGAACGCCGCCTGGCACGCGACCTGCGACGGTTCCTTGTGGCGGCCGCAGGGGTAGACCGCGAGGAAGCCGTCGCCGAGGAAGCTCAAAATTTCACCGCCGCCGCGATTGAACGGAGCGGCGATCGCATCGAAGAACTGGTTCAGCGTGTCGATATAGGTCTGGCGTCCGTCACGCTCCGCGAGCGCGGTCGATTTGCGCATGTCGGCCATCACGAGCGCGGCGCGGATAGTCTCGCCATCGCCGCGCTTGGTCTGGCCGGAAAGGACGCGCTTGCCTGCCCCGCCGCCGAGATAGGTGGTGAGCATGTTGTCGGCGAGCCGTCCGAGCACTGCCATCTTGGCCGCGACCGCCAGATGGTTCTGGACCTTGAGGAGGCCGCCGATCATGTCGTCGCTGAAGCCGTTGGGGTGATCGGTCGACCAGGAGCCGACCATGCCGCGCGACATGTCTCTCCCGAAGGAGTGGATGAACGCCATATAGTCGGTGACGCCCATGCCCTTCAGATCGTCGAAGACCGGGAATTCGGAAGCGGCGCTCGGATCGATGCGCCGTCGCAGATGATCGAGATTGTTGCTGAGCAGGTAGAAATAGGGGCTCTGCAGAAAGCGTTCCGGGCGCTCGGCCGACTTGGTGCGGAACTTCTCGACGCTGATGCCCCCGCCGCGCTCCCAGGTAAAGCCGAGCGCATCATAGAGCGGATGAAGCATCGAGAAACTCAGATGCACACGTCTCATGGGAAGACCCGCGGCGGTGAGCCGCTCGCAAAGGCCGCGCACGATGCTTTCAAGGTCCTCGCCGGCAAGCGCGGATTGCATCAGCCAGTCGGCCACGCGGTCGAGAAGGATGGATGAGACGTCTGCCATTTTATGCTCTTCTCAAGATTTTCGGCGTTGGACCTCGCAGCCAGTTCCCCTCAGGCCTTCACTACGTTCGGACTTGCGATCCCTCGACGAACAAAGACATTGCGCGTGTCGATGACGAGGCGCGCTGCGCGCGCCAACAGGTCATAGTTGATCGAATCGTGGTCGGTGGAAACGACAAGCGCATCATACGCTTCGATCGCAGCTTCGGTCATTGGAACAGACTTCCTGCCCTTGAGAGGCAGATGCTCGCGCGTCGCCGGAATCTCGGCGACGTAGGGGTCGTGATAATCTGCTTCGCCGCCGCGCTCCTCGATGAGCTCGATGATCTTGAAGGCCGGGCTCTCGCGAATGTCGGAAACGTTCTTCTTGTAGGCGAGGCCGACGACCAGGATGCGCGACCTGCCGAGCGCCTGCCGCACCGGCTGTCGAGGACTTCGGCAAGCCTGCCGACGACATGACGCGGCATCTGTGCGTTGATTTCGCCGGCGAGTTCGACGAAGCGCGTCGGCAAATCGTATTCGCGCGACTTCCAGGTGAGATAGAACGGATCGATCGGTATGCAGTGCCCGCCGAGGCCTGGGCCCGGATAGAAAGGCATGTAGCCGAACGGCTTGGTTTTCGCCGCTTCGATCACCTCCCAGACGTCGATGCCCATCGCGTCGTAGATCACCTTGAGCTCGTTGACGAGCGCGATGTTGACGGCACGGAAGATGTTTTCGGTAAGCTTCACGGCCTCGGCGGTGGCGGTCGTGGAGACGGGCACGACCTTCTCGACCACCGCGCTGTAGAAAGCCGAGATGAGCGATGCCGCCTGCGGGCCGTCCCCGGCCACGACCTTCGGAATGGTCGCTGTCTCGAAACGCTGATTGCCCGGGTCCTCACGCTCGGGCGAGAACCCGAGGAAGAAATCGCGGCCCGACTTGAGACCGGTTTCTTCGAGCAGCGGTCGCACGACCTCGTCCGTGGTGCCGGGATAGGTCGTCGATTCCAGCACGACCAGCTGACCGCGGCGGAGTGAGTGGGCGATCGCGCGGCTGGTTGCTTCGACGAAGGACAGGTCGGGGTCGCGATGGCGGCTGAGCGGCGTTGGCACGCAGATGATGATGATGTCGCACTCCGCCAATCCGGAAAAATCCGTGGTCGAACGAAAGCGCTTTGCTGCAGCCTGCTCGGATAACGTGTCGTCCGATACGCCGGCTATGTAAGATTTGCCTCGGTCCAAGGCGACGATCTTGTCAGGATCGATGTCGAAACCCGTGACCGAAAACCCTTTGCGCGCAATCGCCATGGCCAGCGGCAGCCCGACATAGCCGAGCCCGATCACCCCGGCACGCGCTGCGCGCGTCGAAATCCGCTCGAGGAGGCCGTCGAATATGGTGTTGGCGACGTTCAAACGAGTTCGTTCCGTGAAGAGGCCCAGCAGGCAGAGGGTGGCCGGCTATCGAATCCGGTCAAATCACACCCCGACTTTGCTTTTCGTGCGTCAGGTGGGCTCTAAGTTGTACCTCGTCAAGATGCCGAGCTGAAACTGCTGCCAATCGGCGTTCGGCAACCACAGGTTCAACTGCTGAGCGCTGCCTTCAGGTTGCGGGCGGCGACGGCATAGCCGCCGGCCGCGCCGTCGATGAAATGCATGTGATCGCGCGTGAACGGCGACGGTACGATGCAGGTCATCAGCGCCGATTTCTGCCGGTGCAACCCGTAGCGGCAATGGCCGGCGGCTACGGCCTCTTCCAGGCGCTTTTCGATTCTCGACAGGCGCTCGGTGTCGATATCGATCGTCATCTTCAACCCGTCATCGAATTTGCGGAAGTCCGAGTTGGTGGCGACGTCAGCCCTGTAGAATGCCGGGTCGAACCTTCCTGCCCTGAGGCCCAGCCTGCCGAGGACATGGGCGAGGGCAGTCTCCAGATATATGCGGACCCTGCGCCGCAGCCGCCCGCCAGCAGCCACCGCGCGAACCTCGTAGCCGACGCCCTTGGCGACAAGCGGGATCGCTGGCCCTTGCGCGGGCAATGGATGCCCGCCCTGTCCCCCTTCTCCGGCGATCGCCAGGATATCGGAAATGACTTTCTGGAATTCGGCGAAGGTTTCCCAGCCCTGCGGGACCACAATGATGGAGACGATCTCGCCATTGCGCGTCTCGATCGGATTCCAGCGGCACGACAGCCCTTCGAGATCCGGCCTGCTGCCGGGCGGCGCGGCTGCGACCGCGTAGCGGCCAGCCTTCATCTCGCGCTCGGCCCAACTGGCGCCGCCCCCCGTGAACATCGCGTAGGTGACCTCCGGGCCCGCCTGAAAGCGGGCAACGCGCACGTCGAGCCCATCGGCGCGTATGTCGGTCACGGGCACGAGCGCCGCCCGCAAGTCGAGCCCAAGCTCTTCGGCGACCCAGGTTTTCACGGCGGCAAGCGCTTGCCTCGTCGCTTCGATGCCGGAGCTCGGCACGGCAACGAGGGCGCCGTCGCCGCCGAAAGCAAACGGCAGGTCTCGCCGGCCGAGCGCGTTGAGGATCGCCGAGATCACGCCCGCGCCCGCCATGTTGACCACCTTGTAGCGCCCCGCTGCGATCGCCTCGCTGGAATTGACGATATCGGCAGCGGCGAGCATCCAGTCGTCGGGCAACGGGCGATAATTGTCGGCGTCGGCCACCTTCTCGAACTCGGCAAACGCGGGAGCAGTATCGAAGAAGGCGTCGCTGGTTGCTCGGTCGACTTCGGCAGGCAATGCATTCATGACGAGAACTTACCATGTTCTCGATCCGCCCGCGATCGAGATCGGCTGTCGATCGGTCGCCTTGTTGACTTCAAGAGTCGCCCTGCTGATAGGTTTCATCGATGCGGATCGCCTTCTACGCTCCCCTGAAATCTCCGAACCATCCCGTCCCCTCGGGCGACCGGCAGATGGCGCGCATGTTGGTTGCTGCACTCAGGTCTGCGGGACATGACGTCGAGATAGTTTCGGAGCTGCGCAGCTTCGCGGGGAGCCCTGCTTTCGGAGCGCATGACGAAGCCAGACAAGCCGCGGAGGTCGAGATTGCCCGCATTTCAGGGAGCTGGTCGGGCGCCTCGGCCCCCGATCTCTGGTTCTGTTACCATCCCTATTACAAGGCGCCGGACTTCATCGGGCCGACACTCTCGCGCCGCTTCCGCCTGCATTACGTCACCGCCGAAGCATCGTGGTCGCGGCGGCGCGCCGTCGGTGGATGGCGCGACAGCCAGGCTTTCATTGCGCAGGCCGTGCAGAACGCAACGCTCAACATCTGCTTTCGGGAGAAAGATCAGGCCGGGCTCTGGAGCATCGCTCCGGAAGCGAAATTCGCGATGCTCGACCCGTTCATAGATACCGGCCCGTTCCGCAGCGTCGTGCCGGAGCTGACGGGCCGGCGCATCGTGACGGTTGCCATGATGCGGCCGGGCGACAAGCTGGATAGCTACCGTTTGCTCGCACGCGCATTGGAGCGCATCGTGCACCTGCAATGGACCATCTCGATTGCCGGCGACGGACCGTGTCGCGATGATGTCAGGTCCGAATTCGCGCGCCTGGATCCCCTCCGGATAGAGTGGCTGGGCGAAAAAGCATCTGCAGAAATCCCCGAAGTCTACGCGAGGGGATGCCTCTATGCCTGGCCCGGTTTCGGCGAAGCTTACGGGCTTGCCTATCTCGAGGCGCAGGCCGCCGGATTGCCGGTTGTGGCCCAGGCCACCGACGGCGTTCCCAATGTTGTGCGTAACGGGAAAACCGGCCTGCTCACGGCGGCGGGTGACGCCCCTGACTTCGCTGACGCGCTTGCCCGACTGCTCGAAGACCCCCGGCTCAGGCGCTCGATGTCCGTAGAGGCGCGGCGCTTCGCGATCGAGGAGCGATCCTTCGAGGTGGCCGCGGCGCGGCTCGCTGCGATGTTACAGGCGATCGGGGACTAGGCGAAGATGGGGACCGACTGGCAGCCGCTTCACGCCGAGCTCGCATGTTGGGCAGAGGCCGGGCGCATCGCAGATTTCTGGCTGCGCGACGACGACGCGATCGAGCCGACCGCCGCGCTCGACCGGCTGCTTGCGGTATGCGCCAGGCACGCGATTGCCGTGACACTGGCGGTGATCCCGGCCGCCGCACGAAGGAGTCTCGCAGAGCGGCTCCAAGCCACGGACAAGGTCACCGTTGCCGTGCATGGCTGGGCCCATGAGAACCATGCGCCGGCAAACGAGAAGAAGGAGGAGCTTGGGCCGCATCGCCCGGAGCAGGTTGTGCTTCAGGAGCTCGCTGAAGCGAAGGTTATGATCGACCGGCTGTTTGGCGACAGGGCGCTGCCTGTGCTGGTGCCGCCATGGAATCGCATCGACAAAACGTTGCTGCCCGCGCTTGGCCGCCTGGGCTTCGCCGCTGTTTCGGTTTACGGCCGCGCGAGGCCTGCTCCGATCCGTGTCGTCAACACGCATATCGACCCGATCGACTGGCATGGCGGACGAGGCTGCAGGGATATCGGCGCGCTCATCGGGGAACTCACGACGGAGTTGCGCTGGCGACGGGAGGCCGGCAGCAACGAGCCGATCGGCATGCTCACGCACCATCTCGTGCACGACGAGCCGGTATGGGATTTCCTGGATGGCCTGCTCGAGGCTGCCGCTACGAACCCAGCGTGCCGCTGGCTATCGGCGCGCGAACTGATCTGATTTCAGAGTTGCGCGTGACCAGTTTCAGATCTCGACCACCAGATCATCGCGCGCGGCAAAGGCGCCGCTGAAACGTTTGCTTGCGTTTCGCTCGATGACGGCGAGCTGAGCGTCGGTCCGCCCCTTGTCGTGATGGAACAGCGCCAGTCGTCGCGCTCCGGCTGCTTCGCATAGCTTGATTCCCTGTTGCCAGGTGGAGTGACCCCAACCGCGGTAGCACTCCATCTCATCTTCTACGAAATTGGCGTCGTAGATGACGAGATCGGCATTGCTCATCAGGCTGAGCACATTGGGATCCAGGATGCCCGCGACATGCTCGGTGTCGCTGACCAGCGCGACGACCCGCCCCGCCCACTCGATGCGGTAGCCGACGCAATTGCCTGGGTGATTGAGGATGCCGGTTCGGATGGTCACGCCCTCGCGCGGCGTGAGCACGTCGTTGGCACGGAAGTCGTTGCAGGTGATGTTTGCGCGGCAGATGTCGAGCGGCACGGGAAACCATGGCGGCTGCATGAACGCCTTGAGCATCTCACGGGTCGTCATGATGCCGGCCAGATGACCGGACCAGACGGAGACGTGGAAGTTCGGCTTGTAGAGCGGGGCGAAGAAGGGCAGGCCCAGTATGTGATCGTAGTGGCAATGGGTGAAGAAGACGTCGAAATCCTCGATGCCTCGCTCGACCAGCGACCGCCCGGCGGGACGAAACCCCGAGCCGGCATCGAAGATCAGAGTGTGCGGGCCGCATCTTACCTCGATGCAGGCCGTGTTGCCGCCATAACGCAGGAACTCGCGACCGGAGACCGGGACACTGCCGCGCGTTCCCCAGAACCGGACCCAAAACTCATCGCTACTCATACCGTCCAGCTATCCACCTCTCCATCCCTAACATGCTAAACAAATGGTTTCCATTAAGCGAGGGCAGGAAATTCCTTGGATGCGAAGGCGACGATGCGCTGGAGCTGTGCCGGTCGAAAATCGCGAAAAGCGCTTTCTCCCGGCCTATTGCGTGGTCCGATGCCTGCTCCGCTCTTCGCTAAGCTCGGCTGTGGTGTGGCTCAGACGGTCGGCCAGGACACGCATGATCTCGACGGTCATCTCGGGATATTCGGCAAGCATGCGCAGGAAGTGGTCCTTGCGGATGCGCAGCGTCTCGACAGCGCTCATGGCGCGCACAGTCGCCGTTCGTGCCGCATTGCAAAGGATGGCGATCTCACCGACGATCGAGTTGGGCTCGAGCTCAGCCACCTTGATCTGCCCGCTCGGTGAATCGACGAGCACCTCGGCTGTGCCCGAGAGCACGACATAGGCCGCGTCGCCGACCTCTCCCTGCCTGACGATGATCTGGCCCGGTGCGTATGCTACTCGATCGGATGTGAATGCCAGCAGTTTCAGTTTTGCCGGTGCGACGTTCGAGAACAACGGCACCTGCCGCAGCATTCCGACTTCATCCTTGAGCAGCATGGCCGTTATCCCTGTCCCAGTTCCCCATCCACTGAGAAATACTACGCTAGAAGACCTTTAAAAATACCGTTTTGCGTTGCAAGCGCTTCATGCGTGCCGTCTTCGGCCAGCATGCCGCGGTCGAATACCACCACTCGATCGAAGAATTGCGACATGGCGGGGTTCGACAGTACCCAGATGATAGCAGGCCTCTGCCCGTTCGGTCTTGCCTCCTCGAGCTTGAGGATGTTGCGCAGGATCTGATCCTGGACGCGCTGGTCGATGACGCTCATCGGCCGGTTGAAGATCTCATAATCGGCTCGCTTGATCAGCGCGCGCGCCACGTCGATCTTCTGGCGCTGCGCGACGGTGAGACGGCGGCCGCCCGAACCGACGTTGAAATCCATGCCGACACCCAGCACGTCGTCATAGAGGCCGAGCTTGTCGATCAGGTCGCGAACGATGTCTCGGATGCGCTCCGGTCCGTCTGCGTGCTGATGACCGATGCGGCCGAACAGCACGTTGTCCATCAGGCTCGCCGCGGCCGCAAAACGTGTCGGATCGTATCGCTCCAGCGCGCCCTGCAACTCGGGCGGCAGGCCTTCATAGATCGTGTTGCGCGCTTCGACGATCTTCGTCATGAGCTCGGGCGTCAGAAGACCAAAGCGGTGACGCGGCTCGATGTAGGCGAAGCTCAGTGTGATGATCCTGGCGCGATCCTCCTCGGAGACCGCGTCGTAGCTCTTACCCTGCAATCGCTGCAGCAGCGCCTGGTAGGCGGGAATGTCCTCCGGCGCCATGAAGGTCAGCTGCTGGAACAGCGGGTTGTCCGGCGCCAGGTCGGCGAAGAGCTCGACTGCGTTGGAGGCAATCTCCAGACCCATTTCGTAGAAGGTCTGGTCGAGCCCAGCTGCTTTGAGCACCGACATGACATAAGGGTTCGACGCCAGCGCCTTGTCGGAAAGCGCCGGCCCGGTGGCCGTGCCGAAGCGCAAATTCTCGCCGATCGTGGCCTCGGTGTTGTAGCTGTGCGGCTCGAACGGCACGACGAGGCTGCTCAGACCTTCCTCGTTCAGTCGATGCCGCAGCGCCGTCCTGAGCTCGACCATGCGGCTGACCAGAGCCTCGAAGCGCGACGGGTCCACCGACGAGCGCAGCGCGAGGTCGACAATGTCGTGCGACAACATGGTGGCGTCGAGCACCGGCCGGATCGCTTCGATCAGATCGTGCCGGCCAGTAGCGCCTGCCGCCTCGTAGTCGATCCAGTCGCTCATGATGTCGAACACGGGATTGCCGGCCTTCTGCGCCTCGTCCATCTCCCATTTTCGCCTGGTCGCGTCGGTTCCTTCCATCTCGGGGGTGCGGAACGGCGCATGCTTCAATCCGTAAAACAGATTGTCGCCAAGAGTTCCCTGAAACAGCACGACGTCCGAGGAAGAGTATGAGATGCGGCGACCGGTGACTGATTCCGGGATGTCGAGAATGTCGTGGTCGTTGATGGAGAACCTTCCGCTCTCGGGCCACGCGAGCCGCGCAAGCCCCTCCGCAAATGCCTCTGCGCCGCTCGCGGCGGTTCCCACGACGGCGAGCGTCTCACCGGGTTTGATCTGGAGGGAAACCCGCTCCAGGATCCTTGCCCCACTGTCGTCGACGAGCGAGACATTGACCGCGCCGAGCGGCTCGGTAATGGCCGTGGCGCGGTCCGGGGTCACGGCCTGGATCCGCGGGTCGATGATCGTCTCGACGCTGAACTGCTCGACGACCTGCTGATATTTGACCTGCACGTCCTGGCGCTGCTGATCCCAGTCGATCAGGTCCTTCAGCGGTCCGGGAAGGTCTTTATAGGCGGCAATCACGGCCACGAGCTGGCCGATGTCGAGATTGCCCTTGAGCGCCTGATAGCCGCCGATGGCATAGAACAGGAAGGGCGTCACGGATGCGAGGAAGTTGTTGAGGAACTTGACCAGGAACTTCCACTGGTAGAGGTCGTAGCGGATCTTGAAGATGCGCCCGAGCCGGGCGGCGATGTCGGCGCGCTCATAGTTCGACGTGTCATGGATGTGGATCGTGCCGATTCCGTCGACGATTTCGCCGACACGGCCGGAGAGCTCGCGTGCCGTCAGCTGACGCTCGCGGCCGAGGCGGATGAGCCGCTTGCGCATTCGCGGTATGATTACGGCTTGGACGGCGACGATCGCCACCGCGATGGCGCCAAGCCAGAAATTCTGCAGCACGATGAAGACCAGCGCCGTCAGTGCCTGCCCGCCGAGCAGCGCCGGTTGAACGAAAGCGTCGCCTATGAAGCCGCCGAGCGGCTCCACTTCGTCCTTCACCATGGTAGCCACTTCAGCCGCTTTCACGCGCTTGAAGACGCCTGGCGGGAACCGAAGCACACGGTCGACGAGCTCGAAGCGGATGCGACGCAGCATCCGCTCGCCGAGCCGGCCCTTGTAGGTATTGATGTAGAATTTGAAGAGGCCGTTGATGACGACCAGGCCCAGGAACACGAAGCTCAGCGCAAACAGCATGGTCGTGCGGTCGAGCTGGACCCCGTTGAACAGCTTCACATGGCCGAAAAGCGGTACGTCGAACGCAATCTTCATGAAAGTTCGGGTAGCGCCGGGCTGCTCGAAGCCGTTGCCCTGGATCGGCCCGTTGACGATCTGCTTGGGCAGGTCGAACGACAGGAAATAGGGGATCATCGAGACGAAGACGATCACGAGGATCCAGACCTGCTGTCTCCAGGTGTTCTTCCAGATGTAACGGGCGAGGCTGTATTCCATCGCTTGGTCAGCCCCTCGCGGCGACGGGGCGCAGCACGTGGAAGCGCCGCCTTGCGTAGGGCGTATCCCTGATCTCCGGATCGTCGATCGTGATGTCGAAGCTGCAGACCATCTCCAGCGACGGCCGCGTCAGGATCGACGGTACCTGCGAGGAGGCGCGCTCCAACGCAGGTGGATATTCGAGGACCACGATCCCAGCGTTGTCGATCAACCCGAACAGCAGTTGGCCGAGGGGCTCGCGGCTGCCGAACGGCTTCAGCGAATAGCCGAGCAGCACGAGCCCGTAGCTGCCGGGCGCGTAGTCATAATCCACTTCCTGGAATTTGCGCGCCAAGTGGCGCACGCGGCAGGGCCGGCCGTTGAGCTCATCGGCCTCGAGAGGCGGAGTCTTCGGGTCTACGGAAAGCACCGAAAGCGGTGCATGCGTCAGATAGTCGGTGACTGGCCGGATATGGCCTCCGATCTCGACGATGTGCGGGCAATCGCGCACGAAATGCGCGGCCAGTACCTGCCTGATGGCCGCACCTGGCCCTGAAAGGTGAGGAATGTCGTCGGGGAATGCACGCGTGGAAGAAGCCGCGTCGGCCGTAGTCGAACTCATAAATCCATCTTGCTTTTGTTGCGCCACCGCTTTGCCGAGTCTACATCACGGTCATGACGGAAGCTACCTGTCCTGTGGGCGTGGAGGGTGACTGGCGCAGCCGCGCTTTCGACCTCGTGCGCGGCATTGCTGCCTATGACGGCTGTCCTCTTGTCGGCGGGCTCGCGCGCGTCATAGCGCAGCATCCGGAGGCCCTGATCGACAACGCCTTCAACCACAAGCAGGTCGCCTGCAAGACGTGGGCACGCGATCAGCTATACGGAAGTCTCGGCGGTAAGTTCGATCGTCTCGCCATCCTGGGTGGCTGGTATGGCGTGCTCGCCGCAATGCTGCTGGATGACCCGCGCTTCGAGATCGGCGCGATCGAAAGCATCGATATAGATCCGTCGGTCGCGGCGGTTGCCGAAACGCTGAATGCCGGCGCAAACGGGCGCTTCAAGGCTGTAACCGGCGACATGTACAGGCTGGACTATGCGGCGCTTGCCGCCGGCCTGATCGTCAACACGAGCTGCGAGCACATTGCCGATCTGCGCGGCTGGCTCGATCTGTTGCCCAAGGGCACGAACGTGCTTCTGCAGTCTAACGACTATTTCGGCGAGCCCAGCCACATCAGCTGCGTCGAATCGGCTGACGCGTTCGAGCGGCTGGCAAGGCTGGCTACAATCAAGTTTTCGGGTGCGTTGCCGATGAAGAACTACACCCGTTTCATGCTGATCGGGACGGTGTAGGCGGTTGGGGACCTTCCGGGGACAGTTTACTTTTTGCCGCGGAAAGGCAGCGGCTGTGGCGAGTGCGTGCAGGCGGCAAAAAGTAAACTGTCCCCAGCGCCTATCCGGCGCCTAACCAACCAATCGACGCAGGATTGACGCCGACTTCCGCGCACCATCGAGGTCAAGTGCATGCGAAGCCGGCTTTGGCAGGCCCAACTGCCGTTCTATCTCTGCTGCAAGGCGCACCGGCGTAAGCTGCTTTTCCGCTATTGCCACCGAGAGCCTGAGGCGCGCCAGCCGCTCGGCACGGACCGTCTGTTCGGTCTCGCCGCCAGCCGCGAACGGCACGTAGATCGCGCGACAGCCGGCCTGCAGCACGTCGCAGACCGTGTTGTATCCGGATTGCGAAATGGAGAGCTGCGCGGCGGCGAGCAATGACGGGAAATCCTTGCGGAAGCGGAAGATGTCGAGGCCTGTCGGCGCCGATGCGACCGCTGCTTCGAAATCGGCCGCAGGAAGATTGGGGCCGGTGATCAGGCACCAGCGCTTGCCTGGCGAGACCAAGGCGGACGCTCCCACCGCGGCTTCGACCAGGAGCCGACCGGCCGCGCCACCGCCGGCCGAAACGATGACGTCGTAGGCTTCGGGCGAGGGCGCGGGGCGCGGCCCGGCGACCATGCCGGTATAGGCAATCTCCGCCCGGATCGACGAAGCAAGCGGGAAGGTGTCGGCGAGGGTGGCGAATTGCGGGTCGCCATGCGCCATCACGAGGTCGAACTGGCGGTTGAGGATGTCGAGTGTCTCCTCGTTGCGGCCAGGCTTTACGCGTTCCTGCAAGATGTCGCGGACTGAGGTGACGAGCGCCGGCCTCGGCGCCATGACGGCAACCGCTTCGAGAAGCGGCAGTAGCTCGAAGCGCATCTGCCTGCGGCCGAAGGGATAAGCCTCGATGATGACGATCGCGGGGCGGATATCGTGAAGGGCCCGCACCAACAGATCGCGGCGACGCGCCTTGAACGCATCGTCGACGGGCCTGCCCGACAGGTCTGTGAGGTCTGAGAAGCCCTGATCCGCGGCCGCGACCGGCGGCAGCTCAATTGTCTCCACGCCTGGTCCGGGAAAGCCTTGCGCAGGGACGCCGCCCGAAACCATCGTCACGGCGAAACCGTCATCCGCAAGCGCGGTCGCGATACGGCTCGCACGGGCAAGATGGCCGATGCCGAGCAAATGCTGGACATAGAAGAGGACGCGCGGACCTTTCATGCGGCTGCCTGCCATCCCTTTTCGAAGAGCTCCGTCAATTGCCGCACGCTGGCGTGGTAATCGAACGAGCCCCTCACCTTTTGCTCGGCCGCCGCGCCAAGCCTCTTGCGCAGCCCCGGGTCGCGGATAGCGCGCTCGAGCGCGCCTGCAAAGGCTGGCGGATCGTCCGGGGGCACAAGCAGCCCGTTCTCGTCGTCGCTGATCAGCTCCGGGACGCCGGAAATTTCGGTCGATACGCAGGCGAGGTTCTGGCTCGACGCTTCGACCAGAACGTTGGGCAGGCCGTCGCGGTCGCCATCCTCCCCGATTCGGCAGGCCAGCGCGAAGATGTCCGCGCTCCGGTAGGCATCGAGCACCTCTTGCTGCGCGAGCGCGCCCTTCCAGGCGATCCTGTCGGCGACGCCCAGTTCTTCAGCCCGAGCCTTGAGCCTCGGAAGCAGGTCTCCGCCGCCGATATGCTCGAAACGCCAGTGAAGACCGCGCGGCAGCAAGGCAAGCGCCTGGAGCAACACGTCGTAGCCCTTCTTCTCGACGGCGCGGCCGACGCTGATGATGCGCACCGGCTGATCCGGGTCTGATCCGTCGCGTTCGGAGTGATCGCCTGTGAACGGGTCAAAGCGGGCGAGGTCGAGACCGTGGTAGCTGAGGTGCACGCTGCCTTGCCCGTTGGCAAGCCTCCTGAGATGGGTGAAGCCGGACGCCGTGCAGGTCACTGTCCAGCGGGCCGAGGCAAGCTTGTCGGAAAGCTCCCAGTCCGGCGAGGTCCATATATCCTTGGCATGTGCAGAGCAGGTCCAGGGGATGCCGAGCATCAGGCTCGCATAGCGCGTGGCGGAGGCGGGCGTGTGGATGAAGTGGGCATGCAGCCACTCACCGCCCTTCGGCCATTCCGCCGCGAGCACGAGCCCCTGACCGAAGCGGCGAAAACGGTTGCGCGAGAAGTCGCGCGCGAGGTCCGGCAGGAAGGCGCGGAGCGAACGCCAGAAGCCGGCGCGCGGAATGCCCGCAATCAACGCACGAAGGACGCGCCATGGCTCCTCATGTAGATATTCCGGCAGGTAGAAGACAGGAGCCTTGATTTCGTCATGGATGGGATGGCGCTTGCCGTCCGTCGGGCGGCGCAGCGAGGCGATGACAAGCTCGATCCCCGCCCGCTCGAGACCGAGCAGCTCCTGGGCTATGAAGGTTTCCGACAGCCGCGGATAGCCCTTCAGCACGACGACGGTCTTGCGCCGCATGTGTTCGCTTGCCGACCTTACAGAGCTTTCGGCCGCGAGGAAACGGCGCGAGAGTGTGGGTCGAGCAGCCGCGACATGAAAAGGATCCTTCCCGATTCGTCAGCGTTCGCCCGGCTGTCAATCCCTGATCTGCCGGGTCGGCATTTGCGCTGCGCAAAATGGGCTTGCCGCGCCGGCCGGTCAAGCCGGATGTCCGAGCCGCCTCCGGCGAAAGAGGGCGTTGACCTAAACTCTATGCGCCGTCATGTAGGTCCATGGCCGGATTGGCCCCGGAGAAGGCAACATGACCAGATTGACGAGGCTCGAGAAATTGCTCTTCCGTCTGGAGGCCCAGCACGTCTGCCTTGATTGGGCCTTCCGCGAAATAGCGGGCCGCCCAGGCATCGTCTTCGAGATGGGCCTGGGGCACGGCCGGACCTATGACCATTTGCGCACCAATCTGCCGGATCGGGAAATCTATGTCTTCGATCGCGAGGTTGACTCCTACGAGGATTGCACACCACCCGCCGATCGTATGATGCTCGGGGAAATCACGGAGACGCTTGACGACGCTGCAAGCCGCTTCGGCGCCGAGGTGGTCCTTGCACACGCAGACATGGGCTCGTACGACAGAGCCCATAATATCGGGATGAGCGCCAAGCTTAGCCGCTATCTGCCGCCTGTTCTCGCGCCTGGGGCAATTGTGCTTTCCGACCTGCCGCTCGAACTTCCCGGAACCCGGGCGCTGCCGCTGCCTCCCGGCGCTCGTGAGGGCAGGTATTTCCTCTACCGCAACGAACTCTAACCTTCGACCACCGAGAGATGGCGGTGCTGGCGCTGGTCGAGCCAGCCACCGACGATTTCGGAAATGTGGCCAAGGCCCTTAAGCCTGAGGTTGGGATTGCTTTTCGAGGGCGGGTCGCGATGAGGGAGCTCCCTCAGCGCCGCGGCAAATTTCAATGAATCCTCCGCCTGTTCCGGCAGGAACATCTCTATGAGCCCGAGCTCGGAAGCGCGACGGGCGCGGATCAGCTGCTCCTGGCGCGGCACTACGCGCGGCACGATGAGCGCCGGCTTGTCGAACGACAGGATCTCGCAATAGGTGTTGTAGCCCCCCATCGCCACCACGGCCTTGGCGCCGGCGATCAACTCCTCCATCCGATTGTCGAATTCGATCATCTCGATGAGCGGAATGCGTGCACCCTTGCGCATCAGTTTGCGCCGCTGCTTGGCCGGCATATAGGGACCGAGCACGATCAGGGCCCGATGATCGAGGCCGGGATCCTGCTGATAGGCGTGGATCACGTTATGAATGAGGTCGGCTCCGTCGCCGCCGCCGCCGGTGGTGACCAGGATGTAGTCGCCCTTCGGGCGGTGGTCGGGTTCCTCCGTCTTCGACAGGCTTCGCTGCAGGAAGCCGACAAACTTCATCTTGGCCCGCACATTGGCGGGCACGTCGAGGCCCGTGAGCGGGTCGTAGAAATCGGGGGGGCCGTAGACCCAGACCATGTCGTAGAGCATGCCGATCTTGCGCATGACATCGTTGCGCTTCCATTCGACATCGAGCAGCTCCGGCGCGTCCATCACCTCGCGCAGTCCGAGGATCAATGTCGTTCCGCGGGTCTTCAGGTAAGACAGCGTCTCCTCGATTTCGCCGCGCAACCCCATCGGCTCCTTGTCCACGATGAAGATGTCCGGCTGGAACATCTCCGCAGTGGACCGGATGATCGAGGAGCGCATCTTCAGGGTGTCATTGATGTCGATGTGCCGCTCCATCGACTGATACTCTCCGTTGCGGAGCTTGATGACGCTGGGAATTTTTACGAAGTCGACGCGCGCTCGGTAGTCGAATGCACCGGCGATGGTCGCGCCGGAGATGATCAGGACCTGAAGGCCGCGGAAATCCTCGACCAGCGAATGCGCGATGGCGCGGCAGCGGCGCAGATGGCCAAGTCCGAACGTGTCGTGGCTGTACATGAGGATCCGCGCATCTTCGAGACGCCGCAACATGGACAAACCCTTCCTTCGTTCGGCCAGGACGCCGGCCGGATGACGGCCGCCGCCCGTGCCCAATCTCTTTACCTGGACACAATGGTCGATGCGGCCGGCATTCGGCCGCTCGAGGAAACCCGAATGCTTGGATCTACGGAAGGGGACATGAACCCTCGCTCAATACATCGGCGCAATGCGGCGAACGCCTGAAATGATCATAGTAAAGCGTCCAATCGTCACTATGGCCGGCCCGATAGGGGCCGAACTTGAAGTACTGGTTGTTCCCGAGGCCGTGGTCGGCGTGACCTATATGCCCCTCCACAGTGACGACCGGTTTGTCGTTTGCGAAAATCTCTATGCGGCCGGTGCCGTCCGGCCCAGGCTTGGTAAAAACCTCGAAATCGATCCAGCCGGATGACGGAAGCGGCAGCTTGTTGCCGTGGTCTATCACCCGGATGGCTTTCGTGCAGCCGTGATATAGGTCGTTGTCCTCAGCCGTCCAGGCGGAATCTGTCGCAACCAGGGCGCGCATCTGGTTGGTCTCCGGCCTGAACCAGACCGGCGCCGCGCCTTCGGGACAGCCGGCTTCGTCGGTTTGCGCCGAAGCATGTTGGGGCGACAACTGCATCTTGCCGCCGCAGCATGACGAGGAATCTTCTGTTTGTGCGGAAGCGTCGGGCGCGACGTAGTTGGTCTCGACGGTTGCGAACAGCTTTCCGTTGCGCAGCCTCAGCGCCAGGAACGGACTGAAGTCTCCCTCTGCGCCGGGAATAATCTCGCGCTTCCACTGCGCGATCAGGTAGCGATGATCATCGATCGGGATCGGATCGCCGAACTTGACGGCGAACCCATACCAGACGCCCTGATCGTAAGGCACGCGCAGTGCGGTCTTCTCCCAGATCTCCGCCCGCTCGCTGCAACCGTCATCGTCGGTCGGGCACAGCGCCTTGACGCTGAGCTTCAGCGCACCCGCGCCGCTCAGCTTCACCGCCTTCTGGAACTCGACCGTGCCGGCGCTTTGCTCGAAATTCTCGCGATAGTAGAGCCCGCCGGCGGGCGAGAAGTCCGACCCGTCGAAGCCGTCGAAGAGCGGTTTGGCCCAGTCCTCGGCCTGTGCCGCTCCACATAACAGAAAGGCCGCAAGCCCGGCCCATCGGATTGCATTTTTCATCATGTTTGCAACGTCAGGATCGCGGGCTCACCGCGGTTTGGTCGGCGGCCTTTGCAATGCCTGGTTGCGGTCCGGATGGAGCGCCGGAATTGGAAAGGCGACAGAGGTAAAGATTGCCCCGCAGTGCGGCAGCACGTCAAGTTTTTACAGTAAATTACGGGGTTCGTTCCGCTGGCTCCCTTGAAGCCCGGTGGTCTTGTCTGCCGAGGACATATCGCTACTGTTACGGCAGGTGCGATATGGTCAGCTTCGCCCGCCATCCACGCCTTCGGTATTGTCGGTTTCTTAACCGTCGCACATAATCCCGAAACGATGCGCTCGCATAGCGAGCGATGGCAAGAAGCTCTGATGCACTCGTTCATCTACACTGCACTGCCCGGACGCGTGGTGTTCGGCAGCGGGGCGCTGAAGCAGCTCTCCGAGGAAATAGGACGGCTCGGCGCAAAGCGTGCGCTTCTCCTCACGACGGCGAACCGGAAGGCGAATGGCGAGGCGCTTTTGGCTTCGCTCGACGGATCGGCTGCCGCCCTTTACTCCAAGGCGACGATGCACACGCCGATCGACGTCACCGAAGACGCCCTTGCCGAAGTGCGGCGTGTTGAAGCGGATTGCTTGGTTGCCTTCGGAGGTGGCTCGACCATCGGGCTTGCCAAGGCGATCGCCCTGCGAACGGGCCTGCCGCAGATCGCCATTCCGACCACCTATGCCGGCTCCGAGATGACGCCGATCCTTGGCGAGACCAGAGACTGGAGGAAGACCACGCAGAAATCGATGAAGGTGCTGCCCGAGGTCGTGATCTATGATGTCGAACTGACGCTGACCTTGCCGAAGCGACTGTCGGGAACGTCCGGCATCAATGCCATCGCACATTCGGCCGAGGCCCTCTACGCTGAGGATGCCAATCCCGTCGTCAGCGCGCTGGCCGTGGAGAGCATCGCCGCACTCGGCAGCGCGCTGCCGCGTATTGCCGAGAACCTGGCCGATCGTGATGCCCGCTCCGATGCGCAATACGGCGCGTTCCTTGCCGGCGCCTGCCTCGGGTCGGTCGGCATGGCGCTGCATCACAAGCTCTGCCATACGCTCGGCGGCCTGTTCGACCTGCCGCATGCCGATACGCACTCCGTCATCTTGCCGCACACGCTTGCCTACAACGCGCCGGCCGTGCCGAAGGCAATCGCCAGGATCGCCGGAGCGCTTGGCGTGGCTGACGCACCGCAAGGTCTGTTCGAGCTGTCGCGGAAGGTCGGCGCGCCCCGCGCGCTGAAGGAAATCGGCATGCCCGAGGAGGGCATCGACCAAGCGACCGACCTCGCGCTCTCGAACCCGTACTGGAACCCGCGACCGCTCGAGCGGCAGGGCATCCGCAATCTGATCGCAGGCGCCTGGGCCGGGGAGGAGCCGTTTGCCGTTAATGAAGGCGACGGATAGCACACTGAAGCTTGGCTTGCCGTGCAGGAGGCACGCTCATGGCCGACACTGTCTATTTTTCCGAGGAGAAGTCGGAAGAGGCCGTCATTGCCCGCATGGACGAGGCCAAAGTCGAACCGCGCCTCCATGAGGTGATGTCCGCGCTGGTGAAGCATCTGCACGCCTTCATTAAGGAGGTCGAGCCGACCAACGAGGAGTGGGTGCAGGGCATCCGGTTCCTAACGAGGACCGGGCAGATGTGCACGGACTGGCGGCAGGAATTCATCCTGCTTTCCGATACGCTGGGCGTCTCGATGCTGGTCGAGACGATCAACAATCGCAAGCCCACCGGCGCGACTGAGACGACAGTGCTCGGTCCGTTTCATGTCTCGGATGCGCCGCGCCACCCGAACGGCGTCGACATCTGCCTGGACGGCAAGGGCGAGTCGCTTCTGGTGCGCGGCCGCGTGACCGACCTCGAGGGGCGACCGATCGCGGGCGCGCTGCTCGATGTCTGGCAGGCCAATGACGAGGGCTTCTACGACGTCCAGCAGAAAGGGGTGCAACCCGATATGAACCTGCGCGGCGTGTTCACGACCGATGCGGAAGGGCGCTATTTCTTCAAGTCGGCGAAGCCGCGCTTCTATCCGATCCCCGACGACGGCCCCGTGGGCATGATGCTGAAGGGCTCGGCCGACATCCTTTCCGGCCGGCGCACATTCATTTCATCGTCGGCGCGGAAGGCTATAAGCCGATCACGACGCATGTCTTCGATCCGGACGATCCGTATCTTTCGAGCGATGCGGTATTCGGCGTGAAGGAGAGCCTGATCGTCGATTTCCGCAAGGATGATCCCACGGAGATCAAGCGCAACGGGTTCGGCGGGCCGTACTGGGAGACGGTGTGCGACTTCGTGCTGGCGAAGGCGTAAGGAAGGCGCGACGCTGACGACCCCCTCCCCCCTTGTGGGCAGGGATTCAGGGTGGGGGTCCGACGCGCGCCATGGCAAGCCGGAGATGCCGCCCGCGCTTCAGCTACCCTTGAGGGGTAACCTCGAGCCACCCTGAATCCCTCCCGACAAGGGGGAGGGGGGCACCGGCGCCGCGCCAGATTCAACCCCTGCCTTGGCGAAGAGAGCGTGAAAGGGCAGCGCCAAACCATCAAGGGTTTGAACCCATATCGCCTCTGGCACTGGGCTTGGACGTAAATTTCGACCGGCAGCAGTCGCTTGAGTTGAATTGACGCATCGTCAATGCGAACTGTCCCCTTGATATTTAATCAATCGAATGATTAAATCAGCCATATGAACAGGACATCGAGCCACACCCCCAGTCCGCTGCCTGCCTCCGCCGAACAGACGAGGCAGGCGCTGATCCGCGCCGCGCTGAACCTGTTCGGAGCCAAGGGCTTCGACGGCACCTCGACGCGTGAGATCGCGGCGGAAGCAAATGCCAATATCGGCTCGATCGCCTATCATTTCGGCGGCAAGGAAGGGCTGCGCAGGGCCTGCGCCGGCTTCATCGTCGAGACGATCCAGCGGGTCGCGAGCCAGGCACTCCAGGCTGATGCCGGTGGACCGATGGGCAAAGCCGAGGCGGTTGACCGGCTGAATGGCGCGATAGACCGCATGGTCAACTTCATCGTCGCGGCGCCGGAGGCGGGCGAGATCGTGCAGTTCCTGCTGCGCGAGCTCGCGCATCCCACCGCGGCGCTCGACCTTGTCTACAACGGTGTGTTCGAGCCGGTTCACCGCCGGCTTTGCCAGATCTGGGCCGAGGCGACGGGTGAAGAGGCCGAGAGCGACGGCACCAAGCTCCGTGTTTTCACGATGATCGGCCAGGTCATCTATTTCCGCATCGGCCGGGTCGCGGTGTTGAGGCGCATGGGCTGGCCCGACATCGGCCCGAAGGAGGCGGCGGCGATCATCGCAGTCGCCAAGGACAATCTGGCGGCGATGCTCGCTGCCCATGAAGGCGACAAGCCATGAGTCTCCTTTGTTCGATACCGTTCGCGGCCTGGCTGTTTTCCGCCTGCGCAGGGCCGCCTCCGCTCGCGGTCGGCTATGTCGAAGGCGAATTCGTGCTCCTCGCGCCCATCGACGTGGCGGATGTCACGACGGTCGGCGTTCGGCGCGGCGACCGTGTCACGGCCGGCGAGGCCGTCGCGCAGCTGGAGAACAGCGATGCGACCATTGCCGTCGCACAATCCGAAGCCGCGCTTGCCCAGGCCGAGGCCCAGCTCGCCGATCTCCAGATCGGCAAGCGGCCGGAAGAGATCGCCGTGCTCGAAACGACGCTTACCTCCTCCCAGGTGCAGCAGACGGAAGCCGAGCGCGTGGTTTCGCGCCTTTCCAATCTTCTGGTGCGCCAGATAGCCACCCAGGCCGACTACGACAATGCCGAGACGCAGCTCAATGTGGCGAAAGCCATGGTCGCGCAGGCGAAAGCCAATCTGGCGGTCGCCAAGCTGCCGGCGCGGCCGGAGACGATCAGGGCCGCCGAGAACCAGGTGAAGCAGACCAAAGCCGCGCTGGAGGACGCCCGGTGGCGGCTTTCGAGGCGCACGATCACGGCGCCCGCGCCCGGCCGCATCAACGATATCATCCGCAATCCGGGCGATGTTGCTGGGCCCACCGCGCCGGTCATCTCCATGCTCCCGGACGGCGCTGTGAAGCTGAAGCTCTATTTGCCGCAGGAAAGCCTTTCCTCCGTCAGCATCGGCGCGCTGCTCGACGTGCATTGCGACGGCTGCCAGCCGGGGCTGACCGCGCGGGTGAGCTACGTCTCGCCGGACCCGGAATTCACGCCCCCCGTCATCTACTCCCTGGAGACGCGGCAGAAGCTCGTTTTCCTGATCGAGGCGCGGCCGGAAGGCAAGGCAGGGCCGTTGAAGCCGGGGCAGATCGTGGATGTGGGACTAAGGCAATAGGGCAATAAGGCAATAGGGCAGTAGGGCAATAGGGCAGTAGGGCAATAGGGCATGAGTACTGATCGATGCGGTGGCTTGCGAGAACGTCGGAGCTTCTCCGACCTCTTCGCCTATTGCCCTGTTGCCCTACTGCCTTACTGCCCTCCGCAGCTATGAACGCCATCGAAGTCCACGACCTCGTCAAGCGCTTCGGCACCAGGACAGTCGTCGATCACGTGTCGATGAACGTCGCCGAGGGCGAGATCGTTGGTTTTCTCGGACCCAACGGCTCGGGCAAGACGACGACGATCCGCATCATGTGCGGGCTGCTGACGCCGGACGAAGGCTCCGGTCAGGTGCTCGGCTACGACCTCAGGACCGAGAGCCTGCAGATCAAGCGCGAAGTCGGCTATATGACCCAGAGGTTCTCCTTCTACGAGGACCTGACAATCGCGGAAAATCTGGAATTCGTGGCGCGGCTCTATGGCCTGAAGCCGGTGGCGCGATTTGTCGACGACACGCTGGAGGATCTGGGCCTGACGTCGCGTCGCGGCCAGCTCGCGGGTACCTTGTCCGGCGGTTGGAAGCAGCGGCTGGCACTGGCGGCCTGCATCATGCACAAGCCGCGGCTGCTCCTGCTCGACGAGCCGACTGCCGGCGTCGACCCCAAGGCGAGGCGCGAATTCTGGGACGAGATCCACCGGCTGGCGCGCGGCGGTCTCACCGTGCTCGTCTCGACCCACTACATGGACGAGGCCGAACGCTGCCATCGCATCAGCTACATCTCCTACGGCAAGATGCTGGCGGCCGGGACCGTGGACGAGGTGGTGCGGAACGCGCATCTCACCACCTTCGTCATCGAAGGGCCGCGGCTCGACCGGGTGCAAGCAGCGCTCAAGGGCAAATCGGGCGTCGACCAGGTGGCGCCATTCGGCAACACGCTGCATGTCGTTGGCTCGGACGAGGGGAGGCTCGCGGCCGCGCTCGCAGAAATCCGCACGATTGAGGGCATCACGGTCGAGCGCGGTGAGACCAGCCTCGAGGACGTGTTCATCCAGTTCATGGCTGGATCGAAGGACAACATGTCATGAGAAAGAGCCTCTCCTCCATCTTCTCCTTCGGCCGGCTCGGTGCACTGCTGATGAAGGAATTCATCCAGATGCGGCGCGACCGCATCACCTTCGCCATGATGCTCGGCGTGCCGCTGATGCAGCTGCTTCTGTTCGGCTACGCCATCAACAACGATCCGAAGGGCCTTCCGGCTGCGCTGGTCGCAACCAGCAACGACCGCTTCACCCGCGCCATCGTATCGGCGTTGCAAGTCACCGACTATTACCGTTTCGACCATGTGGCTGAGAGCGCGACCGAGGCCGAAGAGCTGATGGCGCGCGGCGACGTGCTGTTCATCGTCACCATCCCCTCCGACTTTGCACGTCGGGTGGAGCGCAACGACTACCCGACCTTGCTGATCGAGGCAGACGCAACCGACCCGGCCGCGGCAAGCGGAGCCATCTCGACGCTCTCGACGGTTGCAACCCAGGCGCTGCTGCGTGAGCAGGGCATGCAGGCAGAGGCCAGGGAGAACGAGCGCAACCAGGTCCAGATCGTCGTGCACCGCCGCTACAATCCCGAAGGCATTTCGCAATACAACATCGTGCCAGGCCTGCTCGGCGTCATCCTGCAGATGACCATGGTGATGATGACGTCGATGGCGCTGACGCGCGAGACGGAGCGCGGCACAATGGAGAACCTGCTTGCCATGCCGGCGAGCCCGGCCGAGATCATGCTCGGCAAGGTTCTCCCCTATCTGGTCGTGGGCGCGGTGCAGGTGGCGGTGGTGCTCACGGCGTCGAAACTCCTGTTCAACGTGCCCTTCATGGGCTCGCTGTCGCTGCTGCTCTCGGCGGTGCTCGCCTTCGTGCTGGCGCTCGTGCTGCTCGGCTATTCGATCTCGACCATGTCGCGCACGCAGATGCAGGCGATGCAGCTCACCTTCTTCTTCTTCCTGCCCTCGATCCTGCTCTCCGGCTTCATGTTTCCTTACCGCGGCATGCCGGGCTGGGCGCAGTCTTTCGGCGAAATCCTGCCGCTGACGCATTTCCTGAGGATCATTCGCGCGGTCATGCTGAAAGGGGCCGACTTCCAGGCAATCGCCGCCGAGGTCACGGCGCTCATCATCTTCATCTTCGCCTTTGCCGGCTTGGCGCTGTTCCGCTTCAGGCGGACGCTGGATTGAGGAGAGGCGCTGGGGACAGTTTACTTTTTTCCGCAGAAAGGCGAGGCCGTTTCAAGGTCAGCGCTGGCGGAAAAAAGTAAACTGTCCCCGGTGCTAACTCACGCTCCGCCAATGATCCCGGCATAGGCGTCGTAGTCGACATTGCCACCCGACAGCACGACGGCGACGGTCTTGCCGGCGATGTCGATCTTGCCGGAAGTGATAGCAGCAAGGCCCACGGCGCCGCCCGGCTCGACGACGAGCTTCAGGAAGGCCATGGCGTCGCGGATGGCAGCCTTGACCTCACTATCGGAAACCGCAACGGCGCCCGACAGCGTCTTGCGGTTTATCTCAAAAGTGAAGGCGCCGGGCTCCGATACCATCAGGGCGTCGCAGATGGAGGTGTGGCCGGGAGCGTTGGAGACGCGACTGCCGGCAGCGAGCGAGCGGCCCGTGTCGTCGAAATTCTCCGGTTCCACCGCCCAGATGGAGGTCTCCGGCAACGCGTCCTTGACGGCAAGCGAGATGCCGCCGATCAGTCCGCCGCCGCCGCAAGGCGCGATGACCGCGTCGAGCTTCACGCCGAGCCTTTCGGACTGCGCGATCAGTTCGAGGCCGATCGTTCCCTGCCCGGCGACGATCGCCGGATCGTCATAGGGAGGAACAAGGACACGACCTTCTTCGAGATAGGGCTTCACGAATGTCATCCGGTCGTCGCGGACGCGGTCGAAATGGACCACTTTCGCGCCGGCCTTCTTGACATTGGCCACCTTGATCGCCGGTGCGTCGGAGGGCATCGCGATCAGGGCATCGATGCCGAACAGCGCCGCCGAAGCGGCAACGCCCTGTGCATGGTTGCCCGACGAAAAGGCGACGACGCCGCGCCTGCGCTCCTCGTCCGAAAGCGACGAGATCTTGTTGTAGGCGCCGCGGAACTTGAAGGAGCCGGTGCGCTGCAGGACCTCCGCCTTGAACAGGATTCTCGCGCCGTAACGCTCGTTGAGCGCCGGCGATTCGATCAGTGGCGTCTCGACGGCAAGGCCGCGCAGCCTGTCGGCCGCGCTGCGCATGTCGGAAACGGTAGGCGGAGTCTGGGTCTGGACGGTCATGGCGCGCTCGAAGTGTCGTTGCGGGGGACTATCGAGCATGTGAAGCAGCAGCGCGCCAGCGAAATTATGTCATGGAGTCAATTGGTGGAGGGGGCAGTAGGCACCTGCTCCTGGCGCTTCTGGGGGAACACAGACGCAATGGGCTGGCATCAATGAAGGAACTTTGCGAAATCAGACGCCTCGCGCGCTTATTCACGGCGCCACTGCCGTTGGTCGACATGTCAGCTTCATCTCTCGTCGTGGTCTGGCAATACAGTCAAAATCAGCACCCTGCGTTGCCCCCCTCTGTCCTGCCGGACATCTCCCCCGCAAGGGGGGAGATTGGCTGTCATTGATGGTTTCGCCAAACTGCAACGTCGGCGATTGGCGAACCGAACCGGCCGTCGAATCTCCCCCCTTGCGGGGGAGATGTCCGGCAGGACAGAGGGGGGCGCAAAAGGGCGCCAACGGACGTGATTCCTGACTGCCCACTGCCACTGCCTATCCTCGTCCCAGCGCTTTGCCTTTGGCAAAGAAATCCGCCCAGGGGTCGGCAGCGCGCAGGCGCTTCTTGAGAGCGTCGCTGCCGATCGAGAAATCGGCCGGGCCGAGCCCGTCGGCGATCATCTCCCAGGTGACCGGCACGGAAACCGTCGCCCCCTTCTTGGCCCGCGTCGAATAGGGCGCCACCGTGGTCGAGCCGCGGTTGTTCCTGAGATAGTCGATGAAGATCCTGCCCTTGCGCGCCCTTTTCGACAGAGTTGCAGTGTAACGGTCGGGGGCGGCCTGAACCATCGCCTCGGCGAAGTCATGGGCGAAGCCTTTCACTGCCGCCCAGTCCGCCTTGGGCTTGAGCGGCACGATGATGTGGTAGCCCTTGCCGCCAGAGACTTTCACGAAATTCGACATTCCCAGCTCGTCGAGCTTACCATGGATCTCGAGGGCGGCCTTGCGGACCGCCTCCACATCCAGCCCTTCGTCCGGATCGAGATCGAAAACGAACTGGTCGGGCGTGTTGATCTCATCGACCGTGCAGCCCCAGATATGCACCTCGACGACACCAAGCTGGACGAGCGCGGCGAGCCCGTCGAAATCCCTGATGTAGAGGATTTCCTCATTGTCCTCGGGATCGTGCGACTTCAGGATCGAGGCCGACATGCCCGGCATCGAGTGCTTCTGGAAGAAACGCTGCCCTTCGATGCCGTCCGGAGCGCGAACGAGGGCCAGCGGCCGATTGACCACGAACTGCTCCATGCGCGGCCATACCAGCGCATAGTGATCGAGCAGATCCTGCTTGGTGACATGCTCGGCAGGCCACAGCTGCTTGTCGGGGTGGGAGAGCTTGACCGGAGTCTGCTTCGCGGCAGCCTTGCCGGCCGCCTTTTCGGCCGGAGCCTTCGTGCTCCTGGGCTCCTCCACCTTCCCGGGCTTCTCCATGACGATCTCCGTGGCCGGCTTGTCCTCACGCAGGCCCTGGAACGAGGCCTGCCGGATATTGCCGCCTCTCGTCCAGGAACGGAACTCGATTTCGGCGACGAGCTCCGGCTTCACCCAGACCACGCCCTTCTCCTTCGCCGCAGCACCCGAGAACGGCGCCGATTTGGTTTTCAGTGGATCGAGCTTCGATTGGAGATCGGTCAGCACGCGGCCGGTGAAGCCGGTGCCGACGTGACCGACAGGCTGAAGCTTGCCGTCCTTGTAGTAACCCATCACCAGCGAGCGGATTCCCCTGCCGGTCTTGTCAGACGGCGCATAGCCGGCGATCACGAATTCCTGGCGCAGCGTGCATTTGGATTTGACCCAGTCGTGGCCGCGGCCGCTGCGATAGGGCGCGTCAGCCCGCTTGGAGACCACGCCTTCGAGCCCCATGCGGCAGGCATGTTCAAGGATCACCTTGCCCGTTTCCGCGAAATGCTCGCTGAAGCGCAGTGGCCCTTGCTCGTCGAAGCCCTCCAGAAGATCGCGTAGCTTTTCCTTGCGGTCGATCAGTGGCTCTCGCCTCAGGTCCTCGCCGTCGAGCCAGAGAAGATCGAAGGCATAGAAGATCATCTTGTCGGAGCGCCGCTCCGAAAGGGCGAGTTGCAGTTCCGAAAAAGTGGCGACGCCATCCTTTCCGAGCACGACGATCTCCCCGTCAATGACGGCAGATTTCACGCTGAGCCCGGCGAAAGCATCGGCGATCTCCTTGCCGAAGCGCTCCGTCCAGTCGAGGCCGTTGCGGGTATAGAGCGTCACGTCGCCGCCTGCGAGATAGGCGCCGATGCGGTAGCCGTCGAACTTCACCTCGTGCAGCCACTCGTCGCCGGATGGCGGGCTCTTTTCGAGCGTAGCCAGGCAAGGCGCGATGAAACTCGGCAGCTTGGCTTCCCCGGGGCTTGCCTTGCCGGTTCGGGCTCTGGTTCGGGTGGGCGCTGGCTTCGGCTTGGCTGTCTTTGCCGACCGGCCCTTTCGGTTCGAATGCCAGCGCCGGGCGTCCGGCTCTTGGCCCATCTCGTCAATGGTCAGGCCCGACTTCACCGATTGCGGAGCATCTTCGAGAATGTCGTTCTTCCTGTCGGCATATTCGTCGTCCGACTTGATGAGCAGCCAATTGTCACGCTTTTCACCGGGACGCGGGCGAAGCCGAACCAGGTGCCAGCGGCCCTTCAGCTTGTCGCCACGGATCTCGAAATCGATGTGGCCCTTCTTCATCATTTTATCGGGGTCGCCGTCCGGCTCCCATGTGCCTTCGTCCCAGACGATGACCGAGCCGGCCCCGTACTCGCCTTCCGGAATGATGCCCTCGAAAGACGCATACTCGACCGGATGGTCCTCGACATGGACCGCAAGCCGTTTCTCGGACGGATCGAGACTGGGGCCGCGCGTGACGGCCCAGCTCCACAGCACGCCGCCATGCTCCAGCCGCAAATCGTAATGGAGCCGCGTCGCGTCATGCTTCTGAATGACGAAAATACCGCCTGTCGCTTTCGACCGGCTCTTCTTGCCGCGCGGTTCGCCGGTGACACGGAAGTCGCGCTTGGCGTGATATTGATCGAGGCTTGGCATCGATCAAGCCGACTTGCGATGCTGCGCCCGGCCGCCGGATTTGCGTGCGGCTGCAGGCCGCGAGCGCGCCGGCGGTTTGCGTTTCGTCGCCGCGGTCTCGCTGCCGCCTTCCGAAGCCAGGCTCTTCTTCAACGCATCGAACAGGTTCACCACATTGGAAGGCTGTTCCGCAGGCCTTGCGACCGGCGGCTTCTTTCCAGCCTGCTTGGCTTTCACGAGCGCCTGCAGCGCTTCCTCGTATTTGTCCTCGAATTTCGACGGGTCGAACTTCATCTTCTTCCTGTCGATGATGCTGGAGGCGAGGCCGATCATCTCCTCGTCGGTCTGAACCTTCTCCAGGTCACTGAAGACCTCTTCGGGTTTGCGCACCAGCTTCTCGAAACGCAAGGTCGTCAAGAGCATGCCACGGTCGCGTGCCTCGATGACGACCGGCCGCTCTCGACGATAGAGGACGATGCGCGCCATTCCCGCCATCTTCTTGGCCGCCAGAGCCTCACGGATGACCGCGAAAGCCTCCTCCGACACCTCGTCGGCCGGCGCCAGGTAATAGGGGGTGTCGAGATAGATCGGGTCGATCTCGGATTTCTGCACGAAACCGTCGAGGTTCAGCGTGTGGTTGGATTCGATCTGGACCGACTCGATCTCGTCCTCCTCGACCAGGAGGTACTCGTCGTCGCCCACCTCGTAGCCCTTGACCTGGTCTTCCTCTTCAACCGGCTTGCCCGTGCCGGCGTCGACATATTGGCGCCTCACCGTATTGCCGGTCTTCCGGTTGATGATGCGAAACGACAGCTTCTCCGAATGGGTGGTGGCATTGAAGAGCTCCACCGCGCAGGTGACGAGCGAGAGCTTCAGATATCCCTTCCAGGCTGACCGCACGGCCATCAGCGACTCCTCGGTTCGACACGCCATGCAGATGGATTCGCGTGCATGCCATGGAACGCTGCCGGGTGAGCCGGGTTCCCCCGATGCGGCAAAACGCCGGAGAGCGTCGTTGACGATCAGCGCTTCGCGGCATAACTTAGAACTATTCTAAACTAGAGAAACCACCTCATGCTTTCCCGAGTCTTTGGCTTTGGCCGCCGTCCCTTCTCGTCCCTCTCTGAACAGGAAATCCTGGCGCTGGCGATCTCTTCGGAAGAGGATGACGGCCGCATCTATCGCGCCTATGCGGACGGCATCCGCGAGGAGTTCCCACAGTCGGCCAAGGTATTCGACGAGATGGCCGACGAGGAGGATGTCCACCGCGCCCGCCTCATCGAGCGGCATCGGGCGCGCTTCGGCGAAAGCATACCCTTGATCAGGCGCGAGCATGTCAGCGGCTACTATGAGCGCAAGCCGGACTGGCTGGTACGACCGCTCGGAATCGACAAGGTGCGAGCGCAGGCCGAGAAGATGGAGGCCGACGCCCAGCGTTTCTATACGGAGGCCGCAAAGCGCACGACCGATGCGGAGACACGCAAGCTGCTCGGCGATCTTGCCATCGCCGAGCAGTCGCATGAATCGCTGGCACGCCGGCTCGGTATGAAATACGCGCCGGCCGATGTGAGGAAGGAGGAGGCGGAAACCGAACGCCGGCAGTTCATCCTGACTTATGTGCAGCCCGGGCTTGCCGGACTGATGGACGGCTCAGTGTCGACGCTGGCACCGATCTTTGCCGCCGCGTTTGCCACTCAGGATACCTGGCGGACCTTCCTTGTCGGGCTGTCCGCCGCAGTCGGCGCAGGCATCTCGATGGGCTTCACGGAGGCCGCGCATGACGACGGCAAGCTGTCAGGCCGCGGCTCGCCGCTGAAGCGCGGTATCGCCAACGGGGTGATGACCACGCTCGGCGGGCTCGGCCACGCGCTCCCCTATCTCATCCCGCAATTCTGGACAGCGACTACGATAGCCGCGATCGTCGTCTTCTTCGAGCTTTGGGCGATTGCCTTCATCCAGAACCGCTACATGGAAACGCCGTTCCTGCGAGCTGCCTTCCAGGTGGTCGTGGGCGGCGCGCTGGTGTTCGCAGCCGGCGTGCTGATCGGCAGTGCCTGACTTAGTATCGGACCGAAAACTGCATAACGGTTTTCGGACCAATCCGACGCGTGAGCAACAATTGGATCGGCGCCGCGATTAACGAGATCGCATGCCGCTCAGAGCTTCAGCACGACCAGGCCGCTGGTGATGAGCGCCACGCCGAGGACGCGCATCAGCGTCAGCTCCTCGCCCAGCACCGCGATGCCGACGAGGAAGGCGCCGACCGCGCCGATTCCGGTCCAGATCGCGTAGGCGGTGCCCAGCGGCAGCGAGCGCATGGCGATCGAGAGCAGGCTGAAGCTGGCGATCATGGCGGCGATGGTGATTGTCGTCGGCCAGGGCCGCGTGAAGCCTTCCGACAGCTTCATGGCATATGCCCAGACGACTTCGAGAATGCCGGCGGCGAAAAGATAGATCCAGACCATGGAACGGCCCCTTTCAGTCGGGTCGTCCCGATCGTTTAAACCTATAGGGGAGGTCGTCCTCGCCTTTCGTGATGTAGGGAGAACCACGACCGATCGCAAGGATGGATCAGGAGTGCGGGGTCCTGCTGCGGGCCAGAGCTTCATCCTGCTCCGCCATGCCACGGTCGCACAGCACATGAGGGATCCACGGAGATTTCAAGCACAGTAGTTCATGTTTTACCGGCCTTCAATTGTTCGATCGCCATCGAAGCATCGCTTCGCACGACGGTGATAGGTTGAGGCCATACCACTAGCTCGACGAGGATGCTTCGATTAGGATCGAATAATGCGTGAGGGACCTGATATCGCCCACATCGCCAGCCTGGTCGGCGACCCGGCGCGGGCGAACATGCTCACCGCCCTCGTCGGCGGGACGGCGCTGACGGCAACCGAGCTTGCATTGGAAGCCGGCGTGACCTTACAGACCGCAAGCTCGCATCTTTCCAAATTGACCGAAGGTGGCCTGCTCAAGCTCTCGGTGCAGGGCCGCCATCGCTATTTCGCGCTCGCCGGACCGAACATTGCGGCCATGCTCGAGGCGATCATGGGCGTGGCCGCGGTTGTCGGGACACGGCGTGTGCGGCCCGGCCCTCGCGACGACGCAATGCGCGAGGCGCGCGTGTGTTACGACCACCTTGCCGGCGAACTCGCGGTCGCCATGTTCGACCGGCTGCTGGCCGAAGACGCCATAGCGGAAACGGCGGACGGGATTCGGCTCGGCCGCAACGGCCATAGTTTCTTTGCGGCTCGCGGGATCGATGTGGGCGCATTGCAAGGCCTGCGCCGGCCGGTCTGCCGAGCCTGCCTCGACTGGAGCGTGCGGCGTTCGCACCTCGCGGGCTCGCTGGGGGCCGCTATCCTCGACGTGCTGTTCAAGGAGAGATGGGCGAGGCGCCAAAAGAAGGGCAGGACAATCACGTTCTCGCCTGAAGGCCGCCGGGCTTTCGCACAGGCGTTTTTGCCCGAAGCGGTGCCTCCTTGGCCGGAGGAGCAGCGTTTAGTCGCTTCCATATGAAAGCGCCGGCGTCATGCGCCGGCGCTGCCTTCGAGGGTAGTCGTAAGTCCTACTCTGCAGCCTGCATATTGACTCTCGATTCCGCCATCTCCGTCAGTTTCTTGTCCGTCGCCTTCTCCTCGGCGAGGTTCTGTTTGAGGATCGTGGCGCAGTCGCTCCGTCCGAGCTGATCCGCCCAGGCGATCAGAGTGCCGTAGCGGGTGATCTCGTAGTGCTCGACGGCTTGCGTGGCGGCGATCAGCGCAGCGTCCATGACCTGCTTGTCGTCAATCTCGCCCGAAATCTCCTCGGTCTCTTCGATAATGCCGTCGATGGCGGGGCAGTCGACGCCCTTCGCTTCGACGCCGTGCAGTTCGAACACTTGCTCGACTCTCTTGATGTGACCTTCCGTTTCCCTGAGGTGCTTTTCGAAGCCTTGCTTCAGGGCGGGATTGGTCGCCTTGTCGATCATGTTAGGCAGCGCCTTCACGATCTGGTTCTCGGCGTAATAGATGTCGCGCAGCGTATGCACGAAAAGGTCGTCGAGCGTTTTGATGTCCTTCGAGAATAGTCCCATGGTTTGATCCCTTCGGTTCGCGTGAACTTCTTCGCGGGACCCGCCGTCTCGACGGGTCCGCGTGCGCTCAGGTCAGCCTTCGAAGCAACGCGACGGCGAGAATGGGGTTCCGAGAAAAGTGGCCGCCAGCCGGCATTTTGAATAGTGCGCCGGCACGAGCCCGGCGCCGAATTTGTGTCCAAAAAGACACAGTCGTCATCATTGCCGCTCGCAGCACCGAAAGGCCGTGAAAGCTCCGCATTTCAGCCACGCTCGACGCGTTTTTCGGGGAAATATTAACATCGCGTTCACCGACGATTCACCGGTGAGGCGTAGAGTGCTCCCAGTCGGAAGGGACGTCCGACATTGCAGGGAAATTGGGTCATGGAACTTTGGGCTCGCATCGCGCAGCTCGCATCTGCGTTACGCGAATTTGTCAGGCCGAGTTATCGGCCGGAACGTCATTATATGCGCGGGCCGGGGCCGGCCTGCGCTCGTCGAAGCGCATCATTTGAACCAAGGTTTCATTGATCATGAGCACCACACGGCCTCACGACAGCCGGATCGCCCGGCCTATCTCCGAACACCGCACAACGACCTTCCGCGCAGAGCGTCCAGCCTTGGCCCGTCGCGTCTGATGCGGCGAGGACCAGTTGTTGCTGCGGCCGCAGGTCAGGCCGCCAAACCAACCAGCCACCCCTGAGCTCGGCTCCGGCCTGCGGATCCACACCGGCGCCGGAGCCTTTGACGCGTGCCTCGGCGAGCTTCAGCCCCGCTGCCGTCACCTGCCACTCTTCCTCCCAGCGCGTCTTCTCGATCGAATGCGTCCAGGCGAGCGTAAAAGCTATGGCGGCGAAGGCCGTCATCTGGCCGGCGGCAAACAGGCAGATCACGGCGCGGTCGCTCCTTGCGTGCTGCCTCGTGTCCGCCACCAATGCTGGCCGATTACGAGCGCTGCGAGAGCAAATCCCGCCTCGTCTGTGAGTGGCAGCGCGAGGACCAAAAGCAATCCGGCGGCAAGTGCCGCGGCACGCTCCCATAAGGCGATCGGCCCAAACAGGTAGCCAACGACCGCGGCACCCCAAAGCATGATGCCGACGCAGGCTTTGAAGATGACATACACCACCTCGACCGGATAGCCGAAGCTCGCGGCGATCGCACCGCCGTCCTGGAGCATCAGCGCCGGCGTGTATACCGCCATGAACGGGACGACATAGCCGGCGATGGCGAGCTTCGTCGCCTGCAAGCCAATCTTCATGCCGGAGACCTTTGCCATGGGGGCGGCAGCGAAGGCGGCGAGCGCCACGGGCGGCGTCAGGTCTGCCATGATGCCGAAATAGAACACGAACATGTGGCTGACGATGAGCGGCACGCCGAGCTCGAGCAGCGCCGGGCCGGCGAGCGAGGAGGTGATGATGTAGTTGGGGATCGTCGGAATGCCCATGCCGAGCACGAGGCAGGTGATCATGGTGAGCACCAGCGACAGGAACAGATTGTCCTCGCCGACCGAGATGATCCACCCAATGAAGGTCGAAGCGATGCCGGTCAGCGTCAGCGTGCCGATCACGATCCCGACGATGGCGCAGGCGATGCCGACGGGAAGCGCGTTCTTCGCGCCTTCGGCCATCGAGTCCACGCAGACCAGCAGTGTCTCGCGTCCGCCTTCGAACAGCAGGCAGGCCGCCACCAGCACGCCGATGACCAGCGCAAGGATGTTCACTCCGAATTTCATGAAGGCCGCTGCGGCGAAGCCGAGCGCGACCCAGAAGACGACGCGGAAAGCGAGTGGGCCGATCAGAGCTGCGAGCGGCATGCCAAGGATCAGCACCACCGTGAGCGCCAGTCCCATTGTGCCGGCGAAGATCGGCGTATAGCCGGCAAACAGAAGATAGACAAGCGCCGTGAGCGGCAGCACGAGCGGCCAGTGCTGGCGAACCGCGTCCCAGGGATTCGGCAGGTCTTGTTTGTTCATCCCTCTCAGCCCTGCTTTGCCGGCTTCGAGATGGACTTGCCAGAAGCAGGCTCCGAAATAGAGGATCGCCGGGATGATCGCCGCCTTGACGATCTCGGCATAGGGCACGTTGAGCGTCTCGGCCATGATGAAGGCGACCGCTCCCATGACGGGCGGCATGATCTGACCGCCCATGGAGGAGGTGGCCTCGACGGCGCCGGCAAAGGCGGAGCGGAAGCCGAACCGCTTCATCAAGGGAATGGTGAATTGCCCGCTCGCCACGACATTGGCGATACCGGAGCCGGAGATCGTCCCCATGAGCGCGGACGAAAGTATACAGACCTGCGCCGGCCCGCCTCGCGCGCCGCCCACGAGCCCTAGCGCGAAGTCGTTGAACAGCGCGATCATGCCGGCGCGCTCGAGAAAGGCGGCGAAAACGACGAAGATGAATATGTAGGCTGCCGACACATAGATCGGTGTGCCGTAGATCCCCTCGGTTCCATAGGCGAAGTTCTCGACGATCTGCGCGAAATCGTAGCCGCGATGGATGAAGGGCGGCGGCAGGTAGTTGCCGAGGAAGCAGTAAGCGAGGAAGACGCCTGCGATGACCGCGAGCGGCGCGCCCATCAACCGCCGCGCCGCCTCGAAGACCAGGACGACAAGCACGGTCCCGACCGCCAGGTCGAGCGGGGTCAGGAATCCGGAGCGCTGGATCAGGTCGGCATAGAAGAGCCAGTTGTAGATGCCGGTCAGGAAACCTGCGATGCCGAGTGCCCAGAGCACCGCCCTGCCGGCGGCCGACTTCGCCTTGAGGTTGGCCACTAGTCCGAAGCCGAGCAGCAGCAGGAAGCCGACATGCATAGCCCGCACGATCTGGCTGGGTAGAGTTCCGTAGGCGGCCGTCCAGAGCTGGAAAGCCGTAAAGGCGATAGCGACAAGAAAGGCGACGCGGCCGGCAATGCCTTGGCCGAAGCCGGGCGGGAGGCCTTCGAGATCGTCTGCGGCAGAAGGGGGCGTGAGTTCCGCCGTGGTCATGGCTTGCTCGCTTCTTCGCGGAGGAGCTGACGCCCTACGTTGCCCCCCTCTGTCCTGCCGGACATCTCCCCCACAAGGGGGGAGATTGGCAGCTTTGATGGTTTCGCTTTGCATGCAACGCTGGCGATTGGCGAAAGCAAAGCGGCCGTCCAATCTCCCCCCTTGTGGGGGAGATGGCCGGCAGGCCAGAGGGGGGCGCGACGGGGCATAAGCAATGCCGAAGGAGCGCCCGCAAAACCTACTTCAGCAGCCCCTTCTCCCTGTAATAGCGCTCGGCACCTGGATGCAGCGGGATCGGCATGCCATCGAGCGCCTTGGCCGGGTCGATGGCCTTGGCCGCGGCGTGGGCGGCAACGAGCTGGTCGAGATGCTCGAAGAGCAGCTTCGTCATCTGATAGGCCGTCTCTTCCGAGACGCCTTCATGGGTGACCAGGAAATTGCCGATCGCCGCCGTCTCAACGTCGCCGGCTTGGCCTTCATAGGTGCCGGCGGGAATTGTCGTTGCGAGATAAGGTTCTCCGACCTTGCCGACCGTGTCGGCAGGGACGGCGACGACGTTGATCGGCACCGAGGTGGCGAGGTCGCGGATCGAAGCGACGCCGAGGCCGGCCGATTGCAGCGTTGCATCGAGCTGGCGGTTCTTGATGAGTTCGACCGATTCGGCAAAGGGCAGGTACTCGACCCTTCCGAGGTCTTCATAGCTCATGCCGGCCGCGGCGAGGATTGCGCGGGCGTTGATTTCGGTGCCCGACTTCGGCGCCCCGACCGAAAGGCTTTTGCCCTTCAGATCGCCAAGCTTCTCGATGCCGGAATCCTTCGCCGCGACGATCTGGATATAATTGGGATAGATGGCCGCAATACCCCTGAGCTTGTCGAGCTTGGTTGGAAAACCGGCTTCCGCATTGCCTTCCCAGGCAAGCTTCAGCGAATCGCCGAGCGTGAAGGCGATCTCGCCTCGGCCCTTCTGCAAGAGGTTGAGGTTTTCGACCGACGCCTTGGTCGCCTGGACCTGGGTGCGTGCGCTCTCGATGCCCTTGCCGTAAATCTCCGACAGCGCGACACCGAGGGGATAATAGACGCCGGACGTGCCGCCGGTGAGCACGTTGATGAATTCCTGCGCCACGGCCGGCAGTGTGCCGAGGCCGATTGAAAGGGCGACCGAGCCCACCGCAAGAAGCCTGGTCCTGAAAGCAAGCATCTGAAAACCTCCCTAGTGTCCGAATAGTTTTAGGCAGGGGAGACAGAATGCCAAGTGTTAAGTCAGTCCTTGGAGGATAAACCCGAAACACTGCAGTACTTTAGGTGCTGCTTAAACAGCAAGGCGCTTGGGGTGAACCGATGGTTCTTGCCGTTATTCTTCCTAGCCGGCGAGTCCCTCGAACAGGATGGTCGACAGGTAGCGCTCGGCGAAAGACGGTATGATGACCACCATGTTCTTGCCGGCGTTTTCGGGGCGAGAGCCGATCACGGTCGCCGCCTTCAGCGCTGCACCCGAGGAGATGCCGACCGGTACGCCTTCCAGGCGGGCCACGAGGCGGGCATAAGCTACGGCATCCTCGTTGGAAACGGTGACGATCTCGTCATAGATCGACGTGTCGAGGATCGTCGGGACAAAGCCCGCGCCGAGGCCCTGGATCTTGTGCGGGCCGGGATGGCCGCCTGACAGCACTGGCGAGGCTTCCGGCTCGACCGCGACGATATGGATGCCGGGCTTGCGTGATTTCAATACCTGGCCGGCGCCGGTGATCGTGCCGCCGGTGCCGATGCCGGAAATCAGGATGTCGACGTCGCCATTGGTATCGTTCCAGATTTCCTCGGCCGTGGTGCGGCGGTGGATCTCCGGATTGGCCGGATTTTCGAACTGCTGCGGGATCACCGCATTGGGGATCGACTGGATGAGCTCTTCGGCCTTTGCGATGGCGCCCTTCATGCCCTTGCTGCCGTCGGTCAGCACCAGCTCGGCACCGAGCAGCACCAGCATTTTGCGGCGCTCGAGCGACATCGTCTCGGGCATGGTCAGGATCAGCTTGTAACCCTTGGCGGCGGCGGCAAAGGCGAGCGCGATTCCGGTATTGCCGGATGTCGGCTCGACCAGGGTCGTTTTGCCGGGCGTGATCTTGCCGGCAGCCTCCATTGCCTCGATCATCGCCACACCGATGCGATCCTTTACGCTGCCGATCGGATTGAAGAATTCCAGCTTGGCCAGCAGGCTGGCGACGATGCCCGTCTCCCTGGCGAACTTGTCGAGGCGCACCAGCGGCGTGTCGCCGATCGTGTCGGTGATCGAGTTGAAGATGCGGCCGCGGCCTGGCGTCGTGGCGACGGGCTTGTCCATCTGTTTCGCTCCCGGATTAGCTTTGATAGGCAGGATAGCCAGCGGAGGATCGACAGGCCCTCCGATGCGCCGTGCGGCTGTTCTAACAGGGATAAGGGGCGGGAACCAAGGCCTAGAGCGTCGGACCGAAAAGTGCGTAGCGGTTTTCGGACGAATCCGATGCCTACACAAAGAGATAGAGCGGCGTGACGGTTCAATTTAACGCACGCCGCTCTAAGCATGTTGCAGCCAAGCGGAATTGCTTGGCGTTGCACAAATGCGGCAAAAACAGGCAGATGGAGCGGCAGCCCGGATTTATCCGGGCGTCACCGCTCTATTGGCGGGCGGCGATCGCCGCAGCCGCGCCGGCCATGAAGCCGGCCGCCGTACGGTTCAGCGCCTTCAATGCGGGCGGTGTCCTCAGGAGCCAGCGCGCCTTGGCCGCGAGCGCGAGATAGGGGACGAGCACAACCAGCAGCACGACGACAGTGCAGGCGGCGAGCATGCCGTAGTCCGCGGCCGTCAAATTGTGCAGGTCCACCAGGGTTGGGACGAGCGCCAGATAGAACACCATCGTCTTCGGATTGCCGAGCGTGACGGTCAGCCCGGCAACGAAGCTGGAGAACAGGCCGCCGCGGCCTTTCCTCGCCTCGATCGTCTCAGGCGAGATGCCGGCGGTCCAGAACACATAGGCGAGATAGGCAAGATAGGCGACGCCCAGCCATTTGATGAGGAGGAAGACCGTGCCGAAGGTCTGGGCGATGAAGGCAAGGCCGAGCACGACCGCGGTAAGATAGGTGAGGTCGCCGAGCACCAGCCCGAGCGCCATGAACAGCGATGCGCGGAACCCTGAACCGAGCGCGCGGGCGACCAGCGCCGCAATGCCGGGGCCCGGAATGGCTGCTGCGATGGCAAGCGCGCCGCCATAGGTGATGAAGCCTGCAAGGGTCATGACGGTGCCCGAAGAAGTGTGAGCCATGCATGTGCCATGCTGCAGCCATCGTGAAAAGAGGTGAGCAAACTGCTCAGTGCCATATAATGTCCCGAGACTGTCATGGAGGTGTTATGCGGAGGAACTACGGACCGGCTTGCAACGAACAGTAGCCAGCTTCAGCAAGCAAGAGGATCCGACGATGATCAAGGACCACGATTCGTCCCCCTTCCGGACAAGCCTCCTCGAAGAGAATGAAGGCCCCGGCACGAACCCTACTGCCAATCCGACGATGGGCGAGATCATCTCGCGTCGCTTCTCCAGGCGCGGCTTCCTGCAGGGCTCCCTCGCCGTTACCGCGATTGCCGCCACGGTGAGCCCGATCGCGCTGCTGACCGCCGAGAAGGTGCATGCCGAGGGTCAGTCCGCCTTCAATTTCGAGGAGCTCGAGGCCGGCGTCGACGAGAGGCACCACGTCGCTGAGGGCTATGACGCCGATATCCTGCTGCGCTGGGGCGACCCGCTATTCCCCGATTCGCCCGAGTTCGATCCAACCAGACAGACTGCCGCGGCGCAGGCCAGGCAGTTCGGCTACAACAACGACTATGTAGGCTTCATCCCGCTCGATGGGGCCGCGGATCATGGCCTGCTCGTGGTCAACCACGAATACACCAACCCGCATCTGATGTTCCCCGGTATCGTGAGCGTCGTCGAGAAGGAGGGCAAGAAGAAGCTCGAGCTGAAGCCGCTGACGAAAGAGCAAGTCGACGTGGAGATGGCTGCGCATGGCGGCACGATCGTCGAGATCCGCAAGGACGCCGGCAAATGGCAGGTCGTCCGGGAGGGCAAGCTCAACCGTCGCATCACCGCCAATACGGAGATCGAGATCACCGGGCCGGCCGCCGGCAGCGATCGCCTCAAGACCAGCGCCGACCCGACCGGCACGAAGGTGGTCGGCACCGTCAACAACTGCGCCGGCGGCGTCACGCCCTGGGGCACCTATGTGATGGCCGAGGAGAACATGAACGGCTACTTCTCGGGCGAACTTGCGGCTGGACACAAGGAAGCCGCCAACTACAAGCGCATGGGCATCCCTGAGGGCGCTTATGAATGGGCCGCCCACTACGACCGTTTCGACCTCTCCAAGGAGCCGAACGAGCCGAACCGCTTCGGCTGGGTCGTCGAGGTCGACGTCGACGACCCGACCTCCACGCCGAAGAAGCGAACGGCGCTTGGCCGCTTCAAGCATGAGGGCGCGGAGTCAATCGTCGCGAAGGACGGTCGCGTCGTCTTCTATCTCGGCGACGACGAGCGCTTCGACTATGTCTACAAGTTCGTCACCTCGGGCAAATTCAACCCGAACGACCGCGCTGCGAATATGGACCTGCTCGATAGCGGCACGCTCTATGTCGCGAAGTTCGATGCGGACGGCTCGGTCGCATGGCTGCCGCTGGTCCACGGCCAGGGAGCGCTCACGGCCGAGAACGGATTCGCCTCGCAAGCCGACGTGCTGATCGAGACGCGCCGTGCTGCCGACCTGCTCGGCGCCACCAAGATGGACCGGCCGGAGGACGTGCAACCGAACGGGACCAACGGCAAGGTCTATGTCATGCTGACCAACAACACGAAGCGCAAGCTCGATCAGGTCGATGCCGCCAACCCGCGCGAGGAGAATGTCTTCGGCCATATCATCGAGATCGCCGAGGATGGCGGCGACTTCACCGCCACCAAAGGCAAGTGGGAAGTGTTGCTGAAATGCGGCGACCCGTCGATCGCCGAGGTCGGCGCGTCCTTCTCGACCGCTACCACGGCCAATGGCTGGTTCGGCATGCCGGACAACTGCGCGATCGATTCGGTCGGTCGGCTCTGGGTGGCGACCGACGGCCAGGGGCCGAAGGCCACCGGCCGGACCGACGGGCTCTGGGCCGTCGACACGGAAGGCGAAGCACGCGCGACCTCGAAGCTCTTCTTCAGGGTCCCGGTCGGAGCTGAAATGTGCGGCCCGCAGTTCACGCCGGACGCCGAGACCGCCTTCGTGGCCGTCCAGCACCCCGGCGACGGCGGCGACGATTGGGAAGGCTTCGGCCGCCTCTCCTACTATGAGGATCTGTCGACCCGCTGGCCGGACTTCAGGGACGACATGCCGGTGCGCCCCTCGGTGGTGGCGATCACCAAGCAGGGCGGCGGCAAGATCGGGGTGTGAATTGAGTGCATTGCTGGGGAGGGGCAAACGGCGGTTGGAGCCTTTCTTTAGCTGGCCGCCCCTTACAACGGTTGATATCGGCGGCGATAGATTTTGACCGTTGGCGCTGCCCCTTGTATCTGCGCGGAAAGATTTCTGTGCGATGGAAGCGACTGAGCCTCGAACCGGATGGCCATCCGGTTCGAGGCTTGGCGAAGTCGCCCGACGCCCCTTCGGCTACAACCGTCGATGAGCATGGGATCTTCGCCTTCGTCACGTACGACCGAATAGTCGCTTGGCTCCAATCGCACGCACAAGGCAGGTTATCGTGAACAACAGCATCTGTGGAGTGGATGTTTCGAAAGAGTGGCTCGACGCGCATGTCGAGCCGAGCGGGGCGGCGAGCCGCTTCCGCAACGACGCGGCAGGCATCGCCGATCTCGCCGGCTTCTGT
>NZ_JAWRCU010000017.1:0-124298 GCF_033542235.1 Mesorhizobium sp. BAC0120 | reverse complement strand
AACGGAATCACAAATCCATTTTGCAAGGAATCCCCAGCCGAAGACTTATTTTCCGGCAAAATCGGCAGCTTCGACTGCCCCAAATTCCCACTGCAAATCAGCGACTTGGCAATTCTTCACGGCCGACCAGCTAACCTTGCAAGGTAATCGCGAAGCCCCCCCACCCTGAATCCCTCCCCACAAGGGGCATATGCGCTAGCTTAAGCCTGCGGCCAGCCGATCGCATTGTTTTGTGCGGCGGCGTGGCGGCTCACAAAGGTGACGGCGAATGCGCTTGAAGGCGTCGCAGATGTTCGCCCATCGCAGCGGGCCGCGAATGGCGGCCAGCACGCTGGCGAGCGCGATCTTAGTGAGACGCCAGCGCGATGGACTGGCGGCCGGGTTTGCGCTGTCCATAGGGGGGAGAGTCCGGGACTTGCCCGGCGCTGCGTTCGGCAATTAGGAAGGCGATCAGCCGGGCATAAATCCAGGCCCGCGCCAGCGGTGGTTTCTTGGCGGCCAGTTCGTCAAGGCCAGCGAGGCTCTTCATGCGCTTGAAGGCGAGTTCGAGCTGCCAGCGAAAGCGATACAGCGCGAGCACGTCAGTCGGCGGGAGGTCGGCAGCCGGCAGCGAGGTGAGCAGCAGGATGTACTTGGCGGCCTCCAGGCTGCGCGGATCGGGCTGCTTGCCGCGCTTCTTGGCTTGCTTGAGCAGGCGCTCCTGCTCAGCTTGCGCTTCTTCAGGGCTCTTGCGCCGAATGACAAGCCGCAGGATCAGCGGCTCGCCGAAGTCGCCGCCTTCGTCAATACGAACGCTGACCTCGCCTTCCTGCTCAGCCTGCGCAGCAAGCGCCGCGAAGAGGTCGAAGGCAGAGCCATCCGGATTGAGCAGGCGCAGCGAGTTCCACCCGGTGCGAACGATGAAGTGGGCGCCATCCTCGATCACTGGCCGCAGATCGCGGGGTCTGGCATAGGCGCGGTCGGCCAACACGATGTCGCCCGGCTGGTATTTGAGCCGTTGCAGTTTCTCCGCGCCACGCCCATCCGTCAGCTCAATCTGATCGACCTGTCCGCTCGCAAGGTCGTAGCCGACATGCAACCGCCACGTTGTGCGGTCGGCCCCGGGCTCGCAGATCGACGTGGCATCAAGCGCGCGCAGGCGGTATCCCGCCCATCGTCCCTTCGGAAGGTCTGCCTGATCGCCAAGCAGCGCAGCCACGATATCGCCAAGCCAAGGAGCCGCTTTGCACAGCCGCCCGATCAGCGAGGGATCACTCAAGCGCGCCAGCCCGGCCGCTTCGGCCCAAGCACAGGTTTCTCGCAGCGACATGCCGCAGCCGCCATAGGCCAGCGCAAGCCGCAGCAGCGTCTCAGCATCCTTCACATGCCGCGCTCGTGTGAACGCGCCCCGCTCCCGTGCCGTTCGTTCCAGATCGAAACCAGCCGGCAAATGTGCCTGCACTTCTGGCCAGCCATCCAAGATATCAGCGCGAATCACCATCCCGATCTTGAATCACACCGGGATTCAACGCGTCTAGTCCGTAAAGCTAGCGCCTATGACCACAAGGGGGAGGGGGTCACCAGCGCCGCGCGATATTCAGTTCCCTGCACGAGCATCCGAGCGAGCCCAGTCCTGCGTCGCAGAGTCCTTCGCACTTTTGAACCCAAGCGCACCCCTCAGGCGTGGCGAGCGATGATCTCGCGCAATGCCGTCTCGAAGCGGCGGATCTCGTCCAGCGTGTTGTAGTGCACGAGTGACGCGCGAACTGCGCCGCTGTCCATGCTGAGGTTCAGCCGTTTCATCAGACGCGGTGCGTACATGTGCCCGTCGCGGATGCCGATGCCCCTCTCAGCCATCTCTTCGACGATCATCTGCGGCGACAGCTTGCCGATGTTGAAGCAGAAGGTCGGCACCCGTTCCTTGATGCGCGCCTCGTCGCTGACGCCGTAGACGGTTGCGCCGCAGCCTTTCAGCACGCGCAGCATCTCGCGGGCCAGCAGCAACTCGTATTCACGGATCGCACCCATGCCGGAGACGATGTTCTCGCGGCGCGTGCGGTTGTTGGCCGGGGCCAGGTTGCGGCCGATCGACTCCAGATATCTCACCGCCGCGTCCATGCCGGATACGTTCTCATAGATGAAGGTCCCGGCCTCGACCTTGTAGGGCGGTTCGTCCGGAATGAAGTCCTCGCGGAAGGTCGGCAACCGCTTCAGCGTGTCGAAGCGGCCCCACAGGAAGCCCATATGCGGCGAGAAGTTCTTGTAGCCGGAGCAGACGAGATAATCGCAGTCCCAGGCCTGCACGTCGATGAGGCCGTGCGGGCCGTAATGCACGCAATCCAGGAATACCTCCGCACCCGCCGAATGGGCGATCCTGGCGACCGAGGCGACGTCGACGATCGAGCCGATCGAATGCGCCGTCACCGTGCAGGCGACCAAACGCGTGCGCTCGGATAGCAGCGGCTCGAGATCCTCGACGTGAAGGTTGCCGTCCTCGCGCATCCGCCACCATTTGAATTTCGCGCCGGACGGCTCGAGCGCGAGCCAGGTGGCGATGTTGGCGTCGTGGTCCATGTCGGTCACGACGATCTCGTCGCGATCCCCATTGACCTTGTCACGAAGCATCTGGCCGATGCCGAGGCTGACCAGGCGGATGAACGAGGTCGCGTTCATGCCGAAGCAGATCTCGGCCGGACTGTAGGCGTTGATCAGGAACGCTACGCTCTCCCGCGCATCGGCCACCGACTGGTCGACTTTGACGCTGTGTCGATAGCGGCCTCCGCGCTGGACATTGTGGCCGACGAGATGATTGGTCACCGCGTCGAGCACGCTTTGCGGGATCTGCGCGCCTGCCGCGTTGTCCATGAAGATGAAGTCGCCCGCCTGCCTGAGCGCCGGGAACATCGAGCGGAGGGTCTCGACCGGGAACGAGGTTGCCGATGCTTCTTCCGCGGCGACGGTCTTCTGATGCTGGTTCACGGCCTTTTCCTCATATGGCGAAATTGAACGAAGTCTGGCTCTTTTCGGCATGGCCCGGTGCGAAAACTCCGCAAGTTTTGCTGGGCCTGCCTTCGGTTCGGGATCAATGCGTCGCCGTCTTGCTGCGCTTCTCGAGATAGCCGACGAGGCGGACCATCGGCCAAAGGAAGAGCAGATAGACGACAGCCGCGCCGATCAGGGGCGAAGGGTTGGCGTAGAGCGCCTGTGCGTCGTTCGCTTCCTTGAGAAGCTCCGGCAACGCCACGGTCGAGGCGAGCGACGTGTCCTTGAACATCGAGACACAGTTGCTCGTGGTCGGCGGGATCACCACGCGCACGGCTTGCGGTAGCACCACCTTGCGCAAGGTGAGCAGGAACGGCAGCCCGAGCGCCTGCGCAGCCTCGAACTGGCCCTTCGGAATGCTTTCGATGCCGGAGCGAAAGACTTCGGCCGAATAGGCCGCAAGCACGATCGAGAAGGCCATGACCGCAGACGCCCAGGACGACAGGCGGATGCCGAGGAACGGCAGTGCATAATAGATGAGGATGAGCACGACCAGCATCGGCATCGCCCGGAAGATGTCGATATAGGCGATGGCGAGATAGCGGAACGGCTTCGGCGCATAGAGCCGCACGATGCTGACCAGCAGGCCGGAAGGCACGCCGATGGCGATGCTCATGAGGCCGAGCAGCAGCGTGTTGACGAAGCCGCGCAGCAGGGCCGGCAGGGCCGACCACAGGACGTCGGCATTGAAAAAAGTGTCCAGCAGAGACATCGGTTCTCCCGACCCAAACCGCGGTCAGCTATCGGCGCTCGCGCGCGGTCATCGCAACGCTGGCGACCGTGCCGGGTCCAACCCGGCACGTCGCCTGTCGATGACCTCGTCAGGCCTTGGGCATCGCCGATTCGGTGACAGTCGAGGAACCCTCGAGCGCCTTGGTGCCGAACCACTTCTGGTGGATCGAATCCATGGTGCCGTCCTTCTTCATCTCGGTCAGCGCGTTGTTGAGCTTCTCGAGCAGCGGATGATCCTTGGTGAGCATCAGACCATATTGCTCGCCGGTCTTGATGTGGTCCCTGACCTCGAGCCCCTTCATCTTGGTGAAGGCGTACTGCATGCCGGGAACGTCGCTGACCACCGCGTCGACGCGGCCGGCCGCCAGGTCGAGAAGAACTTCCTGCTGAGTGTTGTAGCCTTTGACATCGGCAAAGCCGTCGGAGGCCTGATGCTGTTTCGCCCAGGTGTCGCCGGTCGAACCGGACAGCACGCCGACGATCTTGCCCTTGAGATCGCTGACGGTCTTGATGTCGCTGTCGGTCTTGGTCGCGACACCCATGTCGGCATCGTAATAGGGCTGCGTGAACGACTGCGACTTCAGCCGCTCCTTGGTGATCGTGATCGAGGAGATTGCGGCGTCGATGCGGCCCGAGCTGGTTGCGGCAAACAGCGGCTGGAAGTCGTAGGCCGCGATGTTCGTGCTCATGCCGATGCGCTTGGCCGCCTCGTTGACGATGTCTACCTCGAAGCCTTCAAAGCTGCCGCTCTCGGTCTTGTATTCGAAGGGCGGATTGTTCGGATAGGAGCCGACGTTGAGGACGTCCTCGGCATAGGCGCTCGCCGGGCCGGCAGCGATGCCGATTGCGGCGGCGAAAACAAGCAAGTTGCGACGGGTAAAGTTCATTTTCGTTCCCTCTCGTTTGTTGAACTCCGAACGAGCCCCAGCCCGCACGGTCCCTTGCCGCCGCTTCAGCGGCGTCAATTCCTGGATCCCATATCGAGCATCCGGTCGAGCGCCGTCGCGATCTGGTCGCGGTCGCGGCACACGCACATACGCACGAACGCATTCGACGAGTTTCCGAACAGATGGCCGGGTGCCAGCCCGACGCGTGCCTTCTCGAGGATTTCGGTGCAGACCCGGCTCGCATCGCCCTGGCCCTCGAACGCAAAGAAGGCATACATGCCGCCGTGCGGCTTCTCGGGCAGCACAATGCCCGGCATCTCAGAAAGCCTGTCATAGGCGAGATCGAGGCCGGTCTTGATCCTTTGCCTGATTTCTCCGACGAACGGCTCCCCTTGCCGGAGAGCCGCCGCGGCGCCGGCCTGAATCGATCCGGCCGTGCCGCTGTTGACATACTGGGTCATCGCGCCGAGTTGGTCGGCGATGCCCGACGGGTGCGTCAGCCATCCGACGCGCCAGCCAGTCATCGCCCATGCTTTTGAGAAGCTGTTGACCGAGAGCACCCGGTCGCCATCCTCGGCGACCTGCAGGATGGAGGGAGCCACATCGCCTTCGAAATAGAGCCGGCCGTAGACCTCGTCCGAGACGATCCAGGTGCCCGTGCGCCGGCTGAAATCCAGCAGTGCCTCCATCTCAGCACGGCTCGCTGTCCAGCCCGTCGGGTTGGAGGGCGTCGACAGGAAGATCGCGCGGGTCCGGTGATCGCAGGTCGCGAACAAGCGGTCGAGGTCCAGACACCAGTCGCCGTCGAAATCGAGCGCAAAGGGACGCGGCTCGCCTCCGATCAGATGGATTGCGTTATGGATGTTGGGCCACTGAGGCGCAACGTAGACGACGTTGGTGCCCGTATCGACCAAAAGCTCCAGCGCAAGATAGAGCGCCTGCATGCCGCCCGGCGTGACGGTGCTGCGGGAGATCGGTATCTCACGGCCGTGGAGCCGGGACTGATAATCCGAAAGCGCCTCGATCAAGGGGCCATAGCCGCGCATGTTGGGGATATAGAAGGTCAGCCCTTCGTCGAGCGCCGCCTTGGCCGCATCACGGATAAACGTCGGCGTCGGCACGTCGCCCTCGCCATACCAGAGCGCAATGACATCGCCGAGTTCGCGGGCACGCAGCGCCAGATTGGCTATGTTCTCGGTATGCAGGTCTCGGATCTGCGCGCGAATGCCGTCGAATGCGTAACGCGCCTTGGCCACGGATGACGACTGGGGTGGCATGAACGACAAGGACTGAACCCTTCGGGCGCACTCGGGAACGCTGGCTTCGCCGGCGGCCGCCTGGATGGCCCGATGCGATTGGGGGCAGATGCGACCGACGTGGAATGCTTACCCTAAGCGCCGCAGTTTTCAAGGCAAAAGTTTTAAGCTTAAAAAGTCCGGCCGGCAGTTTGGCGCAGGGGACGGTTCCCTCGGCTACCCCGCATTAGCCGAGGTCGACCCACCGCCCTTCCTGGAACGAGCGCGCCATCGCGTCCACGGCGCGTTCGATCAGAATACCCTTCTCGAAATCGATCGAGAGCGCTTCTTCGCCCAGCATGCGGCCGATCAGCTGGCGGCATTCGATGGTCTTCAGGTCGTTGAAACCGAGGCTGTGGCCGGGCGCAGGGATGAAGCGATCATAGGGCTTGTGGTGGGGCGCGCTGAGCACCGTGCGGAAACCTGCCTCCGTCGGGCCATCGCTGGTGAGATAGAGCTGGAATTCGTTTAAGCGCTCCTGGTCGAACAGGATCGAGCCCTTGGCGCCGAAGATCTGGATCGCGATGCGACCTTTACGACCCCAGGCCGTACGGCTCACTGCGATGAAGCCCGATGCGCCGTTCTTCAGCCGCATCAGGATCGTCGCAATATCGAAGACCTCGACCTCGCGCTCGCCTTCCGGCGACTTGCGCGTCGAATAGGGCTTCGCCATGTCGCACATTACCCGCTCGAGGGGGCCGAACAGCGTCAGGATCAGTGACAGCGGGTGGACGGCAAAATCGTCGATCGCGCCCCAGCCATTCGCCTTCTCGTGGCGCTGCTGGAACGGCGCTTCCGGATCGGCCATGAAGTCCTCGTCCATCTCGATGCGAACATGGTTGACCGCGCCGATCGCGCCCTCGCCGATCAGCTTGCTGATGTGCCGGATGACCGGATTCTGCACGTAGTTGTAGCCGAGCACGGCGACCTTGCCTGACTGGCGCGCAGCGGCGAGCATCTTCTCGGCATCGGCGAGGTTCGGCGCCATCGGCTTCTCGCACCAGACATCCTTGCCGGCGGCAAGGGCCGCCGCCGCCATCTCCAGATGGAATTTGTTCGGCGTGGTGATCGAAACGACGTCCACCTCAGGATCGGCGACCACTTGGCGCCAGTCGCCCGAGGCTTTGGCGAAACCGAACTCGTCCGCCTTGGCGCGAGCCAGCGCATCGTTCGCGTCGCCCAGATGGGCAAGGCGAATTGCCGGCACGTCGCCGAACACCGGCCTCACCGCGTTCCAGGCGAGCGCATGCGCCTTGCCCATGAAGCCGCTGCCGATCAGACCGACGCCGATGCTCTTCATGCACTCCTCCCGTCGATAACGGAACAAATGGTTCGCGAACTTAGATACTAGAATGTCCATTCCATTTCTGCCATGCTCCGTCAAGCTCGGAATCGGCGTCGTCAAGGCGAGATTCACGTGTTACCGGTTCCGGCAATTCCCGATTCGTGCTTCCCGTTGATTGGGGAGAACCGCATGACGTTCATCGATGAAGAGGCCCGCGAGACGCCGCGCGATTTCGAGTCGCTACGCGCGTTGATCGTGGAGCGGCGCGAGGCCTTGCCGAAACGGCTGGCGCAAGTTGCCGTCTATGCGCTCGACAGTCCCGACGAGATCGCCTTCGGCACGGCGGCGAGCGTCGCCCAGTCCGCCATGGTCCAGCCCTCGACGCTGGTGCGTTTCGCGCAAGCCTTCGGCTACCAGGGATTCAGCGAATTGCAGGAAGTGTTCCGGTCGCGGCTGCGGGAGCGCGTGCCGAGCTATGACGAGCGGCTCGCCCGCATGCGCCAGCACGGCATTCCGACCTCGAAGTCGAGCCTCGTCCTCGACGGCTTCCTGGAGGCCGCGCAGCGCTCGGTGCTGGAGTTGCGCGAAAAGATCAAGCCGGAGGCGCTGGAGCGCGCAGTCGATGTGCTGTCGGCCGCCGAGTCGATCTACCTGATCGGGCTGAGGCGCTCATTCCCGATCACCTCCTATCTCAGCTACGCCATGGGCAAGCTCGCAATCCGCAATGTGCTGATCGACGCCGTGGCCGGCATGGGGGCCGAACAGGCGAACTTCATCACGCCGCGCGACGCCGTGCTGGCCGTGAGCTTCACGCCTTATGCCTCTGAGACGGTGACGCTCACCAACGCGGCCAAGGCGCGCGGCGCAAGGATCGTCTCAATCACCGACTCCGTCTTTTCGCCGATCGCCTCGTCGGCGGAAGTGATGCTGGAGATCGTGGAGGCGAACTTCGAAGGTTTCCGCTCCATGACGGCGACGATGGCGCTGGCGATGAGCCTTGCGGTGGCGGTGGCGGGGAGGAGGAGGGAGAGGTAGGTGGGGGAAATGGCGAGAGGCCGCAAATCTGCAGGCTTGGCGCTCTACGGCGCCCCCCTCTGTCCTGCCGGACATCTCCCCCACAAGGGGGGAGATTGGCTGTCATTGATGGTTTCGCCAATCTCGGACGTTGGCGATTAGCGAAATCAAAGCAGCCGTCCAATCTCCCCCCTTGTGGGGGAGATGCCCGGCAGGGCAGAGGGGGGCGCGACGGGCGTACGCTCGCCGAAAAAAACTAACCCACCACCGCCGGCGGCGGCACGGTCGAGTCAGCCGCCCCCAGCACCTGCTGGTCGAAGTCGATGATCGAGCCGGTCATCAGTCCGCTTTCGGCGCTGGCGAGAAACGCGACGGCGCGCGCCACTTCTTGCGGCTTGAGCAGGCGGCCGAAGGGGCGGCCCTTCTCGGCCTCATCCAGCCAGCCGGGCTTGGCATCGTGATAGGTTTTCATGATGCGGTCCTCGCCGGGCGTGTCCATCCAGCCGATGGTGAGCCCGTTGATGCGGATGCGATGGTTCATGACGCTGTAGGCGGCATTCTTGGTGAGCGTGATCAGGGCGCCCTTTGAGGCCGAATAGGCGGTGATGAAGCTCTGCCCGCCATGTCCCGACATCGAGATGATATTGATGATCGAGCCCTCGATCGTCTCCCGCTTCATGATCTTCAGCGCATGCTGCATCATGAAGAAGGGCGCGCGCACGTTTACTGCGAACATCGTGTCGAAAAGCTCGGGCGAGGTGTCCCAGATCGTGCCGCGGTCGGTGATGGCGGCGGCGTTGACGAGGATATCGACGCGGCCGAACGCCTTGTCAGCAGCCGAGACGATCTTCTCAGCCGACGTGACCTCATCGAGCGCGGCGGCGACGAAGGCGGTCTTCACGCCCTTGGCTTCCAGGGCCTGCCTCACCTTCTCACCGCGCTCGGCATTGCGGCCGGTGATCATGAGCCCGGCGATGCCGCGATCGGCGAACATATGGGCGATCGCCTCGCCGAGGCCCTGCGTCGAGCCGGTGACGATTGCGACCTTACCTTCGAGCGAAAGCGATTTCAGGGAATTCGGATCGAACATGTTCAGCTCACTTTCACTGGCTTGCCGGTCTCGCGGGATTCGGTGGCGGCGTCGGCCAGCATCTGCGCGCACAGCCCGTCATGGCCGTTCGGCGCGATCGTCTTGCCGTCCACGACTGCATCGATGAAGGCCTCCACCTCGTTGCGGTAGGCCGCGGCATAGCGCTCGAGGAAGAAGTTCTGCACCGGATCGGCGGTGAAGCCCTGGACGCCCGCGAAACTCACCGTCGTCTCGTGCACATTGGCGGCCGAGAGCAGGCCTTTCGAGCCGTGCACCTCGATGCGCTGGTCATAGCCGTAGGTGGCGCGGCGCGAGTTGGAGATGTGGCAGATCTTACCGCTTGCGGTCTTCATCAGCACGGCCGCCGTGTCGACGTCGCCGGCCTTGCCGATCGCCGGTTCGACCAGCGCGGAGCCGACGGCATAGACCTCGATCGGCTCCTCGCCGAGCAGGAAGCGCGCCATGTCGAAATCATGGATCATCATGTCGCGATAGAGCCCGCCCGACCGCTCGATATAGGAAACGGGCGGCGGGGCCGGGTCGCGCGACAGGATCGTGACCAGTTCGACATTGCCCGCCACGCCCTCGGCAAGCCGTCTCTGCAGCGCGGCGAAGTTGGGATCGAAGCGGCGGTTGAAGCCGATCATCAGCTTGACGCCGGCCTTCTCCACGCGCGCGAGCGTTTCCCTGATGCGCGCGGAGCTCATGTCCACCGGCTTCTCACAAAGCACAGCCTTGCCGGCCGCCGCTGCCTTGTCGATGAAATCCGCATGCGTGTCGGTGGGCGTGGCAATCAACACTGCGTCGATCGACCTGTCCGCGATCAGCTCCTCGGCGGTGCGCACCGGCGCGCCGGTCGCAGCCGAAAGAGCATTGGCGCCGTCCGGCATAGGATCTGCAATGCCGGCGAGCTTCGCTCGTTTCGATGCCGCGATGGTCCGGCCGTGGATCTGACCGATGCGGCCCGCTCCGAGCAGCGCAATGGAAATCATGTCTCGAGCCTTTCGTGGGGAAGCGTCCTCGAAAACAGAATGAATATTCCATATTGACTTGTCAATGGAATTTCTGTTTCATATCGGCCTCACTGCAAATCTATCGCGCCGCGCCTGACAGAGGAAGCTCGAGACGCGCGACAAGTCGGAGGAACCGGCCCATGCCCCCGGCCAAATCGCTCGATGTCATCACCATAGGCCGCGCCTCCGTCGATCTCTATGGGCAGCAGATCGGTTCGCGGCTGGAGGACATCGCGTCATTCGCCAAGTCGGTCGGCGGCTGCCCGGCAAATATTGCGGTAGGCACTGCGCGGCTGGGCTTGAAGTCGGCGCTGCTGACGCGTGTCGGGGACGAGCAGATGGGCCGCTTCATCCGCGAGCAGCTGAAGCGCGAAGGTGTCTCCACCGATGGCCTCGTCACCGACCGGGAGCGGCTGACTGCCCTGGTCCTCCTCGCGGTCGAGGACGAGGGCGTCTCGCCGATGATCTTTTACCGCTCCGATTGCGCCGACATGGCGCTGTCACCCGAAGACATCGATGAGGATTTCATCGCGCGAGCGCGAGCGATCGTCGTCACCGGCACGCATTTCTCGCGGCCGAACACGGAGGCCGCGCAGCTGAAGGCCATTCGGGCGGCTAAGGCGAGCGGCGGCAAGGTGGTCTTCGACATCGACTATCGTCCGAACCTCTGGGGCCTTGCGGGACATGCCGAAGGCTTCGAGCGCTATGTGAAGTCCGACCGCGTGACGGCGAGGATCAAGCCGGTGCTGCCCGATTGCGACCTCATCGTCGGCACCGAGGAGGAGATCATGATCGCGTCCGGCGCAGACGACGTCGCGAGCGCGCTGAAGGCAATCCGCGCAGTGTCCCGGGCCACCATCGTGCTTAAGCGCGGCGCCATGGGCTGCATCGTCTATGACGGGGCGATCCCCGCCGACCTCGAGAAGGGCATCATCGGCAAGGGCTTCCCGATCGAAGTGTACAATGTGCTGGGCGCGGGCGACGCCTTCATGTCCGGCTTCCTGCGCGGCTGGCTCGGCGGCGAGAACCTGGAGACGGCGGCGACCTGGGCCAATGCCGGCGGGGCGTTCGCCGTCTCCCGCCTGCTCTGCTCGCCCGAATACCCGACCTTCGAGGAGCTGCAGTTCTTTCTGAAGCACGGCAGCAGGCATCGCGCGCTGCGCAAGGACGAAGCGATCAACCAGGTGCATTGGGCGACGACACGGCAGCGCGATATCCCCTTGCTGATGGCCTTCGCGATGGATCACCGCTGGCAGCTGGAGGAGATGGCCAGGAAGGCAGGTGCCGACGAGAAGCGCATCCGCGCCTTCAAGGTGCTGGCCGTGAAGGCGGCAGCCAAGGTCGCCGACGGGCGACCCGGCTACGGCATGCTGATCGACGAGAAATTCGGTCGCGAGGCGATGTTCGAATTCGCCCGCCACCCCTTCTCGTGGCTTGGCCGCCCTGTCGAGCTGCCGGGGTCAAGGCCGCTGCGTTTCGAATTCAGCCAGGACATCGGCTCGCAGCTCGTCGAATGGCCGGTCGACCACTGCATCAAGTGCCTGTGCTTCTACCATCCCGACGACCCAATAAAGCTGAAGGACGAGCAGCAGCAGAAGCTCCGGGCGCTGTTCGAAGCCTCGCGCAAGATCGGGCGCGAGCTCCTGATCGAAATCATCGCCGGCAAGCACGGCACGCTCGACGATACGACCATACCGCGCGCCCTGGACGAGCTCTATGCGCTCGGCATCAAGCCCGACTGGTGGAAGCTCGAGCCGCAGGCTTCGGCCTCGGCCTGGAAGCGGATCGAGGCATCGATCGCACGCAACGACCCCTGGTGCCGCGGCGTCGTTCTGCTCGGGCTCGAAGCTCCGCAGCAGGAGCTCGAGGAGGCATTCGCCGCGACCGCAAATGCGCCGATCGTGAAAGGCTTCGCCGTCGGCCGCACCATCTTCAACGAAGCGGCGGAGGAATGGCTGGCCGAGCGGATCAGCGACGATGCGGCGATCACCGAGATGGCCGCCCGCTTCGAGAAGCTCACCGAGGCTTGGCTTGCCGCGCGCGGCCAGAAGGCGGCATAACAAGCCGGGAGGATCAATGCGATGACCAAGACCATTCGCCTCACCATGGCGCAGGCGCTGACACGGTTTCTCGCCTGCCAGAAAACCGAGATCGACGGCGAGACGCTGCCCTTGTTCGGCGGCGTCTGGGCAATCTTCGGCCATGGCAATGTCGCGGCGGTCGGCGAAGCGCTCTACCAGCATCGGGACGAGTTGCCGACTTTCCGTGCCCATAACGAGCAGGCGATGGCCCATGCGGCGATCGCCTATGCGAAGGCGAATTTCCGCCGTCGCATGATGGCGGCGACGACCTCGATCGGCCCCGGCGCGCTCAACATGGTGACGGCGGCCGCGCTCGCGCATGTCAATCGCCTGCCGGTGCTGCTCCTGCCGGGCGACGTCTTCGCCAACCGGGTACCCGATCCGGTGCTGCAGCAGATCGAGGATTTCGGCGACGGAACGGTCTCCGTCAATGACTGCTTCCGGCCGGTCTCGCGCTATTTCGACCGCATCGCCCGGCCCGAGCAGATCGTGCCGGCGCTCAACCGCGCCATGGGCGTGCTCACCGACCCGGCCGAATGCGGCCCGGTCACGCTGTCGCTTTGCCAGGATGTGCAGGCCGAGGCCTATGATTATCCCGAGAGCTTCTTCGAGCCGCGCGTGTGGGTGCCACGGCGGCCGCGGCCGGACCTCGCCGAGGTCAAACGCGCGGCCGACGCGTTGCGGAAGGCCGAGAAGCCTCTCATCATCGCCGGCGGCGGCGTGCTCTATTCCGGCGCGTCGCGAGAGCTTGCCAAGTTCATCGATGGGACCGGCATCCCCGTCTCGGAAACGCAGGGCGGCAAGTCGTCCCTTCCGGACGATTACGAACTCAACATGGGGGCGGTCGGCGTCACCGGCACATCGGCTGCGAACCGGCTCGCCGAAGAAGCGGACGTGGTGCTGGCGATCGGAACGAGACTGCAGGACTTCACCACCGGCTCCTGGACGCTGTTCAAGAATGCCGGCAAAACGGTGATCGGATTGAACGTGCAGCCCTTCGATGCCGGCAAGCACCGCGCACTCACTCTTGTCGGCGACGCGCGCGAGGGCTTGAAGGAACTCGACGCCGCCATGGCCGGCTGGTCAGCCCCCGACGCGTGGACGAAATACGCTATCGACGGCAAGGCCGAGTGGCAGAAGGCGGCCGCGGAGGTCACGGCAGTCACGAATGCCTTGCCTTCGGATGCGCAAGTGATCGGCGCCGTGCAGCGGGCGCTGGGCAGCAGCATTACGCTGATCAATGCCGCTGGCGGCTTGCCGGGCGAGCTCCACAAGCTGTGGCAGGCCGACGCGCCGGGCTCCTATCACGGCGAATACGGTTTCTCGACCATGGGTTACGAGATCGCTGGCGGGCTCGGCGCGAAGATGGCCAGGCCCGACCAGGAGGTGGTCGTCATGGTCGGCGACGGCTCCTACTTGATGCTCAATTCCGAAGTCGCCACCTCGGTGATGCTCGGCCTCAAGCTGACCATCGTGCTCCTCGACAACCACGGTTTCGGCTGCATCAACCGGCTGCAGATGGCGACCGGCGGCGCGAACTTCAACAATCTCTTCAGGGATGCCCGCCACGAGGTGATGCCGGAGGTCGACTTCGCCGCGCACGCGAAGAGTCTAGGCGCGATCGCGGAAAAGGTATCGTCGATTGCCGACCTCGAGGCCGCGCTGAAAAAGGCGAAGACGAACGACCGCACGACCGTGATCGTCATCGATACGGACCCGCTGATCTCCACCGAGGCCGGCGGGCATTGGTGGGACGTCGCGGTGCCGGAAGTCAGCCCGCGCGAGCAGGTCAACGCCGCGCGCAAGGCCTATGAGGAGGCCGTAAAGCTGCAGCATGTGGGGGATTAGGGCGTTCTGCAATTCGCCTGACGTTGGCGCTGCCCCTCACCCTCACCCTCTCCCCGTAAAGGACGGGGAGAGGGGGCGGCAACGCCTCAGAATCCCCTCTCCCCGTTCACGGGGAGAGGGTGAGGGTGAGGGGCAGCGCCAACGCAAAAACAGCAAGCTTTAGAGCGGCAAAGCCTCTGAACGATCCGCAAACCTGGAGTGAAGTCTTGAAAGCCAAACTCGGCATGTCTCCCATCGCGTGGTGGAACGACGATCTCGTGGAGTTGAGCGACGACGTCTCGCTGGAGGAGTGCCTGCGCCAGTCGCGTTCGGCGGGCTTCACCGGCATGGAAATGGGTCGGCGTTTTCCCAGGGATCCCGAGGTCATGCTGCCGATCCTCAGGGCGGCCGACGTCACGCTGTGCGGCGGCTGGTTCTCAGGCACGCTGGTGAACGAGGACATGGCGGCGAACAAGGATCGCATCCAGCCGATGATCGACCTCTTCAAGGCGGTGAACGCGCCCTGCATCGTTTACGGCGAGGTCGGACGGTCCATCCAGGGCGACCGCTCGAAGCCGCTCGCCACCAAGCCCCGGCTTTCGGACGACGAGATGAGGACCTATGCCAAGCGCGTGACCGAGTTTGGCGAGTGGTGCGCAGAGCAGGGCATGCCTCTCTCCTATCATCATCACATGGCCGCCGTCGTCGAGACCGAACCCGAGCTCGATGCCTTCATGAGATATTCGGGTGCCGGTATCCCGCTGCTGCTCGACGCAGGCCATCTCGCCTTTGCCGGCGGCGACGTGCTCCGCACCATCGACAAGCACCACGCCCGCATCAACCACGTGCATGTCAAGGATGTGCGCATGGGAGTGATCGAAAAGCTCGACCGCACAAGGCAATCCTTTCTGGATGCCGTGGCGCTCGGCGCTTTCACGGTGCCGGGCGACGGCTCGCTCGATTTCGGCGCGATCGTGCAAAAGTTTGCCGACTATGGGTATGAAGGCTGGTTCGTGGTCGAGGCCGAGCAGGACCCCAGGAAGAACCCGCCCCTCAAGATGGCAGAGGTTGGCCATAAGGAGCTGATGCGGGTCATGACGGCGGCCGGCTATACGGTCGAAACACAAGGCTTCCCGAATGCCTGAGGTTGTTCCCCGCGACGGGGCGAGGTCGGCCTGATATAGGATCGCCCCATGAACGACGCTCAGCACCCTTTCTTCAGGCCACTTTGGCGACGCATCGCCGTCGTCGTTTTCTGCGCGGCATGGTCGATCTTCGAGTTCTCGACCGGCACTCCGCTCTGGGGAACGCTCGCCGGCGGCATGGCCGTCTACGCCGCCTGGATCTTCCTTCTGAACTACAAGCCGCCCGCCGGACCTACCGAAGGCCAGCCTCCCTCGGAGAAGGAGTAGATAGATGTCCAAACTCCTGGTGAAGCCCACGGGCAAGAGCGGTCTCGTGAGCCACGTCACGCCCGAAAGCGCCGGCTGGACCTATGTCGGCTTCGATCTCTATCGGCTGAAGCCCGGCGAGAGCGCTTCTGCGCAGACCGACGACCGCGAAGTCTGCCTGGTCTTCGTCACCGGCACGGGAAAGGCGACGGCAGGCGGCAATTGGCTGGGTTCGCTCGGCGGCCGCAAATCGCCTTTCGACGGCAAGCCCTGGTCGGTCTATGTTCCGGAGAGATCCAGCTGGGCGGTGGTGGCCGAGACCGAGCTGGATCTCGCGGTCTGCTCCGCGCCGGGCCGCGGCGGCGGCTTACCGGAGCGGGTGATCGCGCCCGATACGCTCGGCCAGGAGGTGCGCGGCAAGGGCACCAACACGCGCTACGTCACCAATATCCTGCCGGAGAACGAGCCGGCCGACTCGCTGCTCGTCGTCGAAGTCATCACGCCCGGCGGTCACACGTCGAGCTACCCGCCGCACAAGCACGATCGCGACGACCTGCCGCGCGAATCCTATCTCGAGGAGACCTACTACCACCGGCTCAATCCGCCGCAGGGCTTCGCCTTCCAGCGCGTCTACACCGACGCCGATGCCAACGGCACGGGCGAGCTCGACGAGGTGATGGCGGTGGAGGACGGCGACGTGGTGATGGTGCCCAGGGGCTATCACCCCTGCGCAGCCTGTCACGGCTATGATCTCTATTACCTCAACGTCATGGCCGGCCCGAAGCGGACCTGGAAATTCTACAACGCACCCGAGCACGAGTGGCTGATGAAGGCATAGGAAGCGGGGCAATTCACTCTCCTCGCTCCGAACCTCAGTAACCACTTGTCAACCTTGCCTCATGCGCCCATCGGCATTACATACATGTCGCAATCTAGAAGGACGATGAAGATGGCTGTTGGTGCTATCAGCATGCGCGAGCTCCAGAAAATCTCCGCCGGGGCCATTCAGGCGTTACCGCATCCCGTGCCGATCAAGAACGGAACGGCGACGGTCGGCGTCTTGGTGCCGGCGCACAGTGTCAGCCGCGACTATTTGCGTAAGGTGTTTGCTCTTCTTGAGGAGGCCGAGGCAAAGCGGACCCCGGAAGAACAGCGGGCAATCGATGAAGTTCTTGCGGCTCGCGGCATTGAATGAGCTCGCCTGACACGGTGCACCTGCCACGCGCCCCGTCATCAATCGTGATTGTCGACGCAAATGTCATTTTGAGCGTCGTTCTCGGACGACGATCCCGGACTGTATTCGCAACGGTTGACGCCTCGCGGCTCTTGGCGACATCGTCAAGGGCCGCCGAAGAAATCCGTGGCGTTCTCAAGAACATCCCGAATCTTCAGCCGCATGTAATGGAGGCTGCTGACGTGCTGCTCGATGGCATCCAGATCATCGATAAGGACGTCTATTCGCCCCTGATGGACGGAGCCGCTTGGGCTTTGCGCCATGCTGTCCCGTCCAAGAACGGCTCGGAGAGAGACGCGCATCTGCTGGCATGCGCCTGGGCGTTTGACGCTGATATCTGGAGTCACGACCGCGATCTCGCCGGCTCGGGCTGGGCGTCATGGTCGACCGCCAATCTGCGCAATGCCCTCGAGGCCGAGGGCGCCATCGAAGTTCCCCAGGGCTAAGTCATCACCGAAAGCTCGACCCGATCGGCCGCGAATCGGCTTTCAGCGAACTCGATCGGTCCGCCTTCCATGTCGACGTTCACGGCGACCGTAACCAGCACGATCGCGCCAGGGGCCAGGCCGAGATCGCGGAGATCGGCCGGGTCCGCATGGCGCGCGGAGACGACCGTCGACTGCCTGACATAGTCGTCGACACCGTACCTCTTGAAGGCTGCCGTGACCGACTGCGTTTCGCTATAGGCCTTTTCTAACCCCGGAAACCGTCCAGCATCGAACCATGCCGTACTCCTGGACAGCGGCCGTCCGTCGACCTCGCTCAGCATCTCCATCCGCAGCACCGGAGCGCCTGAGTTGAGGGCGAGCGCCTCCGCAACGCGCTCGACAGCCGGCTCGACCCCATAGTCGAGCAACGCGCTTCTGCGCTCCCTGACCTGACCTTCCAGCCCGGTGGAGAAGCGCGTGCGCTTGGCGATCGGGTAGGAGAGCTTCTTGCGCGCGGCGACGAAGGTGCCGCGGCCTTGCTCGGCCCGCAGCACGCCGTCCTGCACGAGCGCCGCGATTGCGGCCCGCACCGTGTGCCGGTTGACGCCGAACCGCGCCGACAGCTCCAGCTCGGGCGGCAGCCGCCCGCCTGTGCCGAGCTCCTCCGCAGCAATGCCGAGCCTGATCCGGTCGGCGATCTGTCGCCAGAGCGCGATACCGGAACGGCGTTCGACATCCGCCTTTCGCGTTGCGCCAACCATTTTCGCCATTTGTCACGGACCCGTCATGGACATGAAGTATGGAAAGGTTTAACTTGTATAGTTGTATAGAACAATAGACAAATAGTGAGGCTCGGATAGTGGCGAGAACGAGTGAGAAGAATGAGGGAGAGATCGCGGCTCGCCAGGCTGCATTCGCAATTCTTTCGCACGCTGCTCCCGACGAGTTGAAGCGGCTTTGGGAAGAGGCCGGGCTGCCCTCGCAAGCGCATCTGCTGCGCGGGCCGGAGATTGGGCTCGTCACATTGCGCGGACGCATCGGCGGCGGCGGAGCGCCGTTCAATTTCGGCGAAGCAACGGTCACGCGCGCGACCGTCAGACTATCGGACGGGTCGGTTGGCCATTCCTATGCGCTCGGCCGCGACAAGGAGAAGGCGAAGCTCGCGGCGATCGCAGATGCCCTCTGGCAAGATCCGACACGCCGCGCGGAGGTCGAGGTGAAAATCCTTGAACCCCTGCGCGCCGCGGCCGCAGCGGCGGAGAAGAAGCGCCGCGCCGAAACAGCGGCAAGCAAGGTCGACTTCTTCACGATGGTGCGCGGAGAGGATTGATGTTCGGGCAAGCTGATACGATCGAGGGTGGCTTCGCCAATCCCGTCTTTGATGCGCAGGCGGTATTCAAGGCCGTCATGGACGCCATGGCGCGGCCAGGCACGGTGATGCCGGTCAAGGCGCTGGCCAGCCCGCCCGAGCCGCTCTCGGCGACCGCGGCCGCCGTCGCGCTGACGCTCTGCGACCATGACACGCCGCTCTGGCTCGATTCCCAGCTCGCGGCCTCGGCCGCGGTCTATTCCTGGCTCGGCTTCCACACCGGCGCGCCGCTTGTCGAGGTGCCCGCTCAGGCCGCCTTCGCGCTGGCCGCGAGTCCAGGCAGGCTGCCGCCGCTCGGCAATTTTGGACGAGGCTCGCAGGAATATCCCGACCGTTCGACGACGATTGTCCTGCAAGTGGATGCGTTGTCCTCAGACGCCGGCGCTGCCCCTCACCCTTACCCTCTCCCCGTGAAGGACGGGGAGAGGGAGGCGTCAACGCTGGTGCCCCCCTCTCCCCGCTTGCGGGGAGAGGGTAAGGGTGAGGGGCAGCGCCGCCTTGTCCTGGAAGGCCCCGGCATCCAAACGACCACGACGCTTCTGGCCGCACCTTTGCCAGCCAATTTCATCGAGCAGTGGCAAGAGAACCGCGCTCGCTTCCCGCGCGGCGTCGACTTGATCCTCGCGGCACCCGGGGCGGTGGCCTGCCTGCCGCGTACTGTCCGCATCGAGCCGGAGAGCTGAGCCATGTATGTAGCCGTCAAGGGCGGTGAAGCCGCCATCCAGAACGCCCATAGCCTGCTCGCCGACCGCCGCCGCGGCGATCGTTCCCTCCCGGCGATCCGGCTCGACCAGATCGTCGAGCAACTGGCCCTCGGGGTCGATCGTGTCATGGCGGAAGGCTCGCTCTATGACCGAGAGCTTGCCGCCCTCGCAATCGTGCAGGCGCGGGGAGATCTCATCGAGGCGATCTTCCTGGTACGCGCTTACCGCACAACCTTGCCGCGCTTCGGTTACACGCACCCCGTCGACACCGCGAAGATGCTTGCCGAGCGTCGCATCTCGGCTACCTACAAGGACCTCCCCGGCGGCCAGGTGCTCGGGCCGACCTTCGACTACACGCACCGGCTGCTCGACCCGGAGCTTGCCGCCGACCCGGATATTCCGGCGCCCGAGCAGCGGCTTGAACCCACGCAGCCGATGCCGCGCGTCTCCGACATCCTTGGCAATGAGGGCTTGATCGAAGCCGACGGCAGCATGCCCGAAGGCCACAGGGCCGGCGACATCACGCGCGAGCCGCTCGAGTTCCCGATGGCGCGCGACATCCGCCTGCAGGCGCTGGCGCGCGGCGACGAGGGCTTCCTGCTTGCCCTCGGCTACTCCACGCAGCGAGGGTACGGCCGCACGCATCCCTTTGTCGGCGAGGTACGGATCGGTGAGGTCGAGGTGGAGCTCGACATTCCCGAGCTGCCGTTCCCGGTGCCGCTCGGCCGTATCCGAGTCACCGAGTGCCAGATGGTCAATCAGTTCAAGGGCTCGGCCAAGGCGCCGCCGCAATTCACGCGCGGCTATGGGCTGGTCTTCGGGCAGTCGGAGCGCAAGGCGATGGCCATGTCGCTCTGCGACCGGGCGCTGCGCGCCTCGGAGCTGGGCGAAGACATCGTGGCGCCGGCGCAGGACGAGGAGTTCGTGATCTCGCACTCCGACAACGTCCAGGCCACCGGCTTCGTCGAGCATCTGAAGCTGCCGCATTATGTCGACTTCCAGGCCGAGCTCGACCTCGTGCGCCGCATGCGCGCCGGGCACGAGGCGCAACAGGCGGAGTCGACCGAACAAGCAAGGGAGGCCGCAGAATGAATATGCAGGCCGATATCGCCACCTACAATTTCGCCTATCTCGACGAACAGACGAAGCGCATGATCCGCCGCGCGATCCTGAAGGGGATCGCCATCCCCGGCTATCAGGTACCGTTCGCGAGCCGCGAGATGCCGATGCCCTATGGCTGGGGCACCGGCGGCGTGCAGGTGACTGCCTCGATCATCGGGCCCGACGATGTGCTGAAGGTGATCGATCAGGGCGCCGACGACACGACCAATGCCGTCTCGATCCGCGCCTTCTTCAGGAAGGTCGCCAATGTCGCGGTCACGACCGAGACCGCCAAGGCCACCATCATCCAGACGCGCCACCGCATTCCGGAGACCGGGCTCAAGGCCGGGCAGACCATCGTCTTCCAGGTGCCGATCCCTGAGCCGCTGCGCTTCCTCGAACCGCGCGAAACCGAGACGCGCAAGATGCATGCGCTGGAAGAATATGGGCTTATGCACGTGAAGCTTTACGAGGATATCGCCAGGCACGGCCGCATCGCCACGACCTATGCCTATCCGGTGAAGGTCAAAGGCCGCTATGTGATGGACCCCTCGCCGACGCCGAAATTCGACAATCCGAAGATGCATATGTCGGCAGCGCTCCAGCTCTTCGGCGCCGGCCGCGAGAAGCGCATCTACGCCGTGCCGCCCTACACTGACGTGGTGAGCCTAGACTTCGAGGACCATCCTTTCGAGGTGCAAAAATTCGATCGGCCCTGCGCGCTTTGCGGTGCGGAGAACGTCTATCTCGACGAGGTGGTGCTCGACGATCGCGGCGGGCGCATGTTCGTCTGCTCGGATACGGATCATTGCGAAACGCGGCGTGCGGAGGGGTATAGGGGTGAGATGGCGGGGGAAGAGTTGTGATGAGGCTTTTCTTGAGTGGTCGCGCCCTGTCGCGCCCCCCTCTGTCCTGCCGGACATCTCCCCCACAAGGGGGGAGATCGGCTGTCATCCAGGATTTCGCCAATCTGCGACGTTGGCGATTAGCCAAAACAAAGCGGCCGTCCAATCTCCCCCCTTGTGGGGGAGATGTCCGGCAGGACAGAGGGGGGCGCCGTAGGGCGCAGACCTCGCTCGTGAGAGGAGCGATCCAATGACCGACGAACCCCTCCTCCGCGTCTCCTCCCTCACCAAGCACTACGGCGCACGGATCGGCTGCGAGGAGGTCTCATTCGATCTCTGGCCCGGCGAGGTGCTGGCTGTCGTCGGCGAGTCCGGCTCGGGCAAGACGACGCTGCTCAACTGCCTGTCGACCAGGCTGCCGCCCAGCTCCGGCAGCGTCAGCTACCGCATGCGCGACGGGGCGTTTCGCGAACTCTATGAGATGAGCGAAGCCGAGCGCCGCTTCCTGATGCGCACCGACTGGGGCTTCGTCCACCAGAATCCGGCAGACGGGCTGCGCATGACCGTCTCGGCCGGCGCCAATGTCGGCGAGCGGCTGATGACCATCGGCGACCGCCACTACGGCAAGATCCGCGGCACCGCGCTCGACTGGCTCAGCCGCGTGGAAATCCCTGACGACCGCATCGACGACCAGCCGCGCGCCTTTTCCGGCGGCATGCGCCAACGCCTGCAGATCGCCCGCAACCTCGTCACCGGCCCGCGGCTGGTTTTCATGGACGAACCGACAGGCGGGCTCGACGTATCCGTGCAGGCGCGCCTGCTCGACCTCTTGCGCGGCCTGGTCGCCGATCTCGGCCTTGCGGCGATCGTGGTCACCCACGACCTAGCCGTCGCGCGGCTGCTCTCGCAGCGCATGATGGTCATGAAGGACGGCCGCGTCATCGAGACCGGCCTCACCGACCGCGTGCTCGACGACCCGCACGAGCCCTATACGCAGCTCCTCGTCTCCTCAATCCTGCAGGTGTGATGATGGTCTATTGCATGCCAGGTCTGCGTCCCTTCGCGCCCCCCTCTGTCCTGCCGGACATCTCCCCCACAGGGGGGGAGATTTGCTTTCATTTTGGTTTTCGCCAATCCTCGACGTTGCAGGGCGAGCACCGGCAAAGCGGTCGTCCGATCTCCCCCCTTGTGGGGGAGATGTCCGGCAGGACAGAGGGGGGCAACGTAGAGCTCCACCCCTGGACAGGATCTGGTGACTCCATCCGGAGGGCAAGCTGATGGCCAACCCTCTCATCGTTTCAGACGTATCCAAGAACTTCACCATGCATCTGCGCGACGGCGTCAGGCTGCCGGTCGTGGCGGGCGTGTCCTTCGCGCTCGAGGCCGGCCAATGCGCGGTGCTCGGCGGACCGTCCGGCGTCGGCAAGAGCTCGATCCTGAAAATGCTCTACGGCAACTATTCGGTCGATGCCGGGCGGATCCTCGTCGAGCACCGGGGCGAGACGGTCGACCTCGCCCAGGCGAGCCCGCGCACCATCCTTGCCGTGCGCCGTGATACGATCGGTTATGTCAGCCAGTTCCTGCGCACGGTGCCGCGCGTCTCGGCGCTCGACGTCGTCGCCGAGCCGCTTGCGGCGCGCGGCGTCAACAGGGAGGAGGCCCGTAGCCACGCGCGCGAGCTTCTCGCCCGGCTCAACCTTCCCGAGAGGCTCTGGTCGCTGCCGCCGGCGACCTTCTCCGGCGGCGAGCAGCAGCGCGTCAACATCGCGCGCGGCTTCATCACCGACCATCCGGTCCTGCTCCTCGACGAGCCCACCGCTTCGCTGGATGCCGAGAACCGCGCCGTGGTGATCGGCATGATCGCCGAGAAGAAGAAGGCAGGCGTCGCGCTGCTCGGCATATTCCACGATGCCGATGTCCGCGACGAGGTCGCCGACCGTATAATAGACGTCACCCAGTTCGCTGCTGCACGGCTCGCCGCATGACCCCGAGAACGAAGCTCTCCGAACCCCCTCTGGTCCACCCGACGGCTGAAGTGAGCGCATCCACGCTCGGCCGCTACACCGAGATAGCCGAGCGCTGCCGCGTCTCCGAGGCCGAGCTCGGCGACTATTCCTACATGATGCATGATTGCGCGGTGTGGTGCGCGAAAATCGGCAAGTTCGCCAACATCGCCGCCGCGGTCCGCATCAACGCGACCAATCACCCGACGTGGCGGCCGACGCTGCACCATTTCACCTACCGCGCTGCCGACTATTGGGAGGACGCCGAGCACGAAACGGAGTTCTTCGAATGGAGGCGCGGCAATGCCGTCAAGATCGGCCATGACACCTGGCTCGGGCATGGCTCGACCATCCTGCCCGGCGTTTCCGTCGGCGATGGCGCCGCCGTTGGCGCAGGCGCCGTCGTCACGAAAGACGTCGCTCCCTATACGATCGTCGGCGGCGTACCGGCAAAGCCGATCCGCGAGCGCTTCGATCGCAGGACCGCCGAACGCTACCAGGCGCTCGCCTGGTGGGACTGGGACCACATACGCCTGCGCGCCGCGCTCGATGACTTCCGCAATCTCGGCGCCGAGGCGTTCCTGGAGAAGCACGGCGGGTAAGAGCGAGTAGAGGGCGCGGCGCCGGTGCCCCCCTCCCCCTTGTGGGGAGGGATTCAGGGTGGGGGTGCCTCGCGATTGCCTTGCAAGGTTAGCTGAAGCAGACGGCACCTCCGGCTTGGCTTGGCGCGCGTCGCACCCCCACCCTGAATCCCTCCCCACAAGGGGGAGGGGGGCACCAGCGTCGCGCCTTCCATATGCAATCGCCCTGCCCTTTGAGGCGGAGAGGTGCCGAGCGAAGCGAGGCGGAGTGGGGGTCTGCGCCGCCATGTGCCATTGCCCCTGTGCATCGTCATGGAACTGACATCGTACTGACACCGCACCTTCATGCGCCTGAGTTAGGGCATGCCCAGAAGACGGCGAGAACGCCGCGCTCGAACAGGGAAGCCGGCATGTCAGCAGCGCTTGAGATTCGTGCGGTCACGCGACGATTTGGCAAGAACACCGCCGTCAACGGCATCAATCTCGTTATTCCCCAAGGCCAGATGGTGGGCATCATCGGCCGCTCCGGCGCCGGCAAATCGACCTTGCTGCGCATGGTCAACCGCCTCGTGAACCCGAGCGAGGGGTCGATCCTGTTCGGCGGCGTCGAGGTTTCGAGGCTTGCCGGCTCGGCACTGAGGCGCTGGCAGCGCGACTGCGCCATGATCTTTCAGCAGTTCAACCTCGTGCCGCGGCTCGACGTGCTGACCAACGTACTGCTCGGCCGGCTCAACCATCGCTCCACCACGGCTAACCTGCTCGGCGTATTCTCCAGGGAAGAATCCATCGAAGCGATTGCGGCCCTCGAGCGGCTCGATATTGCCGCGACGGCGCTGCAGCCGGCCGGCACGCTGTCCGGCGGCCAGCAGCAGCGCGTTGCCATTGCCCGTGCCCTGATGCAACAGCCGAAGGTGCTGCTCGCCGATGAGCCGATCGCCTCGCTCGACCCGCTGAATGCCAAGGTGGTGATAGATGCGCTCCGCGACATCAACAGGCGCGAGGGCATCACCGTGATCACAAACCTGCATACGCTGGACACGGCTCGGGCCTATTCCGACCGCATCGTCGGCATGGCTGCGGGCAAAGTCGTCTTCGACGGCACCCCGGACGAGCTCGATGGCGACGCGGTGCGCATGGTCTATGGCGCGGACTCGAGCGACGAGATCTCCGAATCCATCACCTCGACCAGCATCGCAAGGTCGAGAATTCCAGCATCCGCCGCACCGCTCGAACCCGTCTTTTCTTGAGGGAAAGAGCGGCCTGGATCGCCCGCCCGCGTCACAGGCATTTTTTCCGAATTCGACTGCAGCCGGCCCAGGCGCCGGAACCCAACAGGAGAGAGATCAGATGTTCAAGAAGACGCTTCTAGGCGCCGTGTCCGTCATCGCCATGGCGGTCGGCGCTGCTCAGGCAGAAGATATCAAGGAATTCCGCGTCGGCATCCTCGGCGGGGAAAACGAGGCCGACCGGCTGCGCAACTATCAATGCCTTGCCGACCATCTGAAGGAGACCTTCGGCTTCGAGAAGGTTTCGCTGTTTCCGGCTGCAGACTATGACGGCGTGATTCAGGGCCTGCTCGGCGGCACGCTCGATTTCGCCGAACTCGGCGCCTCGGGCTACGCCAACGTCTTCATCAAGGATGAGAAAGCCGTCACGCCGATCCTCACCACCAAGCAGACCGATGGCTCGACCGGCTATTATTCGATCGGCCTGGCGCTGAAGTCGTCCGGCATCAAGACGATCGAGGACGCCAAGGGCAAGCGGCTCGGCTATGCCGACCCCGATTCGACCTCGGGCTATCTGATCCCGCTCACCCAGATCCCGAAGACCACCGGCGTGCCGAACGACCAGTTCTTCGCCGCGACCCAGTTCAATGGCGGCCATGAGAACAACATCCTGGCCGTGCGCGATGGCAAGGTCGACGTGGCCGTGGACGACTCCTCCGGCATCGGCGATTTCAAGGATGGCTTCACCTCCGGCACCTTCCACAAGGTGGTCGCCAAGGGCTCGGTCGACCCGAACGATTTCGTCGAAGTCTGGCGCTCGGGCCTGATCCCGAACGGCCCGCTGGTCGTGCGCACCGCGCTTGGCGATGAATGGAAGACCAAGCTCACCGACTTCTTCACCAAGCTGCCCGAGACCGATCAGGCCTGCTTCACGGCGATCGAGGGCGGCGATTTCACCAGCTACGTGCCGGTGACGCCGGAATTCTATAACGTCATCATCGAAACGCGCCGAGCTGCTATCGGCGGCTGATGTGAGTTGAGAAAGAGGGCGGTGCCTAGTGTCGTGATTTCGAAGTTCGCCTCACGTTGATATTGGGCTCGGAGCGAACTTCGAAATCAAAACGACACTAGGACTCGGAAAGTTACCAGTGTCCCTTTGGTTCTGAAATTCGCTCTGAGCCCGATATCCAACTCCAGCGAATTTCAAAACCGGGACACCGGCACCGCCCTTTTTTCATGACCCGATGACCCTTTCCACAACCGCCCGGTCGGACGAAGCTCACCAGTTTGCCGAGGCATGGCGCCGGCAGACGGACCTGCGTCGCCTCTATACGTTCATCGGCGTAACCCTGCTGTTCGCCGCCCTATGCGGATCGCTATGGTTCGCAGACGAGAGCAATGCCGGCCATTTCTTCGATCGGCTGCCGCACCTGCTCGATTTCCTGAGCTGGCTCGTTCCCAAGGACTGGAACGACGTCTGGCGCGCCCTGTTCGACATCGCCAGCCCGAACGACAAAGGCGGGCAGGAATTCAATTTCGCACAAGGCCGCGTTTACGTCTGGGGCAGTTTCTATATCCCCGAATATTTCGAGCTGATGATCACCACCATCAACGTGGCGCTGGTCTCGACCTTCATCGGCTTCGTATTCGCCGTGCCGTTCTCCTTCATCGCCGCGCGCAACCTCACACCTCATCCGGTGCTGAGGATTGTCGTCAAACGCTTCATGGAACTGCTGCGCGCCTTCCCGGAGATCGTGATCGCCGGCCTGTTTTCGGCGATCCTTTCGATCGGCCCGGTTGCGGCGATCATCGCGGTCGGCCTGCACTCGATCGGCGCGCTCGGCAAGCTCTTTTATGAAGTCAACGAGAATGTCGACATGCGCGCCGACGAGGGCCTGAGGGCAGTCGGGGCCAACTGGTTCGAGCGCGTGCGCTTCGCCGGCCTGCCGCAAGTGCTGCCCAATTTCATGTCCTATACGCTGCTTCGCGTCGAGATCAACGTGCGCGCCTCCACCGTCATCGGTGCGGTCGGCGGCGGCGGCATCGGCGAGGAGCTGAAGCTCTCCATCTCGCGTGGCTTCGGCGCCAAGACGGTAGCGCTGGTGCTGCTGCTTTTCGTCACGATCCTGATCGTCGACCAGTTCTCGGCCTGGCTCCGCCGCCGGCTGGTGGGCGAGCAGGCTTTCCTGTTCAGGGCGCAGTGAGGTGTCTGCGATGACCGCAGCGGAGATGTCATCGATCGAGGGCCGCTATCCCCAGATATTCCAGCGGCCGTTGATCAAGCGCCAGGGACATTGGTTCCTGCTCGGCGGGATCGTTCTCTACCTCGCCTACGCCGTCTGGTTCTTCAACCTGCCGCAGATACTGAGCGATGCCCATTGGGAGCGCATGGGACTCTATCTGACCCAGTGGGTCAGCTATGACGTTCAGCCCGATTTCCGGCTGGACGCACCCGCGATCACGCCCAAATACCAGCGATTTTCGCCGCTCGGCGACAATCCGAGTCCTGATTGGGTAAAGATCAATCCCGACAGCAGCTTTACCGTGGAGATCGACGGTCCCGGCAAATCCGTCACCTTCAGCAAGACCGAGGCCACGGTGGTGGCCTTCGGCGAGACCGTGCCGGTCGCGCTCGCCAGCGGCAAGCCGGTGGTCGATGGTCCTGTTCCCGACTGGATCACCGCTCATGAAGATGAGGTCGTCGCGAAAATGGGCTTTGCGGGCGGGGTCCGCATCGCAGTCGATCGCATCAAGGTCACGAAACGCTTTTTCGGCTGGCCGAACTTCATCTTCGACACCAGGTCGCCCTTCTTCGGCAAATCGGCCGGCGAGGTGATCTCGCTGCTGATTTTCGGACCGGAGCTGAAGCCCGGGACATCCAATCGTGCGCTGGCGTTCGACAATTTCTGGAATAATTCCCAATGGCAGCATGGCGACGTCTGGACGAAGCTGCTGCAAACCATCGTGATGGCATTTCTCGGCACCCTGCTCGGTGCGCTCGTCGCCTTCCCCTTGTCCTTCTTCGCGGCTCGGAACATCACGCCGAGCAGGCTCATGAATCAGCTGCTCAAGCGGTTTTTCGATTTCATGCGTTCGGTCGACATGCTGATCTGGGCATTGTTCTTCACCCGCGCCTTCGGGCCGGGGCCATTGGCCGGAAGCGCAGCGATCTTCTTCACCGAGACCGGCACGCTGGGGAAAGTGTACTCGGAAGCCCTGGAGAATATCGACGACAAGCCGCGCGAGGGAATCAAATCGACTGGCGCCGGCGGGTTGCTGGTGCAACGCTATGGCGTGCTGCCGCAAGTCGTGCCTGTCTTCGTCGGCCAGACTCTCTATCAGTGGGAATCGAACACAAGGGGCGCGACGATCATCGGTGCCGTGGGTGCAGGCGGTATCGGCCTGAAGCTGTGGGAGGCGATGCGGACCAACTCCAACTGGGCCAACGTCTTCTACATGGTGCTTCTGATCCTTCTGGTCGTTTTCATATTCGATAACATTTCCAACGTGTTGCGACGCCGTTTGATCGGAACCAATCCTGCGGAACGGTGACGTTCAAGCAATGATCTGCTAGGCTCGGAAAACCAATCGGGCTTCGTCAATCTGTCATGCAAATCACCTAAGGCATCGGGCTTAAAGAAGGACGCCCATGCGCTACGCAATCTACTTCACGCCACCCAGGGAGAGCCCGCTGACGCGCCTTGCCGCCAGCTGGCTTGGACGGGATGCGTTCTCGGGCGCGGCGGTCGAGCCGCCGAAAACCGGGACGCTCGTCCCCGCCGAGATCGCCTTCCATTCGGCTGCCGCGCGCCGCTACGGATTTCACGCGACACTCAAGGCGCCGTTCCATCTGGCGGCCGGCGAGAGCGACTCTTCGCTCGCAGAGGCGTTGGCCGAATTCGCGGCCGGCGTCGAGCCGTTCTTCATTCCGCGCCTGGCTGTCGGCCAGCTCGACGGCTTCTTCGCGCTACTGCCTGCAGCCCCCGCCGCGGCGCTGAACCGCCTTGCCGATGACGTGGTGGTGGCCTTCGACCGCTTCCGTTCGCCGCTCAGCGAAGCGGACATCGAGCGCCGCAATCCCGACGCGTTGAGCGCTCAGCAATTCAGCAATCTTCACCGCTGGGGTTATCCTTACGTATTCGGCAGCTTTCGCTTCCACATGACGCTGACAGGTCGGGTGGCCGGTGCCGAGGCGGAACGCGTGCGCGCGGCGCTGGACGAGGTGTTCGGCCCCGTTCTCGTATCTCCTGTCCCGGTCGACGGCATCGCGCTCTTCGTCGAGCCCGAACCGGGCGCCCCTTTCACTATTCATTCCTATTCTCAATTCGCGCCGCAGCGCGAAAGAAAGTCCGCATGACATGACCACCGAGACTGTACTCAGCAATGCGCGAATCGTGCTGGCCGACGAGGTGCTCGACGGTTCGCTGCTCATTCGCGACGGTATCATTGCCGATGTCTCGCAAGGTGCTGCTCAAACCGGTGAGGATATGGGCGGCGACTACCTGATCCCGGGGCTCGTGGAGCTGCACACCGACCATCTAGAAGGTCACTATCTGCCGCGGCCGAAGGTGCGCTGGAACCCGCTTGCCGCCGTGCTTGCCCATGACGCGCAAATCTCGACTGCGGGCATCACCACCGTCTTCGACGCTTTGCGCGTCGGCCTCGACGAGGACGCGGAGTTGACCTCTGCCGAAATCCGCAAGCTAGGCGACGCGATCAAGGACGGCGTGACGAACGACCGTCTGCGCGCTGACCACTTCCTGCACTTGCGCTGCGAAGTTTCTGCGCCGGATTGCCTGGAGGCATTCAGCCTGTTCGAGGATGACGAGCGCGTAAAGCTGGCCTCGTTGATGGACCATTCGCCGGGCCAACGCCAGTTCGTCAATGTGGAGACCTACGCCTCCTATTATCAGCGCAAGATGAAGCTCACGGATGAGGACTTCAAGAAGTTCTGCGATCGCCGCATGGAAGAATCGCGGCGCTATTCGCCGACCAACCGCGCGGCGATCTCCGCTGCCTGCCAGGCACGCGGCATCGTGCTGGCGAGCCATGACGATGCCACCGTCGGCCATGTCGAAGAGGCGATAGCCCAAGGGATCCGTGTCGCCGAATTCCCGACGACGCATGAAGCGGCCAAGGCATCCCGCGAGGCGGGATTCGGCGTGCTCATGGGCGGCCCCAATGTGGTTCGGGGCGGATCGCATTCGGGCAATGTCTCGGCGCGCTCGCTGGCCGAGCAGGGGCTGCTCGACATTTTGTCGTCGGACTACATTCCCTTCAGCCTCATCCAGTCGGCCTTCTTCCTCGGTGAGGTGGTGGATGGCATCTCGCTGCCACGGGCGGTTGCGATGGTCTCGAAGAACCCGGCCGAGGCGGTGGGCTTGACCGACCGCGGCGTGATCACCCCCGGCCGCCGGGCCGATCTGGTGCGTGTCAGGGTCGACGAGCACATCCCGGTCGTACGCACGGTCTGGCGGGAAGGTCGCCGCGTCGCATGATGGTGTCGGCGTTGATAGAGCGCGAGCTGGCGAGCACCGGTTCGCCTATTCGCAACGGCGTGTTCGTCGCCGTCGTCGGTCCGAGCGGCGCCGGAAAGGACACTCTGATCGGCTATGCCCGTGAGGCCTTCGCCGGCAGCGAGGCTGTGGAGTTCGTGCGCCGCGTCATCACCCGGCCCTCCGATATTGCGAGCGAGGACCACGACAGCCTGGCCGACGAAGAGTTCGAGGAGGCCAGGAAGGCCGGTGCCTTTGCCGTGTCCTGGCCGGCACACGGGCTGCATTACGGGCTGCCGGTCAGCGTCGACCGGTCGATCGCCGACGGCCATGTCGCAGTCGCGAATATTTCGCGCGGCGCGATCCCGCTCATCAAGGCACGCTACGCGAATGTGGTGATCGTCGAAGTGACGGCGTCGCCTGAGATCCTGGCGCAGCGGCTTTCCGCGCGCGGCCGCGAATCACGCGGCGAGGTGCTTGCCCGGCTCGCCCGCAGCGCCGAACTCGGCACGTCGCTTCCCGGCGCGATAAGGATCGACAACAGCGGCAGCCGAGATGAGGCCGGCGAGCGTTTCGTCGCCGTATTGCGCAAGGCGATCGCATTCGCCGACGTCTCGGGGACGGTGTAGCCGACCGGCCAAACTGTATATGATGACGCCAAGGAGAGGACGGCGTCATGAAGTCTGGCAGAACCGATTCCGTTTCGAGGGTCATCAAGGCCTCGCCGCAGACCATCTACAAGGCATTTCTTGACCCCGAGGCGTGGGCCTCGTGGCTGCCTCCGGACGGCATGAGCGGCCATATCGACCGCTTCGACCCACGCGAGGGCGGCACCTATCGAATGGTGCTCACTTACGATGAAGCGGAACACACCGGCGGCAAGACTTCCGTGAACTCGGACGTCGTGGAGGGGCGCTTCATCGAACTGGTTCCCAATGAGAGGGTCGTGCATGTCGTGGAGTTCGAGTCCGACGATCCTGCCTTCTCGGGCGAGATGAAGATGATTTGGAGCCTGGCTGCAGCGCCCGGCGGCACAGAGGTGACCATGATTGCCGAGAACGTGCCGACCGGCATACGGCCGGAGGATCATGAGATGGGGATGAGCTCGACGCTCGCAAACCTCGCCGCATGTGTGGAGTGAAACTCGACCGGCAGGCGGCGAGATTGCGCAGGGGACAGTTTATTTTTTCCGCTTGCGTCAGCTCTGAAGCGCCGCCGCCCTACTGCGCAAAAAAGTAAACTGTCCCCGGCACTTCCTCACCTCACCCGATCCTAAGCAAGTGGTTGTCCCACGCATAGTCGTCGAAATGTGTCGGTTTGCCGTAGCTATCGACCACGTCGCCGCGGCCGGTCGAGGCGACGAAGCCGCAGCGCTCGGGCGCCAGGCCGCAGACTTCGACGAGCCCTGTCGACAAGACGACCTCTCCGCTTGCGGCATCGATCACCGCCACCGAATTTCCGGCCGGCGAGGAGACGCCAATCATGCCGGCATCACGATTGGCCTCGACCGCGCCTATATAGTTGCGCAGGCTGTTGAGAATTTCCGGCTCCATCTGAAGCAGCTCCACGGCGGCGCCGAGCCGGGCCTTGCCGACCAGCGGCGGCCGCTCGCTTGCCGGCCCCTTGTGCTGGCCACCGAACCATACCGCACCCGAGGCATCCTCGGCGAGATGATGGAGCGATAGCTGGTGCAGCTCCGGCGCAAGTCTGTGCTTCTCCCTGAGATCTCCGGTCTCGCGGTCGAGAAACACCAGGGACGGCTGCATCGTCGTTATGTTGAGCTCGGCGCGACCATAATCGGGATGCGTCTCGACGCCGCCATTGGCGACGGCCAGCGTGCGGCCGTCTGCGAGCAGCAGCACCTCATGCGGGTCCATCCCATGCGTCGGAAACTCGCCGACACGGCGAAAACCGTCGGCGGCGTCGTAGACGCCGATCATCCCGGCCGCATTTTCATAATCGTTCTCGGTCGCGTAGAGCAGCTTTCCGTCAGGCGAGAATGCACCATGGCCGAAGAAGTGGCGGCCAGGCTGGCTTGCGATCGTCAGCGGCTCTGTCTTGCCGGTGTGATCGAATACGACAGCAAAGGTGCCAGGCCGCCGCGCAAACACGACCGAGCGGCGCGCGATCGGGTCGAAGGTGACATCATGGCCGCGGTCGGGCAGATCGGTCGTGAACAATATCCGGCGATCTTCTGAGAGCACCGCAACGCCATAAGCGCCGTTCTTTTTCTGATACGCCGTGGCAAAAACGGCGTCGGCCTGCTCGATGGCGTAAAGCCGGCGCGGCGCGAGCGAGGCCGCGAAGGCCAGGCCCGCTGCCTTCATGAAATCGCGTCGATCGATCAGCTTCAAGGTCAGTCTCCGTCGAGCGAGGAGAATCCAGCCGTCAGCCCGTAAGCCTCGGAGAGGCGCTTGCCGAACAGGTCCGACAGGCTCGAAGTTACGATGGCGAAATAGACGAGCTTGCCGCGCTTCGTCTCGTCGGCGAGCACCGCATCGATTGGGCCCTCGGCACCCTTCGTGGCATTGACCGCATTCGAGAATTCGAAGCCGATGGATTCGGCGATCCAGCGCAAGTCCGGCGGGAGGTCGTTCCCGAGCCCCGATGCATCGAACAGCGCCTTCATGCCGGCAATATTGGCGCCAAGCGATCGTGCCGTGCCTTCGGAGCGCCAGTAGATCGCCTGCTTCGGCTTGTCCTGCCCGGCCGCATGGCCGAGGAAGGCGTTCAGCCGCACGTCCCGCACCAGCTCGAGCCCGTTGACGAACACCTCCAGCAGCTCGGTCACTGACTCCGTGCCGCTCTGGTAGAGCGGATTGCTCGGACCCGGATTGGCCCATTTTTTCGCGAAACCGTCAGGGACCGCCCATTCGGCATCGAGGTCGCCGGCAATCCCGGCGATATTGGCGGCAATCGCTGCGCCGTATCGGCAGCGATAAGGATCCCCGGCGGCGGCAAGTGCATCCGAATCCGTGCCGAAAAGCACGAATTCCAGTGCTCCGAACCCTTGCACGGCAACACTCTTTTCGGCGAGCTGCTCAGGATCGGCAGCGGCTGCATCCTTGTTGGCCAGGGTTGCCTGTACCTGCTTCAGGCCGATGCCCTTGCGATCCGGCCAGAACAGGAGCCGCTCCAGCCGATTCTCTTCCGTCACCGGACCGAAACGTATGATCTCGGCGTAAGACCAGGCCTCGGTTGCACCTTTGAACGCCTGCCGTGCTGCTTCGAGCTTTTCCGAAGACGGCTCCACGCACAGAGCATCCATCGCGTCGTCGAGCGCCCCAGCGCTGTTTGCGAAGCCGGAATAAGCAGACCGGATGAAGCCGTTGATCGCCGCGTTGACGATTGCCGTCGCCTTTTCGTTGGCCAGCGCGTGATCGGCTGAGCCGAAGCAAAGGACGAGCAGGAAGAGTGCCAGCTTTCTCATGATCAGAGCGATTCCAGGAATTTGATCAGCGCATCGCGATCCTGCCTCGCGAGCGCGGCGAAGGCGTCGCGCGACCTCCCAGCCTCTCCCCCGTGCCAGAGGATCGCCTCGCTGAGATTGCGCGCGCGGCCGTCATGCAGGAAGAAGGTATGGCCGTTGACGGTCTTGGTAAGCCCGATGCCCCACAGCGGCGGGGTGCGCCATTCGTTGCCGGTCGCCTCTCCGACCTGCTGGCCGTCGGCCAGTCCGTCGCCCATGTCGTGCAGCAGGAAGTCGGAATAGGGCCAGATGAGCTGGAAAGACTGCGCCTTGTTGGGCGCGTTGCGTCGCGTCACGAATTTCGGCGTGTGGCAGGAGGCGCAGCCGCTCTGGTAGAAAAGCTGCTTGCCGTGCAGCACTTCCTTGTCGTCCATGTCGCGACGGGCCGGCACGGCGAGGTTCTGCGAATAGAAGGTAACGAGGTCCATGATCGGGTCCGGCGCCTCGACGGGCCCGAGCCGATCCTGCACGCCATTCGGCATGGCAAGGCAGGCGGCCTCGGCATCGGTGCATTCGCCTGAGTGTTTCGGAACTTCCGGCGTGGAGATGCCGATATCGCCATTGAAGGCAGTCGCGGTCTGCTCGCGGATCGTCGGCGTCTGCGCCTTCCAGCCGAAGCGGCCGAGCGTCAGTTCGCCGCTCTTGCCGTCGCGCACGATCTGAGGCTTGCCGGAAATCCCATCGCCGTCACTGTCGTCCGGATCGGCATGGGCGAGGATGTCGGCCGGATGGATCTGCTCGATAAGGCCGAGGCCGATCATCGGGGGCGTCACCCGAGGTGAGAGCGTGGTGCGCGGATCGAGCGGACCGTAACCGAGGCCGGTCACCGAATAGCCCGGCTTGCGCAGCGAGACGACGGTGCCGTCGCCGAGCGTCACCGGGACTTCCTGATAGCTGATGGCCATCCTGCCTTCGCCCGCGAGCCCCGGCACGGCCAGCTCCTGCAACTGCGTGCCGTACACCGGGTCGGGGAAATTCAGCGCATTGTGGTCGGCAACGGCCGCCTTCTCCTCCTCGGTCTCGGCCGCACGCGCCAGGCGCAGGAACATGGAAGTCGAGTCGCCCGCTCCTTCCGGCGGATGGCCGCGGCCATCCTTCAAGTGGCAGTTCTGGCACGCGCGTGCATTGAACAGCGGCCCGAGGCCATCGGAGGCCTGGGTCGACGACGGGGCCGAGACCCAGACCTTCCTGAAGATGCCGTTGCCGAGCTTGAAGGTCGACTCCTCTTCGAAGGTGATATTCGCGGAGGATTGCGAAAAGGAATCCTGGTTCACCCGCTTGCGCGAAGTGCCCGCCCCGCCCTGCATCAGCTCGAACTGTTCCGGCTTCGAAAAATCGGTCGTCGGCTTTGTGATGGCGATGACGCGAGCGAGGTCCTTCTCGGAGAGATCGTCGCGCGTGGTTGCGAGGCCGGGCGGTATGTCGCCCGCGAGAGCGATAGCAGAAACAAATGCGGCTGAGCCTGCGAGCAGCCCACCGAACAGGCTTGTCAAGCGGGGGCGCTGTTTGATTCGAGAGAAGGGGCCGGCGTCGCGGCAGTCGTTCTTCTCCCCGTTCCGAGCTTGTCGAGGAAACGAGGGAGGATGCCGTCCTTCGACAGGCTCAGGAGCAGATGAGGGGCGGCGCAAACTTTCCCAGGTTGGGTGCTGCCCCTCATCCGACCCTTCGGGCCACCTTCTCCCCGTAAACGGGGAGAAGGAAACTGCAACGCGGCGCAGTCTGCCGATTATGCGCCGCATGCGTGCATCGTCCTATTCGACCTCGTTCGCGGGATCCGCGTTGAGCTGGCCGTATTTCTTGTCGCCAATGGCATTGAACAGGTCGAGCTGCGTCTCGAGGAAATCGATATGTCCTTCCTCGTCCTTCAGGAGGTCCTCGAACAGCTCCATCGTCACGTAGTCACCAAGCTCATGACAGATCTCGCGCGACTTCTTGTAGGAAGTGCGGGCGTCATATTCGCCGGCGAGATCGGATTCCAGGACTTCCTTCACGTTCTGACCGATCCTGAGCGGGGCGAGCGTCTGCAGGTTCGGATGCCCTTCGAGGAAGATGATGCGGGCGATGATCTTGTCCGCATGATGCATTTCCTCGATCGATTCCGCGCGTTCCTTCCTGGCGAGCTTCGTGTAGCCCCAGTCCTCCAGCAGCCTGTAATGCAGCCAGTACTGATTCACTGCGCCGAGCTCCAGGAACAGCGCTTCATTAAGCCGCTCGATGACCTTTGCTTCGCCTTTCATTGAACCTGCTCCCGAATTTGACGCGCAGTTCCCTGACGCGATCGAGGTGTGAAACGATATCGGCATGCACTTCGGCACGGGAGTGGTATGCTTCCGTGACGCGAATGATCGTTTCCACCACATTCGGGAAGCAGCCGCAACAACGCCCGCGCTTGTTCATGCGATGATAGACCTTAGCAGGCACGATCAATTGCCAGGCGTCCTCATCGAGCATTTCGATGATCGTTCGTTCGATCTCCTTCTCGGTCATGACGTTGCAGTGGCAGATCAGCATGCTTCACTCGACTGGGCTGACGGCGCCGCCCTGGACGCCGGCTGGCAATTGTCTCTGTCCTATCGGACGTTGGGACGCGCCTTTCCTAAGTCCCCGCTTATTGGAACACCTTGTCCGGCGAATCGAGGCTGTCCGAGCCTTCGAAGGCGATCGCGTCGAGCTTGAGCGCCGAGACGGCGCGTTCGATCGACTTTGTCTGATCGATGAGCGCGTCGATCGCGGCCTGCACGGTGGCGTTGCCTTCGGCATTGCCCTCGCCGATCTGCTGGTCATAAGCCTCGCCCGCCTCGACGCGCTTCTTGATCGCTTTCATCTTCTCGACCGTCGCGTCGAGCTTGGCGGAGAGCTCGGCGTCGATTGCAGGATCGGCCGCCTTCACCAGGTCCGAGACGGACGGACCATCCATTACGGTGCCGTCGAGGCGCTTATAGTGGCCGTGATAGGCGTCGCGGATGCCGATCGCGTCGTTGAGATGCGAGTTGTGGGTGTTGTCGGAAAAGCAGTCGTGCTCCTCCTCGGGGTCGTGCAGCAGCAGGCCGAGCTTCATGCGCTCGCCGGCAAGCTCGCCGTAGGAGAGCGAACCCATGCCGGTGAGGATCGTCGACAGTCCGGCATTCGCCTCGCCCTGCATAAGCGCCTCGCGCGCCGCGCCATCCGCCTTCCAGTTTCCGACCATCTCCTCGAGATCGGAGACCAGAAGGTCGGCAGCAGCCTTCAGATATTGGGCACGGCGGTCGCAATGGCCGCCGGTGCAGTTCGCGGTGTCATAATCGGTATAGGGCCGCTCGCCGGCGCCCGGTCCGCTGCCATGCAGGTCCTGCCCCCACAGCAGGAACTCGATCGCGTGATAGCCGGTCGCGACGTTGGCCTCGATGTCCCCGGCCTCCTGCAGCGTCTTCGACAACAGCTCCGGCGTGATGTTCGAAGTGTCGACCTTTTGCCCGTTGATCTCGATCGAGGTGTTGGCGATCACATTCGCCGTATACAGCGGGTTCTCGTCGGACTCGGCGCCGTATTTGCCGGCGTCGACATAGTCGATCAGCCCCTCGTCCAGCGGCCAGGAGTTCACGCGACCTTCCCAGTCGTCGACGATCGCATTGCCAAAGCGGTAAACCTCGGTCTGCTGATAGGGCTGCCGCGCCGCCTTCCAGGCCGCGCGCGCCGCATTCAGCGTGTCGGCCGAGGGCTTCGCGATGAGCGCGTCGACGGCCTGGTCGAGGAGCTTGGCGCTCGCCAGCGAGTCCCCGTATTTGGCGAGCGCGATGTCGGCATAATTCGCGATCACCGCCTTCGGATCCGTGTCGGCTCTCGCCGGCAGCACGAAGATCGCCGCCGTCAGCGCAGTGGAAGCGGCGATTGCGGCGAGCCGTCCCGAAAGCCGTACACGGCTCATTATCTTCGTCATGACCCATCTCCTCAATGAATTGTGGCGCGCCCGACAGCCGAGCGCGAGAGAACGTCCTCGATCGCGCCCTGCGGGATCGGCAGCAAATAGTGGCGCGCCGCTGCGAGCGCGTCGGCGAAGAAAACGGCAGCCTCCGCAACATCGGCCGAAACGGCCGGGCAGGCGATCGCAGAAAGACAAATCCTGGCAGCACCTTCGTCGTCATGCTGCAGGGCTGCAATCAGTCCGAGAGCAAGGCATTCGTCGCGGCAGACATGGTGCGCATTAAAGGGGAAGCTCCGCAGCGGACAGGCGGCGCAACGCCGCAGCGTGCGTACGAAATGGGAGAGCTCGACAACCAGCCGGCGGCCCTGGACGCGACCGAGCAGTTCCTCATAGAGCGCCTGCGTCATCTCCCACGGCGTCACCGAGCCGGTCTCGAAACCGGCGAGCCAGCCGCGATAGCCTTCCAGCACCAGCCTCTCGGGCGGACGCTCGAAATAGCAACCGGCATGCTCCATGGGATCGAACTGGCCGGGCCGCATCAGATTGACGCCCCAACGTCCCATCCAGCGGCGGCGCGGCTCACCGAAAGCCGGCGATATCGTGCAAAAGCCGCGCTCATGCGCGGCCTGGAAAAGGCAAACACGGTGCACTCCAATCGAAAGGGTTCAAGGCCCTGACATCAAAGGCTATAGCGGCATAAAGCCGGGAGGGGGCTGGAAAGTCAAATGGAATCTCAGCAAAAGCGTTTAAAATCAATAATTTAGAATAATTCTAAACTAGAAAAGTCAACTTATGGCGGCATAGGTACGCGGTGCCAGAGCCTCCTGCTTGCAGGTCGGCGCCGCCCTCACCCTCACCCTCTCCCGTAAAAGACGGGGAGAGGGTAAGGGTGAGGGGCGGCGCCAGCGCCCGGCGAGTTGACTAAACCGCCCGCAGCTTCCTCTGCCCGAACTTCGTGGTGTCGATCGCCGCAGCCATCAGCGCCTTGGTGTATTCCTCGCGCGGGTGATCGAAGATCTCGTCGGTTGGACCTTCCTCGACGATCTGCCCCGACTTCATGACGATGATGTAGTCGGCCATCGCGCGCACGACCGCGAGATCGTGGCTGATAAAGAGATATGAGAGATCGTGCGAACGCTGCAGCGAGCGCAGAAGCTCGACGATCTGCTTCTGCACGGAGCGGTCGAGCGCCGAAGTCGGCTCGTCGAGCACCACGACCTTCGGCTTCAGGATCATCGCCCGCGCAATGGCGATCCGCTGGCGCTGCCCACCCGAGAACTCGTGCGGGTAGCGGTTGCGCATGGCCGGATCGAGTCCGACCTCCTTCAGCGCCTCGACCGCACGTCGGTCGCGCTCTTTGCCTGAGAGCGACGGCTCGTGCACGAGCAGTCCCTCGGTGACGATCTGGCCGACCGTCATGCGCGGCGAAAGTGAGCCGAACGGGTCCTGGAAGACAACCTGCAATTCGCGCCTGAGCGGCTTCATCCTTGCGCGATCGGCGCCGGAAATGTCTGTCGTCTCGAACCTGATCCTGCCCTCGCTCGGCAGAAGCCTCAGCAGCGCGCGGCCGAGCGTAGACTTGCCCGAGCCCGACTCGCCGACGATGCCGATCGTCTGGCCCTTGCGGAGCGTCAAGCAGACGCGGTCGACAGCGCGGATGACTATCGGCTGCCCCCCGAACATGCCGCCGCCGATATTGAAGATCACCTCGACGTTGCGGCCGTCGAGCAGGACCGGCGCGCCCTGTAAGGGCGGCGCCTTGCGGCCGGTCGGCTCGGCCGCGAGCAGCATGCGCGTATAGGGGTGCTGCGCCGCCGTGAATATCTTTTCGGTAGCGCCCTCCTCCACCACAAGTCCGGATTGCATGACATAGACGCGGTCGGCGAAGCGCCGCACGATGCCGAGATCGTGGGTGATGAAGACGATCGCCATGCCGAGCCTCTCCTGCAGCTCGGAAAGGAGATCGAGGATCTGCTTCTGGATCGTCACATCGAGCGCAGTGGTCGGCTCGTCGGCGATCAGTATGTCGGGGTCGTTGGCAAGCGCCATCGCGATCATGATGCGCTGGCGCTGCCCGCCCGAAAGCTCATGCGGGTAGGATTTCAAGCGCCGCTCTGGATGCGGGATCTTCACCAGCTCCAAGAGCCGCACCGCCTCCTTCCGGGCTTCGGCGGCGCCCAGACCGCGATGCTTGCGGATCGGTTCGACGAGTTGGCTGCCGATCGTGTAGAGCGGGTCGAGCGAGGTCATCGGCTCCTGAAAGATCATGCTGATCTTGCGGCCCCGAATGCCGTTCATCTCGGACTTGCCGAGCGTCAGCAGGTTCTTGCCGCGATAATCGACATGACCGGCCGCCTCGCCATTGGAGGCAAGCAGCCGCATCGCTGCCATCATGGTCTGGCTCTTGCCGGAGCCCGATTCGCCGACGATCGCCACCGTCTCGCCGGCATCGACGTGAAGGCTGATCCCCTTCACCGCATCGACGATGCCGTCCAGCGTTCGAAAGCGGACGCGAAGCTCTGTTACCGTCAGAATAGGATCGCCGGCCATCTAACGGTCCTTCGGGTCGAGCGCATCGCGCAGCCCGTCGCCGATGAAATTCAGCGCGAACAGCGTCGAGACAAGGAAGACAGCGGGAAAGAAGAGCAGCCAGTTGGCGGAGCCGATGTTCTTGGCGCCGGCCGAGATCAGCACACCCCAGCTCGTCATCGGCTCCTGGACGCCGAGCCCAAGGAAAGAGAGGAAGCTCTCCAGGATGATTACCTGCGGGACCAAGAGCGTCATGTAGATGACCACCGGGCCGAGAAGGTTCGGGATGATGTGGCGGAGCAGGATGCCGCGCGGCGAGACGCCCAGCGCTTCGGCCGCCGAGACATATTCCTGCCGGCGGATCGACAGCGCCTGCCCTCGCACGATACGGGCCATGTCGAGCCACTGGACCGCACCGACGGCGAGGAACATCAGGACGAAATTGCGCCCGAAGAAGACCACCAGCATGATGACGAAGAAGATGAAGGGCAGTGAATATAGAATGTCGACGATGCGCATCATCACCTCGTCGACCTTGCCCCCCAGGAAGCCCGCGGTCGCGCCGTACGCGACGCCGATCGCGACGGCGACGATGCCGGCCAGGAGCCCGATCGCCAGCGAAACGCGGCCCGCCATCAGCGTGCGCGACAGGAGATCACGCCCGATATTGTCGGTGCCAAACAGGAAATATTGCTGCTTGACGGACGCACTCATTACCATGCGCATGCCGTCCGGCGACGTCTCCTCTATCTTGGCGTCGTCGAAGGCGTCGGATCGCTCGAGATAGCGCAGGTTGCGATCGTCGATCTTCTTCGAGGACGTGAGCGTGACATAGACGCGGCTCTCCTCCTGATGCCATTCGGCGAGGTCGAGACGCATGCGCTTGACCACCTCGTTGAGTGCGGTCTCGATCATCTCCTTCTGGGGATAGGGCGAGAGGCTAGGCGGCGTGCGCACGTAATCGGAATAGATCGTCGTGAACTGATGCGGCACGAACCACGGCCCGACGATGCAGACGATTGCCATCAGAGCGAGATAAAAAATGCTCGCCATGGCCGCGCGGTTGGCCTTGAGGCGGGCCCAGGCATCGCCCCAGAGCGAACGACCGACCGTCGCTTCCTCGAGCATGGTGGTGGCGGTGAGGTCAGTCATAACGCATCAATCATAACGGACACGGGGATCGACAACGGCGTAGAGGATGTCGACGATGAGGTTGAAGACGATCGTGAAGATCGCGATGACGACGACCGTTCCCATCACCAGCGTGTAGTCGCGGTTGAGCGCGGCATCGACGAAGTAACGGCCCACCCCCGGGATAGCGAAGATCGTCTCAACGATGACCGAGCCGGTGAGCAGCGCCGCCGCCGCCGGACCCGCATAGGAGATGATCGGTAGGATCGCCCCGCGCAGCGCGTGCCGGACGACGACCGACCAGTCGGATAGGCCGAGCGCGCGCGCTGTGCGGATGTGATGACTGCGCAGCGATTCGATCATGGAGCCGCGCATGAGACGCGCGACGATCGCGATCTGCGGCAGAGACAGCGTCAACACGGGCCCGATCTTGTTAACCAGCGCACCGTCGCCCCAGCCGCCGATCGGCAGAAGCATCCAGGTCAGTCCGAAGAAAAGCTGGATGATAGGCGCAATCACGAAGGTCGGGATCGTGCTGCCGGCCGTGGCCGTGGCTATCACCAGATAGTCGCCGAGCTTGTTCTGATTGAGCGCGGCGACGATGCCGAGCACCCCACCCACGAACAGCGCAAGGATCAGCGCCGAGGCGCCGAGCTGTACCGAGACCGGCAGGCCCTTGGCGAAGAGCTCGCCGACCGTGAAGTCCGGCAGATTATAGCTCGGGCCGAAATTGCCGTGCAACAGATTGCTGAGATAGTGCAGATATTGCCGCCAGAGCGGGTCATCGAGACCATAGGCACGTTCCAGGTTGGCCTTCACCTCAGGCGCAAGGCCGCGCTCCTGGTTGAACGGGCCGCCAGGAGCGACGCGTATCAGGAAGAACGCCAGCGTAACGATCACGAAAAGCGTCGGAATGGCGGTGAAGAACCGCTTTATCACATAGGTCAGCATGTCGGCCGGGCCCTCATGAGCACACTCGCCCGCCGTCCTTCAGAGGACGGCGGGCGAGCAGGAAGCCTAGTCCTTGCTCATGAAGCGCGACGGATGGACATCCATGACATTGTCGTCAAAGCCATGCAGCTTGGGCGAGACGATGTTGTGGAAGCTGTAGTAGAGCAGCGGAATGTTTCCGAGGTCGTCGACCAGCACGCGTTCGGCTGCGGCGAGATCCTTCATCCGCTCCTCCGGCTTGCCGCCATCGGCGGCCGCCTTGTCCATCAGTTCTTCGAATTTCGGGCTGTTGTAGTTGGAATAGTTGTTGCCCGAGGCCTTGCGGGTGATGCCGAGGAAGGTTTCCGGATCCTTGTAGTCGGCAATCCAAGCGGCGCGAGCGACGTCGTAATTGCCCTTCTGCTCTAGGAAGCCGTAATGCGTCTTGGTGTCTGTGTTGAGCAGCGTCACCTCGACACCGAGCGGCTTGAGCTGTTCCTGAATGGCGACCGCCGTGTTCTTGTGGTTCTCAGACGTGTTGTAGCGGATTTCCATCTTCAGCGGATGCTCGGGCGTATAGCCGAGCTCCTCCAGGATCTTCCTGGCCTCGTCCTCGCGGTCAATCTGCGACATGTTGGCATAATCGGCCTCCGCCGGCGTGTAACCCTGGATGCCGGGCGGCACCATCGAATAGCCGGGAAGCATTGAATTCTGCCAGACCTTCTCGGCGATGAAGTCGCGGTCGATCGCCATGGAGATGGCGCGACGCAGCTTCGGGTTCGACCACGGCTCCTTGTCTGTCTTGATGGCGTAGTAATAGGTGCCGAGATACGGCCCGACGCGGACCTTGTCGCCGAACTTGGCCTTGAGGTCGGCGAGCTGCTCGGTGGGCAGATCGTCATAGCTGTCGAACTCGCCTGCCTCGAAGCGCTTCATCGCCGAGGAGCGGTCCTCGGTCGGAATAAAGTTTACGACGTCGATCTTTACATTGGCGGCGTCGTGGAACTTCGGGTTCTTGACCATCTTGAGATGATCGTTCGGGACCCATTCGGCGAGCGTGTAGGCGCCGTTGGAGACGAGATTGCCTGGCTTGATCCAGTCCGCGCCAAGCTTATCGATGGAAGCCTTGTTGACCGGGTAGGCCGACTGGTGCGTCAGCATTTCGAGGAAGTACGGGGTCGGCGCATTGAGGGTGACCTCCAGCGTCTTCTCGTCCACCGCCTTGACGCCCATATCTTCGGGTTTGCCCTTGCCGGTATTCACGGCTTCGGCGCCCTTGATCACGTAAAGCATCGAAGCATATTCGGCGCCAGTCGCCGGGTCCTCGAGACGCCGGAGAGAATAGGCAAAGTCTTCGGCCGTCACCGGGCTGCCGTCCGACCACACGGCGTCCTTGCGCAGCTTGAACGTGTAGATCTTGCCATCGTCGGAAACGGTCCAGCTTTCAGCGGCGCCGGGGATCAGATTGGCATTCTGGTCCTGCATGACGAGGCCTTCGAACAAGTCGCGCAGGACATGCGCCTCGTAGACGGTCGAGGTCTTGTGCGGGTCGACCGACTCCGGTTCCGCGGAACTGCCGCGATTGTAGACGACCTCGGCGAAGGCCGGGACGGTGAATGCTCCTCCCGCCATCAGCAGGCTTGACGCCAGCAGAGTGGCGCTCAGCAGTTTCTTCATTTTGCGTTCTCCTCTTTATCTCTAGCTTTGGACGCAAAAACCCTCTGCTCCGCAAGGCGAAACAGCGGATCTTATAGCATCGGGCTGCGTGACGCAGGGGCAGAAAACCGGTTTTTCACCGAGGATTCGCGGCATTTGGCCGATGCACTCCCTGTAGGCGGCCGCTTTCGGCCGTCCTCCATTTCCCGACAATGCCACAAAACCGAGCGTTGTTAAGCAGTTATTCGCGGCTAAGTGGTGACGCGGGGGAATATGCTTGTTGATCAGTACGCTAAATTCGGTTCGGCTCGCTGCCGCGACATAAACCAATTCTTCTACTCTGCGTCAGGTTGCTTCTCGGGCGCAGCATTTGCGAAAGCGGGCTCGGCTGCACAGACTTCGAAGATACGCCTGATGGTCGGGTAAGGTATCATATCGAAGTCGAAGCGACGGTTGTTGATCACTTGTGCAAAAAGGCATGCATCGGCCATGCTCGGGCGGCTGCCGTGGCAGAATGTGCCGGTCGCCGGATCGCCAGCCAGCATCTCCTCCAGGGGCACGAAGGTTTCCGCCACCCAATGCCGGAACCAGTCGCCCACCATCGCGTCGTCGGCGCCGAAGCGAGCGCGCAGCACATTGAGCACGCGCAGGTTGTTCAAGGGGTGGATCTCACAGGCAATCGCCTGCGAGATGGCCCTCACCCGCGCCCGCGCTGTCGCCTCGGCCGGCAGCAGCGGCGGCTCGGGACAGACCTCGTCGAGATATTCGATGATCGCGAGCGACTGCGTCAGCACCGTCCCGCCCTCGATCTCGAGCGAGGGTACGAGCATCTGGCGGTTCACCGCACGGTAAGCTTCGCCGCGATGTTCGCCGAGCCTGAGATGATGCGCGACATAGGCATAGTCGAGGCCCTTCAGGTTGAGCGCGACGCGCACCCTGATCGAAGTCGAGCTGCGGAAGTAATTGTGCAGGACAAGCGGGCCCATGCGTTCCTCCGGGCTGCATGTCTGCCACGGACTGTCAAACAGCGAAAGGCCTGACAGCAGCCTCCGGCGAGGAGTCTCCCGCCGGCTTGTACTTTCCTGGCTCGTCGCCAACATTGTGTCCATGAATCAGGTGCATACTGACGAGATGGACAACGTCGTGTCGCTGCAGCCGCGCGAACGCGACCGGCGGCGAATTTCGGTCGCGACGATCCTGGCGCTGAGCTTCGGCGCGCTTGTGCTCGTCTCGGTCGGCAGCGTACTCGCGCTGACAGTCGGGGCGAACTACCGCAACACCATCGATCTCGTCGGACGACGCGCCAGCTTGCTCGTCGGCGCGATGGAAGACTCACTGCGAGCGAAGATGGGACGCGCGGAGGACGCCGTCACCGGGCTTGCAAAGCTCTACGGGGCCGGCGGCTTCGAGATCGACGACACAGGCGCGATGACAGCCGCCTTGTCCGGGGCACTTTCGTCGGTTCCGGACGCGTCGGGCATGCTGATCATAGATCGGGAGCAGAGCCGCCGGGGCGTTGTCCGCAAGAGCTCACAAGGCGGCAATCAGGTTGCGCCTTTCCAGGTTCTCGAAAAGGAGCCCGTAACGAACCCGGACATTCTTCAGCGCCTGCATAAACTGCCGGGGGCACAAAGGACCCAATGGGGTGACTTCGTGCTGAATGAGGGGCGGCTCTACGCCAATGTAGCGGCACCGCTCATCCGCCAGGGCGAGATACGCGGCTGGATTGTGGCGCCGATCGAGCTGCTGACGCTTTCGCGGATCGCGCAGGACCTTTCGCAGCGCTTCGAGACGACCGCCTTCATCCTCGAAGGCGGAGACCGCGTCCTCGCCCACGAACGGCTGCTCACCCACGATTTTTCGAAAGGCGAGGCGACAATCCCGCTTGCCGGTTTCGACGATCCGGTGCTGGCGCATTTCACGCAGCGGCGGCCAATCAGCGAGTTCGCGAAACTTGGCGCAGAAGGCGTGCAGATCGCCGAGATCGACACTGCTGACGGACCCGACGCCGGCGCCGTGCACGAGGGCGCGCATGGCTACATCGTCATCACCAAACAGCTCACCGGCTATGGCGTTCGGCCCTGGACGATCGGCGCCTATTTTCCGAAATGGGAAGTCAGCCAGGAAATCATGCGCACATGGCTGTCGGCAGCGATCGGCCTGGCATTGCTCGCGATCGCCCTTGTGGTGGCAGTCATTCTGGGCAAACGCCTTTCCCGTCCGGTAAAGGCGATCGCCGCCCAGGCCCATCTGGTCGCCGACTTCGATCTCGACGGTGTCAAGCCGCTTCCCCACAGCCGCGTGCTCGAATTCGACAATCAGGCGTCGGCCTTCAATGCGATGCTGACCGGCTTGAGGGCCTTCTCGGCCTATGTGCCGCGCTCGCTCGTCGCCAAGCTCATTCGCACCGGCGAAGCCGACGCGACGAAGCCGCGCGAGGCGACACTGACGGTCATGTTCACGGACATAAACGGATTCACGAGCCTCTCCGAACAATTGCCGGCAAGCGTCGGCGCCGAGTTGCTGAACCACCATTTTGCCCTGCTTTGCGCTGCGATCGACAAGGAGGGCGGCACCGTCGACAAGTTTCTCGGCGACGGGGTCATGGCCTTCTTCGGCGCGCCCGATCGATTGAAAGGCCACGCCACGGCAGCCGTACGCGCCGCAGTCGCCATCCGCGCGGCAATCGAGATGGACAACAAGAGCGCCGCCGAGATGGGCTTGCCGCCGCTTCGGATCCGCGTGGGCATCCACACGGGCAAGGTGATCGTCGGCGACATCGGAGCCTCCGACCGCGTCAACTACACGATCGTCGGCGATACCGTGAACGTCAGCCAAAGGCTGCAGGAACTCGGCAAGCTTCTGGCGCCGGACGCCGAAGTCGCGATCATGATTTCAGGCGAGACGGCGGCGCGGCTGGATGATTGTTTTCAGCTCACGGCATCCGGCAAGCATCGCCTGCGCGGACGTGGCGAGCCGGTGGAGGTGTCCCTCGTCGGAGAGCTTGCCGACGCCGACGCGCTCGAGCGGCAGGCCATTGTGAATGTCGTCAAGGAAGCGTGAGTGGAGGTTGCCGGTCACAGTACTGGGGTGAGCAGCCTGGGGCGCTCGACGGCTTTCATCTGAACTGAAAAATCGAGCTGCACCTGGTGCCGGCCAACTGGCTTCAAGAGGTCCCGCGATAGCCCAAACGCAGCTTCACGATTCCGTAATGTGAATTGACCCAGGCGGCTGATTGCCGTTTAAGCCTTCGTTAAAGAAAAATTAATAGGGTGTACGGGGGCGGGATGTCCTTTTCACAAGCTGGTTCTTGGCGCGCCCGGTTGGGCGGCGCAATGGTGGTGCTGGGCCTTGCTCTTTGCAGTCAGGCTGTCCGTCCTGCAGAGGCGGCAGATCGCAACATGATCACCGGCGCCCTCACCGCCCAGCCTCTCGGCCACTACGACTTCTGTAAGGTCTACCCGAGGGAATGCTCGATCCGCTCGCGGAACAAGGCGCCGGAACACATGACCGCTAAACTCTGGCGCCGGATCACGAGCGTCAATCTCGCCGTCAACAAACGCATCAAGCCAATGACCGATCAAGAAATATATGGCCGGGAGGAGGTTTGGGCTTACCCGGATAAAGGGGTCGGCGACTGCGAGGACTTTGCGCTGGAAAAGCGCCGGTTGCTCATCAAAAGCGGCTTGCCGGTCTCCAACCTGCTGATCACGGTCGTGCGCAAGCCGGATGGCGAAGGGCATGCGGTGCTCACGGTGCGGACCGACAAGGGCGACTTCATCCTCGACAACCTCTCGGACCGGGTGAGGTTTTGGACCGAGACGGGCTACCAATACCTCAAGCGGCAGGCAGCCGACCACACCGGCCATTGGGTAGCAATCCTCGACGGCGGCGCAGCGCTGGTCGGTTCCGTCCAATAGAGCGGGGTCGGTTCGACTTGGATCGCCACGCCGCCTTTCAAAGGCTCAGAAGCCGACCTTCTCATCGATGTAGAACGTATTGAGGATCGACAGGCGCGGCTTGTCCATGGGCGCACTGATCTTCGGCCGACCGTGCCAACTCATCCCGAAAGGCGAGTGATAGGCCTTCAGCACGACGAAGGCGTAGCCGACATTCGGCAAGAACGGCAGGGTCTTGACTGGCTCCAGGAAATAGGAGCGCGGGTGGCGTAATCCATTCAGCGAGGCCTGATAGAGCGTGGTGCCCAGATCCTGCTGCGAGCTGTCCGTCGGACAATAGAGTTGCATCGTCACGACTTTCTTACGGGCATCGGGATGGGGTTTGATTTCATAGCCGTCGCTGTCGCGGTAAAGGACCGGCTGGGCCACCAGCTTCAGCGCGTCGGGTCCCCTTACCCTGTCGCCACGCGCACGTATTTCCAGGCCGTCATTCAGCTTCAGGCGGATCGCTTGCTCCACCTCTGACGACGTCAGGGTCTTCGAAACGGCTTTCCAGAGGTCGCGTAGACCGATCTCGATCTTGTCGACATTGTCCCCGTAGAGCCGGAGCGCCATGCGGGTTCCGTCGCCTTTTATCGGATCATAGCCGTTGGCTGGCCAACTGTTGATCATCTCCGCATAGAAGTCGGGCGGAAAGAAATCGCGAAAGAATATATGCGGAAAGGGCTTCGAGAAGTGACTACACGCCTCGATGCTCGCTACGGCGTGCCTTGTCAGCCTGGCGGTTAGATCTTCTTCCCTTTCCTTGGCGAGTTCCGACATGCCGAATTCCTCCTCCCTGATAGTGCCCCATCCGGCGCTTACAGGCGGCGCAGATCGATCTGGCTCGTAATAACGATCTTGCCCGTCTGTGGATTTGTGTCGATCGTCGTCAGGCGCATTCTGTCGCCCCCGATTTTTTCGATCCGCAATTGTGCCGACCGATCGCCGTTGACGTTCCTGGCCCAGCGGATTTCAAGATTCAACGCGTTTCCGGATCGTGTGCCCCGCAGTGTGGCCGGCCCGGTTTTCGATCCGAGATAGGTCCCGGTGTACAGTTTTCCGTTCGTCTTAACCGTCGCGCTGAGCGGCCGTGAGAAAATTGCCAGGCTGGTGCATTGTCCAGCCAGAGACATAGAACTTTCGGTTGCCGTCGAAGAGAACCTGCATTTGACCGGCATGGAGGGCATTGTCGTTCGGATCCTGACCGAGCCGTCGCCGCCCCAATCGCCGCCGAGGGTGTTCAGGAAACCGACTTCGGCCGCATGGGCGATGGCGGGTGAAAGCGCCAGGGCCGCGGCGATCAGTGCCACAAGGATCTTGGTACTGCTGATGACCTAACCCTCCGAACACGAAGACCGCCGGCATCAAGTCAAGCGGTGTTGGCTAAATTGGTATGGCGTCAACGAAAGCGCCGTTGGCATCGAAGCGGCATCTGAAAGCAGCGCCTCCCTCGACATCCCCCTCCGCCCCCTTGTCTATCGTCCCGTCTATGGTGGTGCTGCCATCAGCCTCCCGCACAGGCGAAGCTGTGCGGACACGATCCGGCTGTGTCACGTTCCGCGTAGCTAGTTCGGCTCGGCAGTAGTCCGGCATGTAAGACCGGCTGATCGACGGCCCGTTTCCCCTCAGGGACGAGGTCGGGACCCTGGCGGCCGAAGCAGACATCGCGACGGGTCGCATCTGTTCGTCTGTTTCACAGCCGCACAGAATGACGGCCATCGCGCCTGCCGCCAATGCAGACACCAGTCGCCCCATGCTGATCCTTGTGAAAAGCGTTCCCCGGGGAAGTCCGATTCTCAAATCATACGCCAAAGCTGTCGTATCCGGCAACTTCGACACCTCGTTGTCCCACAGCATATCGCTCCTATTCTATCAAATGGCGGTCGTGCCGCCGTCGACGGTCAATGTCGTACCTGTCATGAAAGAGTTCCTTGGATCTGCCGCAAACAGAATTGCCTCGATGACTTCGTCGATCTCAGCAATCCGTTGCATTGGAATGCCCCGCGTCAGCACTGCTATCGCTTCGGCCCGGTGGTCGCCCGCAAGCTGAACCAGATCGCCAAACATCCTCGTTCTCGCATAGGATGGGCATACGGCATTCACGCGGATGCCTTTCGATGCGTATTCGGCCGCCGCCGACCGAGTGAGTCCGATGACTCCATGCTTCGCGGCTGAATAGACCGACAGGCGAGCTGCGCCGGCAAGTCCGGTGACGGAGGCGACATTGACAATTGCGCCGCCATGACCACCTGTCCGGCTCTGCATTTCCATGACCGGGAGCTGGTGCTTCATGGCGTAGAAGACACCGAGAAGGTCGATTTCGATGACGCGGCGCGCCTCATCGGAGGGAACGTGCGGAAGCTTGACGAAGCTTTGGGCCACCCCTGCGTTGTTGAGAGCAATGTCGAGCCTTCCGAAGCGTTCGACGGCAAGCTTAACGAGAGATTCGGACAACTGCTCATCGGCTATATTGCCTGCAAGCGTTGCACTTTCAGCATCAAGCGACGCCGCCATTTCCTCCAGCGGGCTACTATCGATGTCCGAAAGCACGAGCCGCGCCCCCTCGGTCGCGAATCTTTCGGCCGCCCGGCGGCCGAACCCGCCTGCAGCGCCGGTAATGAGAACCGTGAGGCCCTGAAAGCGGCCCATTCATCCCTCTCCGTCGAAACGCCGGGCCGCAAGAAGCGTCCCCATAAAGATCAGCGATGTTCCTGTTCGCTCAAATGACCACCCTCCGAAGGCCGGCGTCGCAACTGAAGACGCCGGGCACCATGGCATTTCTTGAACTTCTTGCCCGATCCGCAGGGGCATGGATCATTGCCGCTGAGTTGCAGGCGGCCGATCAGCGGCAGCACCAGAGCAGGCGGCAGGAACCGTGCAGCGAGCACCGCAAGCTTGGCCGAAATGCCTGGAACGACCAGACGGCGTCCGGATTTGAATCCTTGCCACGCCCGTTCGGCCACCTGGCGTGGATCGAGCTTTGGCCAGATTCTGAACATCGGTATCGATCGAGCACCGGCCCTGCCATAAAACTCGGTCTTCACCGGTCCCGGCGCAACGCAGGTGACCGTTACCCCTGTGTTGCGCAGCTCCTGATGAAGCGCCTCGGAGAAGGAGCGCACAAAGCCTTTGCTGGCGTAGTAGAGCGCCATGTAGGGCCCCGGCGTCGAACCGGCGACGGAACTGAGATTGATCACCCCGCCCCGCCTGCGCGCCACCATAGCCGGCAGAAAGTGGAGGGTCAGTTCGGCAAGGGCGCGGATGTTGAGATCGATAATGCCAAGCTGATCCTCGAGGGAAAGCGCCGTCGCCGCGCCCCGCAGTCCATACCCTGCACTGTTGACCAGGACATCGCAGACCAGGCCGTTTGCCGACAGAAATCCTTCGATACGCCCTGGCGCGTCGCCAGCCAGCAAGTCCAGCTGGAGTATGTATGGCTTGCCACCCGCCTTCTGCACGTCGGCCGCAGCTGCTTCCAGCCCCTCGGGCGAACGCGCGACGACCACGACTGCGCCACGCTCTCGCGCAGCGACACCGGCAATCGCCCTCCCAATTCCACCCGACGCGCCGATGACGACGACCGCCGGCTGGAGTTTGCTTTGTTCGGTCATGAGGCTGACGCTGACGCCGTCCTCGACCGATCTTCACCGGTCAAGTCACACAGCTGGGCTGCTCCTGACGCGCACCGTGAAAATACTTCCTCGCGAACTCTCACCGGCTAGGTTCCTCCCTGGACCATGGAAACGGCAGTGACTTCAGCCAACCGTTTCACTTCGTCGGTAATGGGGCCGTTGAGTATCTTTTCGAACCTCTCCAGCGCCCGCGCCACAGTCGCGCCGTCCATGACCCTGTGATCATAGAGGATGCGAACATTCACCAATCCGTCCCGGCCGATCAGACCGTAGTTGAGAAGCGTCGTCAAAGGCGTGAGCGGATTGAAGGATTCCGCTCCCAGACCCGAATAAACAGACAGCTGGAACGTCCCGAAATAATTCGGCCTTTGCCGGCCGAGATTGAGACCGAGCCACATCAACAACCATCTAAGCGGCGCGGGCACGCGGGCCATCGCCAAGGCGCGCCTGAAATCCTTGATCTGCAGGACTGGACGCGATCGTGCGTTGCGGACCCATGAATCGAGCACTGCGATCGAGCAGTGTTCGGGGCCTTTGATGCGGCTCAACAGGACGGCCTGCTCGCCTTCATACTCGCGCTCATGGGCGACCGAGGCCACGCTGACCGGGTATTCGTAGAGCTGCGGCCAAGGCAGTTTCACATAGGCGCGCCTGAGCTCCGGCGTCTCGCTGGCAAGGAGCGCATACCCTCTCAGGAAGAGCGCGGTCCAGGACGGCCTGCGCTGCAGCGCTGCTCTTGCCTGCAAGAGCGGGCTAAGATTCATCTGGCGCTGCACCGTGACTCTCGGAATCCCGATCGAGAACCTCATCAGATCACCGACCAGGCGTCTGGGCGCTGAGAGCTTGAGAGCTCGGCCTCGCATCGTTCGCTCTCTAATAGAGGTAAGGGATGATCCTCTTCGTCCTCTTCATGTAAGGGCGGTATTCCGGCCCGAAGTTTTCAAGCATCATATGCTCCTCCTTGTCTACGCGCAGGAGAAAAAGGACCGCAAAACCGAGCAGGCCCGCCAAGCCCACCACCCAGTTCGAAAGCAGAAAGGCCTGTCCGAGGGCCATGAGCAGAAACGAAGTGTACATGGGGTGCCGGATCAAAGCGTATGGGCCGGTGCTGACAAGTCTGTGCTCCCGGCGGATCTGCAGCGTGATCGACCAGTTTCTGCCGAGTTGCTTGTGGGAAACACGGAAAAGCAGAAGCCCGGAGGCGAAGATCACAGTTCCGAGAGCAATGGCCCAGGCCCTTGCCAAATAGTCGGCCGACCGCGGGAATCCGGTTGCCAGATAGAGCGCAGGCAGGATCGCCATGCCAAGAAGAGCCGCAGCAAGCCCTAGGGTATCGGACTGCGAGCGGCTGTCTCTTACAACCTGGACGCGTTTTGCGCGGCGCTCGAACGGATAGCGTATAACGTACCAGGCGATGATGCCGAGCACCCATATGCCCTCGCCCACTGAAGCTGTTGTCATGCTGGCCTCGGATCAACGAGGCGACCCCGGATCACCTCGACACAGAGACGTGGCCCGTGCCAGCTCATTGCTATTCACCGATTTCGAAGCTTTCCACTAACGTATAGTTGAAGCGGAAGCCGGAGCGATGCTTGCGTTCGCACCCGCGTTCAACTCTCGGAGCTTGGTCATGAATTCCTGCGGCCGCAGCCAAATGGCGGGTGTCTTATACCCCATGTGGCGCGCAATATCCGCAGTGAAGGCGTTACAGTTGTAGATCGTGGCATCCCAGACTGGGGAACTGGCCTGCAGCTTGCGAATGTAGGCAACCGTTTTCTTGTATTGCGCTTCATCGACAAGGACGCGCCAGCTGGCCGACCTGTACTGTTCTTCGAGGTCACCGTCGCTCCAGCCGGTTTCTGCCGGCACGGGAACGAAATGGCCCAGAACGTAGGGGACAGCGCTCATCGAAGCCGGATGAAGACCAGCGACTTCGGGGCTGTACATCTCTCCCTTCTCGCCCACGCGACCAAAGACTACGTAGGAATGGCCGTAGCTCAGCGCATAGCGGGAGCGGAACTCGATGAAGTACTGGTGGTCTTTGTTCTGGCCCGACGGCGCGGACAGCTTGCCGTTGCCATCGGCGACGGAAACGTAGCGCGGCGCAGCGCTGGTGTCTTTTGTCTGGCACGCCGACAGCGCGGGCGCCAGCATGACCATTAGAGATAGACAGACTCTCGCGAGTGTCATTCCCACACTGCCTTGCAAAGAGCAAAACTTAGAGCACAACTTGCCCTAGCCGGGCAGTAGTCCGGATCGCGTATATTTGCGTCCAATTTATGGAGGAAGGACAATAGTCCTCCCTCCATATGCCGAACCAAAAAGGATCAGGCCTTATTTATAGACTGGCGCGGTCGCTACAGGTGCGGCTGCCGGAGGCGGAGCCTTGCCCTTGCCTTTACCGATCCAATCGGTGGTGCAGCCGCTGACGCTGGCCACAACGAGTGCTACAACTATTGCGGGTACAAGTCTGCTCATGAATGCAATCCTCTCCTGGGGCGGGATAGATTAATGGAGCAACGCAGCGAGACTAGCGGCGAACGACGCTCATGAATAGTGCAAGAAAAACACAGTCGGCTTCGAATTGTAACAGAAGCGCCAGGTGTCTCAGAACGGTACACCCCAGCCGTTCACGGCAGGAACCAGTCGATCATGCAATGAAACGGTCAGGTGACCAGGACCGGAGTCCCCAAAGGTGCCCGGTCGTAAAGTTCAATAACGTCCTCATTGAACATGCGGATGCACCCGTTTGACACGGCATGGCCGATTGTCCACGGCTCATTCGTACCGTGCACCCGGAACTTTGTGTCCCACGTGCCACGGTAGAGATAGAGGGCGCGTGCGCCAAGCGGGTTGTCCGGCCCGCCGGGGACACCGCCGGCATACTGCAGCAGGCGCGGCTTGCGCTTCATCATGGCTGCAGTAGGTGTCCAGGATGGCCACTCCGCCTTCCGGCCGACGGTCGCTCGCCCCTTGAGGGTCAATCCCTCCTCCCCGACGCCGACGCCGTAGCGCGTCGCTCGGCCGTCCCCTTCAACGAAGTAAAGGAACCGTTCCGACGTATCGACGACGATCGATCCAGGTTTCTCGCTCGTTGGATATGCGACGGACTGTCGCCTGTAGCGGGGATCAATCGCGAAGCCGGGCGAAACAGGTGCCACCACCTGCTCTACCCTCGGAATGCATCCTGCGACCAATGCCAGGCTGCCGAGCAGCAACCCTCGGCGCGTAATCCTATCGACGTCCATTTTGGCCTGATCAAAACACCACCACGCGCTTTTCTAACACTCCGGCGCATCGCGGCCAAGTCTCATAGATCGAGGAGAGTTCGCACCCTACCAGTATACATGTTCTTGAAATCACCAAGTTCATGCCGTTTGTCGTGTTACTGAAAAATACAATCGGTAACATTTGTTTACGACGCACAGCCGAGATAGGTACCCCTCAGCGGTTTGCCAGTCGCCCTAGCGGTCGACCGGAAAGGTCAGAGTGAAGCGGGCGCCATGTGGCGGTACATTGGTCACGCCGATTTCCCCCTGATGCAGTCTCATGATCTCGGCAACGAGGTTAAGGCCGAGTCCGGCGCCCTCGCCGCGCCCCCGCAGCCGATAGAACGGCTCGAAGATCTTTTCGCTTTCGTCTTCCGGAATTCCCCTCCCCTGATCCGAGACGGAAATCACTCTGTCGGGTGAGACGGCGATCTCGATCGTTCCGGCATTACCGCCATGCTCGATGGCGTTCTGGACGAGATTGGTTATGGCGCGTTGTATCGCGATAGCGTCGCCTGCGACCATAATCGGCCTGACGAGAGCTTCGAACGTCATCTCGTAGCCCGCTTCGAACGCCATCGCCGCCAGGTCTAAGACCACGCTTTCGCTGACCGCCACCAGATCGAGCCGATCGAAAGACATGGGCTGCCGGACCACCCGCTCGAGGTCGAGCAACTGGTTGGTCAATGTCGACAGACGTGCTGCGTCCTGCAGCAGCCGCGCCCGCTCCGGCGAGACCGGCAGCGAGGCGAGCCGCGTGTTGAGTATGGCGATAGGCGTACGCAATTCGTGCGCGGCGTCGGCGAGGAAGCGCTTGTGGCGTTCGTAACCTCTATCCAGCCGTTCGAGCGCTTCGTTTACCGCCTCGACCAGCGGCACGACCTCGATCGGCACGCCTGCAAGCGGGAGCCGCATCCCACGCCGATCGATGTCGATGCGCTCTGCTTCGGCCGCGGCGTACCTCAATCCCGACATCGCTCCGCGCACGACCCATGGAGTAGCAAAAAAGGTGCAGAGCGCCATCAGTCCCGCTGCCGGAAGAATGAATTGCAGAAAGAACAGAGGAGCCTGCAGCATCAGGCGCATCAGCGAAAGCTCGCCCTTGGTCCCGGTCATGATCTGCACCTTGCCGGCGTCGGTGTCGACCCATCTAACGCGCACCGCCGGCGGCGCTGCATCGCCATTGTTGGCATGATCGAGCCGGGCATCGCCTATCTGGTCCACCAGATGCGCGAAGGGCTTGAACTCCGCTGGTATCGTGCCTTCCTGAATTCTGGCGCCTTCACGATCGCGGATCAGGAACCACAAGTCGGGCACGTTTGTGCGCAGCGAAGCGAGATCGGCCGTTTCATTCAGGACCAGCGCACCCGACGGGTCGCGGGCCACTGCCTCGACCAGCACATCCATCGTTCCGCCTTCATATTTGCGGGGGATCAGGCCGGTAAGGAGCAGCGCAAAGAAGATGAGGAGGATGATCAGCGTCAGTAACGCGCCTTGCAGAAGGGCAATGCGGATGGTCAGCCGCCATTTCAGCGAATGCAGCGCGCGAGGTTTCATGCGGTCTCGCGCAGGACATATCCGACGCCACGAACGCCATCGATCGCCACGCCGCTGTCGGCTGCACTCAGTTTGCGCCTGAGGCGGGAGACATGGGTATCCAGCGCATTGGACTGTATCTCGTCGTCAATGCCGAACACGGCTTCCATTAAAGAGGCGCGCTGCACCATGCGTCCGGTGCGCCGCATCAGGGCTTCCAGGACAAGGAGCTCGCGACGCGGCAAAATCAGCGGCGCGTCACGAATGCTGACCTCTCGGTGGCCGAGATCAAGAGCCAGATGGCCGGCGCGAATGATCTGCGGCCGCATGGATATCGGCCGGCGCATCAGCGCGCGCAGGCGCGCCAGCAGCTCCTCGAAATCGAACGGCTTTGCCAGATAATCGTCGGCGCCTTTATCCAGGCCGTCCACCTTGTCGGCCGTTTCGCCGCGTGCCGTCAGCACCAGGACCGGCGTCATGTTGTTCGCAGCTCGCAGGCTTCTGACCAGGGTGAGCCCATCGCCATCCGGCAGCTGCCGGTCAATTAGTATGGCGTCGTGGCTTTTGGCAGCGACAAGGTCGCCGGCTTCGAGCAACGAAGCGGCGAGGTCGATCACCATGTCATGCCGGCGCAGCGCAGCGCGCAACGCCTGGGCCATTTCCGGTTCGTCCTCGACCAACAATATTCGCATGATCAATCCGATGAATCTCGTCCGCTACAGGATGAACATTGCGGCAGCATTGCGCAGTTGCTCTGCGCCAATTTCCTGGTGATGCGGGATTTTCGCAATGTCAGCGTAATCGAGCCATTGCAAACAGCCTTCGACTGCGGCCGGCGACTTGGGCGCATCGCGACGATGAAACGAGGGAAGCAATGTCTGAAAGTGACGCATTTGTTTTTCTGCGAGCCTGGGCGATGGCGCCGCTCAAGATCGCGTCCATTGTGCCTTCCAGCGCCACGCTGGCCACAATGATGACGCGCGATATCGGCCCCGGTACCGGTCCGGTATTGGAACTGGGGCCAGGCACTGGGCCCTTCACCCGGGCGCTGATTGCACGGGGTGTCGCCGAGGCCGACCTGACCCTCGTGGAAGCCAATGCCCATTTCGCGGCTCTGCTGAGGAAACGCTTTCCCAAGGCGACCGTGCTGGAGGCGGATGCAGCGGATATCCGATGCAGGCGGCTTATCCAGGACTCACAGTTTGGCGCGGTGGTCAGCGGGCTGCCGTTTCTGACCATACCCAGCCGCCCGACCCTTGCCATCCTGCAAGCCACGTCTGCCGCACTTCGGCCGGGTGGCAACCTCTATCAATTCACTTATGGCTGGCGCTGCCCGATCGATGAAATCCTGCTTGATCGGCTGGGCCTCGAAGCGGTACGGATTGGACGAACATTTCGCAATTTTCCCCCCGCAGCGGTTTTCCGCATCTCCAAAATCAAATCATCCCGCCACTGCCGGCATTTCCCATGATCGACGTTTTGTCCTTCGGCGCCGGGTTGGGTCTCGCCGGCGTGCTCCTGTTGACCTTCACGGAAAAGCTCCTGCCTGTTCCGCCCTCCCATGCCATCCTGCTCTATCTGGGAATGACCGTTGCCAAGGACGGGCTGCAGCTGGCGCTTCTGCACGCTGTATCGGTGCTTGGTTCGACCGCAGGATCGCTGCTGTGGTTCGGGGTCGGCAAGGCTCTCGGCCCGGATCGAGCGGGTTCATTCGTGGATCGGTTCGGCCGTTACATATTGCTGCGGCCTAAAACCTACCGGAGACTTGCCGAAAGCTATCGCCGTCGCTGCTTTCGGATCAGCCTCTTGGCGCAACTCGTGCCAACTGTGCGCAATTACGTCGGCATCGCTGCAGGTTCATTGAATCTGTCGGTCTTGTCGTTCGGACTTGCGACGCTCGTCGGTTCTGCCCTTTGGAATATGGGATTTCTCGTCTCGGGCTACCTGTTGCGGGGCGATCGGCAGGATATGGCCGCGACGGGCCTGCGCCTGATCTTGATCGTGATTGCCTTCGAAGTGACCGTCTTCCTGCTATGGCGAATGAAAGCCGCACTCTTCGGTTTCCGCTCCGGCCCGAGCCGTCCGCCTGGCTAACCGCAATCGCAGCGGCAATGCACGAGGTCTCCGGCTCACCTCACCCCGCTGCAGCTCCGACAATTGCGGCTATTGAAACACGACGCCGGATGAGAATGCGAGAATCGGCGTTTCGTCGAGACCCCCATAGCCGCCTCCCTATCCGTTTGCGCAGGCAGGCCGTTCCTCTACAGTAGCGGACTGCGCTTCCGGAGATTCGCTTGAGCACCATCCGCCACGAATGGGACATGCCCGACGTCGGGCTGCGGCGGCTGTCGGCACTCGACATGCGGCGCTTCTGGGACGGCTTCATCGCCATGCGGCCGGGCATCCGTTACGGCTGGGGCAATGTCTATTCGCGCTGGCGCGCGGTTCCCGGCACCGAATTCAACTTGTCGCTCTATATCACCAACCACAGCGTCGGCCTGTTCGTGCGCGGCCCACGCGGCATGCCCCTGTCGGGCACGCGCGCCACCCTTCAGCCGCGCGCCAGTGAGCTGGAGCGGGCGCTTGGCGCGGAACTTCACGCCGAAGCGCCATTGCTGCGCAACCTGCCGCTGGCGACGACCGATGCCTCCACCTGGAGCCGCGGCTACGAATGGCTGCAGGCGAGCGAGGCCGAATATCTTGCGGTGCTTGCGCCGGGAGAGCTTTAGGCAGTCGATACGAGATTCCTTTTCAGGCGGCCCGGCAGGATCGCCATCCGCCGCCAAATTTGGACAGAAATATGCACATTGTCTAATATTCGTTATGCCCCAGCGATACGGTCTAAGGCGAGGCTCTGACAGCACCTGGTCGGTGATCGACACGCTCACCGGGCAGTGGGCGGTGATGGGCGAGCCTTTTCTCGAAACGGACTTCCTGCTGAGGGCTCGATTTCGAGGACGCGGACGGGCTGGCCGAACTCCTGAACCGCATGGACAGGGAACAGCGGCGGCAGCTTTGACGCCTCCCTTTCGACGCGATCGCACGGACGACAATCCTTTTCAGGCCGGACTCTTACTACCGGACACATGGATGCTGGCGGAGAGAGGGGGATTCGAACCCCCGATACGGTTTCCCGTATACACGCGTTCCAGGCGTGCGCCTTAAACCACTCGGCCACCTCTCCGCATCGCTTCGGCGACGGCCGGTTCTGCCGCGCGGGTTGGGGAAGCGAAACCTTTGCGGGATTGCCCGATGGACTGAAGCGGTCGTCAACCAGCGCCCGCACCCGCTGCCCCCGAAAATCGCCGACGCAAGCCCAGGAGCGCGCCTCATCTAGTCGATCGGCCGGCGAAAGCCAAGGCCCGAATGCCGCTATCCGAAATGCCGTCCTTGACTTGGCATTGGCAAGCCGTATCGCTCGTGCATTGGGGAGGGAAAGCGCATGTCACAACCGGACCGGACGGGGACTGCACCAGGCGCAAGTCGCTCAGGCCTCGCGACGCTGCCGGCACTCTGGGTCGGCGTCAACATTCTCATCGCCATCTACGCCGTCTATTCGGCCTGGTCTGTCACATATGTTTACGGCATCCCGGACAGCGCGCTCTACCTGGTCTATGCCTCGCTCGCGGCCGGTGTCGTCAACATGCTCTGGGGCCTCTATCTCGTCGGCCTCGCGATAGGCGGCTCCGTCCGTTTCCCACGCCACTTCACCATCTGGCAAATCGTCAACATCGTCTGGATCGCGCTGCGCGAAGCCTATGTGCTCGTCACACCCGATTTCGTGGTGACACTCACTCCGCTCGCCTATGCCGCCGCCGAAATTGCCATCGGCGTGATCTGCATCCGGCTGCTCAGCCGTCATCCGGGTACGGCAGCCGCCTATTCGAACACCGGAACCGGACGCCCGCCGGCGATCGTCTCGGTCATCGCTGCCCTGCTCGGGGTGATCATCGGCGGCGCGCTCGGCTTCGGCGCCGGAATCGTCGGCGGTGTGATCATCGCGGACGCGACGCAGATGAGCTGCTTCGAAGGCGCCTGCGGCTATTTCGCTTTCTTCCTGGGTCTCGCCGCCATGCTGGCCGGCGCTATCGCCGGCGGCATCTTCGCCGTCTGGCGCACCAATCGCCGCCGACCCGCGCCGAGCATGTGAGCCGCTTTAGGCTGCAATTCGCGGTCGCCCGAAATTGCCTGCTCGGACTGGTAGCATTCTCGCATAACGCTTGATCACATTCCGAAACCTGCATGGCGTCAAAATCGCGTGTAAAATGTTGCGCGCCAGCGGGCGAAGCCGTATCTCATGCACCCGGAAAAAGGGCACGCGAATCGCTCCGGGAAACGCAAGGGCTGCATGATCCGATTCCTGTTCCGGTTGATGGCGACTGTCTCGCTCGCCGTCGCGACAGTAATGGCCGTGCTCGATGCGACGCGCACGGTCGCCGCGGGAAGCTGGGTGATGACGCCGCTTGGCGAAAGCTGGAAGACGGTGTCGCCCGACACGCTTACCAAGGCCCAGGCAACCGTCGAGACCTTGCTGCTGCCTGCGCTCTGGGACCCGGTCGCCTTGTTTATCCTCAAATTGCCGGGCTTCGTCGTTTTTGGCGTGCTTGCCCTGTTGCTCTATGCGATCGGCCGCAAGCCGGCACGCCGCCTGGATCCTTTCGCGCAAAGGGCGTGAGAGGCCGGGCGAAAGACCACCAAGGAGAAGCGGATGTTCTTCCTGAATGAATTCTCCAACAAGAAGCTGCAGCTGCCGAAGGCCTCCGAGGCGCTTCCGGGCCGCGACCGCGCGATGCCCACCGCTTCGAAGCATCGCGTCTCCGGGCGCCCGCTCAAAGGTCCCTATCCCGAGGGGCTCGAGATCGCCTATTTCGGCATGGGCTGCTTCTGGGGCGCCGAGCGGCTGTTCTGGCAGACGAAAGGAGTATGGGTGACGGCGGTCGGCTATGCCGGCGGCTTCACGCCCAATCCCACTTATCAGGAGACCTGCACCGGCCTTACCGGCCACGCAGAGGTGGTCATGGTCATGTACGACCCGAAGCTGGTCTCCTATGCCGACCTCTTGAAGGTCTTCTGGGAAGCGCATGATCCCACGCAAGGCATGCGCCAGGGCAACGACGTCGGCACCACCTATCGTTCGGCGATCTACACGACCAGCGACGAGCAGGCACGCATGGCCGTCGCCTCGCGCGACGCCTACCAGGCCGAGCTCAGGAATGCCGGCCGCGGCAAGATCACCACAGAAATCGCGCCTGCTCCCCCTTTCTACTACGCCGAAGAGGATCACCAGCAATATCTGGCCAAAAACCCTCACGGCTATTGCGGACTGAAGGGCACCGGGGTGGCTTGCGCAATTCCCCAGACTGTCGACGCCTGAACCGGACTTTCATGGGCTGCCCAAGCATTGGGTCCGGCTTCGTCATTCGAACCAGAAATCCAGCATCCCAACGGACCTCTTCCCGTACCAGACAACCCGTCGGCATTCGCCTCGTTGCCAGGCTATGCGCCATCTGCTTGCCGCCTAGGCCTTGTCCAAAAGGTCAAAAATCTTCGTGAAATTTGCTTTCCGCCGTGCCAGAGTGCGCGCGAGCGGGAGGGAGAAACCACTCCTGCCTTGCAGAGCAGCCGACGGGGAGAACGGCCGGCAGCGCTGCCTCACGCAAAACAACCGACAGGGTGTGGATCACATGAAGCGTTTCGTATTGGGCCTCCTGGCCGCTGCCGCGATGACCGCTCCGGCCTTCGCTGCGGACATCAAGCCGGCGATCATCTACGATCTCGGCGGCAAGTTCGACAAATCCTTCAATGAGGCTGCCTTCAACGGCGCCGAAAAGTTCAAGACCGATACCGGCATCGAATATCGCGACTTCGAGATCCAGAACGACTCGCAGCGCGAGCAGGCACTGCGCAAATTCGCGGAAGACGGCAACAACCCGATCGTGATGCCAGGCTTCTCCTGGGCGACGGCGATCGAGAAGATCGCTCCCGATTTCCCGGACACCAAGTTCGTCATCATCGACGGCTCCGTCGACAAGCCGAACGTACGTTCGGTAATCTTCAAGGAGAATGAAGGCTCATATGTCGTCGGCGTTCTCGCTGCAATGGCCTCCAAGTCCAAGAAGGTCGGCTTCGTCGGCGGCATGGACATCCCGCTCATCCGCAAGTTCGGCTGCGGCTATGTCGGCGGCGCCAAGGCCGCGGGGGCGACCGACGTCATCTGGAACATGACCGGCGATACCCCGGCTGCCTGGAATGACCCGACCAAGGGCGGCGAGATCGCCAAGGCGCAGATCGACCAGGGCGCCGACGTGATCTATGCAGCGGCCGGCGGCACCGGCGTCGGCGTGCTGCAGGCCGCGGCGGACGGAGGCAAGCTCGGCATCGGCGTCGATTCCAACCAGAACTACCTGCAGCCCGGCAAGGTGCTGACCTCGATGATGAAGCGCGTCGACGTCGCGGTCTACAACGCCTTCGCCGACACCAAGGACGACAAGTTCACGGGCGGCCTCAACCTGCTCGGCCTCAAGGAGGGCGGCGTCGACTACGCCATGGACGAGAACAACAAGGATCTCGTCACGCCGGAGATGAAAGAAGCGGCCGACAAGGCCAAGGCCGACATTATTGCCGGCAAGATCGAGGTCCACGACTATACGAAGGACAACAACTGCCCTTATTGATCGGCTTGTGTACTGGGATGACGAAGACCGCCGGGCGTGAGCCCGGCGGCTTTGTTTTACATGGGGGCAGCTATGTCCGACGCCACAAGTTTGGCGCAGGCGCCGCCCCTCACCCTTACCCTCTCCCCGTAAACGGGGAGAGGGGGTCGTCAGCGTCGCGACTCCTGCGGCAGAGGAGCTAGGCGCCAACGTCAGTGCCCCCTCTCCCCGCCTGCGGGGAGAGCGTAAGGGTGAGGGGCGGCGCCGACGTTAGAGGAGCAAGCCGAGCGCTCTACGAAACGCGGGCCGATTCAGAGCGTCGAATCTCCTTTGCTGAATCTTATTGTGGTGTGTCGCCGCGGTTGTCTAAGGGGCGTGTAGGACACGCCGTGAAGCAGGCGATCGAGCAGGGGCCAGACGCGATCAATGACCAGCAATGCCAGTCGTCTAGCGATCATCGTCGTCCTGCAGATCGTCGGCATTCTTGCCGGCGCACAGCTCGGCAAGATCGCTCCGCTCGTCGACTGGTATCAGCGCGAGGTCGGCCTCTCGCTGACGCTGATCGGCTGGTTCACCTCGATGATCGGCATTTTCGTCGCTGCGGTTGCGCTGCCGGCTGGCTGGGCGATCGAGCGCGCCGGGCCGGACCGCACCTTCGTCGCCGGCTCGCTCGTCCTGGCGGCGGGCGGTTTCGCGCTGTCGCTGCTCGATGCGCCGTCGGCGGTGCTAGCCGCCCGGCTCGTCGAGGGTGCCGGCTACCTCGTGCTTGTCATCGCCACGCCGGCGCTGCTGGCGGCCATCTCGCCGGCGCGCTGGAAAGCGCCGGTGCTCGCCATCTGGGGCGGCTTCGTGCCAATCGGCTTTGCCGTCGCCGATTTTTCGGCGCGCGCCATGCTGCCTGAGACCGGGCCGAAGATCTATCTGGCCACCTCCATTGCCGCCTTCGCCGTCGTTGCCGGCCTTGCCGCTCTCCTGCTTCACGAAGAGAAGTATCTGGAGCAGCGCGCAAGCGGGGCGGCCGGGAACACCTTCATGGCGACAATGACATTGCCGGTCTGGCTGACCGCGCTCGCCTTCGGCGTCTATGTCGTCAGCTCGGTCGGCTTCTTTACGTTCATGCCTGCCTATGCCGGTGAGAGGGATGGCCTGCTTCTCTCCGCGGGCGCGATCGCACTCGCCGTCCCGGTCGGCAACATCCTTGCTGGCATTCTCGTGCGCGGCCGCGGCCTGCGCTTCATCGTCCTGCTTTCAGGGGCAGGCTTTCTGGCGAATATGGCGCTCGCAGTCCCCGGCTTCACAGCTGCCGATCCGGCCTTTGCGACCCTTGCCGTCGTCGCCTACGCCATCATCGGCGGCTTGGTCGCCTCGGCGCTCTTTGCTGCGATCCCGTTCCTCGTCCCGCAGTCGGGTTCGGCATCGGTGGCGATCGGCCTTGTCGCACAGGCCGGTGGCCTCGGTACCTTGTTCGGGCCCCCGCTCGCCGGCCATATCATCGAAAATTTCGGCTTCGGTGGCTTTGGCATGCTGCTTGCCGCGGTCTCGTTGATCGGGGTCGTCGTCCTTCTGCCGCTCACATTAGCCAAAGTGCAGCGAGATAACCTGCTGCAAACGCAGCAATGAGCGAGATCGCGTAGACCGCCGCCTGCCGAGACGGCAGGGCATATCTGATTTTACGCAATTTCGGACGGAAAACCGGCTCCCACTTTCGCTGGACTTTCCCAACGGTCCTGAGCTTTCGGACCGGTACAATGGCACCTTCTTCGGCCCCGCGCATGTGCGGCAGAGCGGCAATCCGCGCCGCGATCAGCTTCCAGTGCTCGGCACCGCCTATGGCCTTTTGGGGCACCACATCCAGCACCTGCAGCCGTCCGGCGAACTCGAGCACGGCCTCGCGAAAAACCGGATCGATCTCGAGATCGCGCTCGGCACGCTGGCGCTCCGCGTCGTTCATCAATCCGAGCACAAAGCTCTCGGCCCGCGACACCCTGTTGCTCCCGGCGGCCATGGGCTGGACCTTCCTCGGACCCTCACCAATGCGGAGGTTTACGCGCCTCGATCGGCGGCGCGGCATGCTCCTCCAGCGCAAGGAACCTGTCGGTAAGCGCATCAAGCTTCTTCTGCAGCCTCTCGATCTGTTTCCATTGGGCGGCGACTTCTCCAGAAAGCTCCTCGATCGTCTTTTCCTGCTCGGCCGCGCGGATCTCGAGCGCCGTCAGGCGATCGGTCGTGGTCATTGGCGCCTCCCATGGCAGTCGACTTCAGTGCCGGTTCCTGTTGCAAAGCCGTGCAGTACGTTTGCGGAACCTGACCGGTAGGCTTCGAAATTGACAAGAGCAGGCGCTTTTGTCGAGAGTAGCGGGGGGCGCCGCCGCTGGCATGGCGAAGGCAGGCGTGCTAAGTCGTTTTGACCAAACGATAAAAAAAATCCAAGAGTGGGAACCTTGCATGGCGGAAGCTGCAATCGAGCTGATCGGCATCAACAAGAGTTTTGGCGCGGTCCATGCCAACCGCGACGTCCATCTCGAGATTCCGCGCGGCACGATCCACGGCATCATCGGCGAGAACGGCGCCGGCAAGTCGACGCTGATGTCGATCCTCTATGGTTTCTACCACGCCGACAGCGGCGAGATCCGCGTCAATGGCAAACCCACCCTCATCCAGACGCCAAACGACGCGATCGCGGTCGGCATCGGCATGGTTCACCAGCATTTCATGCTGGTGCAGAACTTCACCGTGCTGGAGAACGTCATCCTCGGCGCCGAGAGCGAGCCGCTATTGAAGAGAAGCATCGCCAAGGCGCGTGGAGAGCTGGCGCGCCTCGAAAGGGAGTACGGGCTCGAGGTCGATCCCGACGCCATCATCGAGGAATTGCCGGTTGGACTGCAGCAACGCGTCGAGATCCTGAAAGCCCTCTACCGGGGTGCCGACATATTGATCCTCGACGAGCCGACCGGCGTGTTGACCCCGGCCGAGGCAGACCACCTTTTCCGCATCCTCAAACAGCTGAAGGAGCAGGGGAAAACCATCGTTCTCATCACGCACAAGCTGCGCGAGATCATGGCTATCACCGACAATGTGACCGTGATGCGCCAGGGTACCGTGGTCGACACGCGCGAGACTAGGAAGACGACCGTCGAAGAGCTTGCCGAGATGATGGTCGGCCGCCGCGTCCTGCTGCGCGTCCACAAGGAAGAGGCTCGGCCGGCTGCCGTCAAGCTGTCGGTCAGGAACCTCAGCGTGAAGGATCAGCGCGGTGTCACCATGGTCAACGACGTCTCCTTCGACGTCAGGGCAGGCGAGATCGTCGGGATCGCAGGTGTCGCCGGCAACGGCCAGTCCGAGCTGATCGAGGCGATCTCCGGCATCCGCAAGGCGGTTTCGGGCACGGTCGAGCTCGACGGCCATCCAATCGATGTCACGGGCGAAGCAGATCCCGGCGAACTGCGCGGCCGCGGCCTGGCACATGTGCCGGAAGACCGGCATCATGTCGGGCTGGTGCTGCCCTTCGAGGAGAACGAGAACTCGATCCTCGGCTACCACGACCACGCGCAATATCTGAACGGCGTATTCCTCGACATCCCGGCCATCATCAAGGACGCCAAGGACAAGATCGAGAAATTCGACATCAGGCCAGGCAATCCGCGGCTTAAGACCGCCAACTTCTCCGGCGGCAACCAGCAGAAGATCGTGCTCGCGCGCGAGATCGAGAAGGACCCCGGCGTGCTGATCGTCGGGCAGCCGACGCGCGGCGTCGACGTCGGCGCGATCGAGTTCATCCACCGCCGCCTGATCGAGATGCGCGACCGCGGCAAGGCGGTGCTGCTGATTTCGGTGGAGCTCGATGAGATACGCTCGCTGTCGGACCGCATCCTGGTGATGTTTGACGGCCGCATCGTCGGCGAGCGCGGTCCCGAGGCGACGGAGGGCGAACTCGGCCTGCTGATGGCCGGCATCGAGCAGAGGGAGGCCGCCGAGTGAGCGCGCCATACGCGAAGCTGCCAGCCTGGGCCGATTACGGGCTGATCCCGCTGATGAACCTGTTCGTCGCATTCATCGTTGCCGGGCTGGTGGTGCTTCTGGTCGGGGAGAATCCGTTGCGCGCCGCCGTCATCCTGTTCGAAGGCGCGTTCGGAAGTGGCCAGAACATCGCCTACACACTTTTCTACGCGACCAACTTCATCTTCACCGGGCTCGCTGTCGCGGTGGCCGTCCACTGCGGCCTGTTCAATATCGGCGGCGAGGGGCAGGCCTATATCGCCGGCCTCGGCGTCTCGCTGGTCGCGCTCACCTTCGATTCGATCTTGCCGTGGTGGCTCACCTTCCCGCTGGCGATCCTTGCCGCGGCGCTGGTCGGCGCGCTTTGGGCGCTGATCCCCGCCTATCTTCAGGCCAAGCGCGGCTCGCACATCGTCATCACCACCATCATGTTCAACTTCATTGCGGCTTCGATCATGGTGTACCTCTTGGTCGACGTCCTGAAGCCGCTCGGCGAGATGGCGCCGCAGACGCGCGGCTTTGCCGAGGGCGGGCAACTGCCGAAGCTCAACTTTCTCCTGCAGGCAATCGGACTTCATGTCCGCTCGGCACCGCTCAACGTATCCTTCCTGCTCGCGCTTGCCATGGCCTATCTCGTCTGGCTGCTGATCTGGCGCACCAAGCTCGGCTACGAGATGCGCACGCAGGGACACAGCCCGAAGGCGGCCCGCTATGCCGGGATCAGCGAGGCGAGGATCATCATCCTCAACATGATGATCTCGGGGGCGCTGGCCGGGATGATGGCGCTCAATCCGATCATGGGCGACCAGCACCACATGGCGTTGGATTTCGTCGCGGGCGCGGGCTTCGTCGGCATTGCCGTGGCGCTGATGGGCCGCTCGCATCCGGCCGGCATCGTGCTCGCCGCCATCCTGTTCGGCATGCTCTACCAGGGCGGCGCCGAGCTTTCCTTCGACATGCCCAATATCAGCCGCGACATGATCGTCATCATCCAGGGCCTAGTCATCCTATTTGCCGGCGCGCTCGAGCACATGTTCCGCCCGGCAGTCCAGGCCGCATTCGCCGCGATGAGCCCTCGTTCGGTCGGCATGGTCGCGACCAAGGGGGAAGGCGCCTGAGATGGAGTTCATCAACGTCCTTGTCCAGCTGCTCGACGCGACGATCCGCGTCTCGGTGCCGCTGCTGCTCGCCTGCCTCGCCGGCCTCTATTCTGAGCGTGCCGGCATCGTTGACATCGGACTTGAAGGCAAGATGCTCGCCGGCGCCTTTTCCGGCGCAGCGGCAGCCGCTGTCACCGGCTCGGCCTGGCTCGGCCTGTTGACCGCCGTCATCATCTCCGTGCTGATGTCGCTGGTGCACGGCTTCGCATCGATCACGCATCGCGGCAACCAGGTCGTTTCGGGGCTGGCCATCAACTTCATCGCGGCCGGCTCCACGATCATTCTCGGCCAGGCCTGGTTCCGCCAGGGCGGCCGCACGCCGGCACTTTCCGGCGCAGCCCGCTTCGAGACGATCACGCTTCCCGGCGCCGATGCGGTGAAGGACGTCCCGATCCTCGGCCTGCTCTATTCCGAGCTGATCTCCGGCCACTCGATCCTCGTCTATCTCGCCTTCCTCATGGTGCCCTTCACCTGGTGGGTGCTATTCCGCACGCGCTTCGGGCTTCGCCTGCGCGCAGTCGGCGAGAACCCCGCCGCGGTCGATACGGCCGGCATCTCCGTCGCATGGCTGCGCTACCGCGCCGTGATCTGCACCGGCGTGCTCACCGGCGTCTCCGGCGCCTATTTGTCGGTCGCGCAGAATGCCGGCTTCGTGAAGGACATGACGGCGGGCAAGGGCTACATCGCGCTCGCCGCGCTGATCTTTGCGAAATGGCGGCCGGTGCCCGCCATGTTCGCCTGCTTGCTGTTCGGCCTGCTCGACGCCGCTTCGATCCGCTTCCAGGGCCAGCCCTGGCCGATGATCGGCAAGGTGCCGGTGCAGTTCATGCAGGCCCTGCCTTATGTGCTCACCGTGGTGCTGCTCGCCGGCTTCGTTGGCAGAGCGATCCCGCCGCGTGCCGGCGGCGTGCCATATGTGAAAGAACGCTAAGGCATGATTCTGAGAAGTAGATACCGGTTCCCGAACAAGATCATCCGCAAGGAATAACCGATGTCCCACGACCTGTTCGAGGCTGCAAAGGCGGCCATGGCGAAAGCCTACGCGCCTTATTCGAGATTTCCGGTTGGCGCGGCAATCCGCACTGCCGACGGCAAGGTGTTCGCCGGGGCGAACATCGAAGTCGCTTCCTATCCCGAAGGCTGGTGCGCCGAGACGACGGCGCTCGGCCATTTCGTGATGGGCGGCGGCGGCAGGATCGCCGAAGTGGCCGTGATCGCCGAGCGCATGCCGAAGGTCACGCCATGCGGCGGCTGCCGCCAGCGGCTTGCCGAGTTCGCCGGGCCCGAAACGAAGGTCCATCTCTGCGACGCGACCGGCGTCGTCGAGACTGTGACGATGGGCGACCTGCTACCCTATGGCTTCCGGGCGGACCTCTTGAAATGAGCGGGTTGAAATGAGCGAGCTGACATGAGCGAGAGTGGGGACAAGCTCGGCAAGCTTCTCGGCAATCTCACGCCGACGACTGCGCTCGTGCTTGGCTCCGGGCTTGGCGGGCTGGTCGACGAGGTCGAAGGCGCTGTCCGCATTCCCTATGCCGAGCTGCCGGGCTTTCCCAGGAGCGGCGTCACCGGTCATGCCGGCCAGCTCGTCGCCGGCCGGCTTTCCGGCACCCCCGTGCTGATGCTCGCCGGGCGCGCTCATTATTACGAGCACGGCGACGCGGCAGCCATGCGCCCGGCGCTGCAGACGCTCGCCGAAATCGGCGTCACGAAGCTCATCCTCACCAACGCCGCCGGATCGCTCGAGCCGGGGATGGGACCCGGTTCGGTGATGCTGATTACCGACCACATCAACTTCTCCGGCGCCAACCCGCTGATCGGCGAGCCGACCGAGCGCCGCTTCGTGGGCCTCACCGAGGCTTACGACAGGGCGATCAGCGCTGCGATCGAAAAGGCAGCCGCGGCAACCGGAGCACCGCTCTTCAAGGGCATATACATGTGGTTCTCAGGCCCTTCCTTCGAAACGCCGGCCGAGATCAGGATGGCGCGGGTGCTGGGCGCCAATGCCGTCGGCATGTCGACCGTGCCGGAGGTGATCCTTGCCCGTTTCCTCGGACTCCGTGTGGCCGCCTGCTCCGTCATCACCAACCTGGCGGCCGGCATGACGGGCGCCGAACTCTCGCACCAGGAAACGAAGGACATGGCCCCTCTCGGCGGCGCGAGGCTGGCGGCGATCCTGAGGCGGATGTTTGCGGAGGGGGTGGAGTGATGCTTGGCACGCCTAGATTTGAGGTGTCGCGCTCCGTCTCGCCCCCCTCTGTCCTGCCGGACATCTCCCCCACAAGGGGGGAGATCGGCTGTCTTCCAGGATTTCGCCAATTGTCAACGCTGCGGGACAAGAGCCGGCAAAGCGGCCGTCCAATCTCCCCCCCTGTGGGGGAGATGTCCGGCAGGACAGAGGGGGGCGCGACAGGGCGCCGGTGTTTGCCTATCGAGCATCAAGGCCCCTAATGCTCCCCCAGGAAATCATCCGAACCAAACGCGACGGCAGGCGGCTCGCCCCGAGCGAGATCGCCGAGTTCGTCGCTGGCATCGCCGCTGGCACGGTATCCGAGGGGCAGGTCGCGGCGCTTGCCATGGCGATCTTCCTCAACGGCATGAGCCGCGACGAGGCGGTGGCGTTGACGCTCGCCATGCGCGATTCCGGAGACGTGCTCGACTGGTCGGACCTGCCCGGCCCGGTCACGGACAAGCATTCGACCGGCGGCGTCGGAGACAATGTCTCGCTGATGCTTGCGCCGATCGTAGCCGCCAACGGCGCCTATGTGCCGATGATCTCCGGACGCGGGCTCGGCCATAGCGGCGGAACGCTCGACAAGATGGACGCGATACCGGGCTATGTCAGCCAGCCCGACAATGCGCTCTTTCGCAAGGCCGTGCTTGCCGCGGGCTGCGCCATCATCGGCCAGACCGCAAACCTCGCGCCGGCGGACAAGCGCATCTACGCGATCCGGGATGTGACGGCCACGGTCGAGTCGGTGCCGTTGATCACTGCATCGATACTGTCGAAAAAGCTCGCGGCCGGACTGCAGTCGCTCGTGCTCGACGTGAAGCTCGGCAACGGGGCCTTCATGACGAAGTCGCGCGATGCGACGGAGCTTGCGACGAGCCTCGTCGAGGTAGCGAACGGCGCCGGCCTGAAGACGACGGCACTGATCACCGGCATGAACGAGCCGCTGGCGTCCGCCGCCGGTAATGCAGTCGAGGTTGCCAACGCCGTCGATTTCCTAACCGGCCGCTCGCGCGATAAGCGGCTCATCGACGTGACCCTGGCGCTTGCAGCCGAAATGCTGCAATCGGCCGGGATCGCCGGTTCCAATCAGGAAGGGCTGCTGCGCGCCAACCACGCCCTGGACAGCGGCAAGGCAGCGGAGACATTCGGCCGCATGGTTACGGCGCTTGGCGGCCCGGCCGATTTCGTCGAGCGGTGCGAGGCCTACCTGCCTAAGGCGCCAGTCGTCATTCCAGTAACCGCGCCGCATGCCGGCTATGTCGGATCGATCGCTACGAGGGAGATCGGTCTTGCCGTGGTCGCTCTGGGCGGCGGCCGCACGCGTCCTGAAGACACGATCGACCACGCCGTCGGCCTGACGGCGCTCGTCCCGGTCGGCGCGGAAATCCGTGAGGGAGAGCCGCTCGCGCTAATCCATGCGCGAAGCGAGAGCTCGGCAGAAAGGGCGGCGGCCGAGATCCGGTCCGCCTACCGGATAGCCGACAGCCGTCCGGCGGCGCAGAAGGCGGTCATACGGCGCGTTGTGGCGAGGGATTAGGGCAATAAGGCAATAAGGCAGTAGGGCAATAGGGGACCAAGGGGGTGCAGCGGCGCACGGTGGTTGGAAGCTGATCCCTTATTGCCCTATTGCCGTATTGCCCTATTGCCTGCTGCCTCCTCATTGCACCAACAGCAACGCCCCGTCCTCCACCTCGAACCTTCTCAGCTGCTTTAGGAAGCTCATGCCGATCAGCGTTCCGTCGAGGGCCTTGTCCTCGAGAACGACGGCCTGGACATTGTCGATGGCGATCCGGCCGATTTCGAGGCTGTCGATCGTAGCTGCCGCGGCACGCGCGTTTCCGTTCGCCGTGGTGACCTGGTACTTGAAATCGGCGGGCGTCAGGCTGATGCCGATTTTCTTCGCCGTCGAGCGGTTGATAGCGACCAGGGTCGCGCCAGTGTCGATCATGGCGTTGACGCGGCGGCCATTGAACTTGAACTCGGCAAGGAAATGGCCGGCTGGATCCGCCGCGAGCCGCACCTTGTGTCCTGGCAGCGTTTCCGGCTCGACCTTGGCGACACGCAGTTCCGGTGCGGGCGCTTCCATGCGCGGCGGCGCCGGGTCGCGGCCCTGGGCAGCCAGTCTCACCAGGCTCTGGAACGCCTCCGGATTTGACTGATAGATGGCCGGGATCGACGCCGAACTCGCGGCGAAGATGCCGACCATGATGAATTTGCGCAGCATGCCCGCGGCCCTGTGGTCAGGTGCGATGCTATGATGTCAGGGTGTTTGCTGGCTTAACGAATGCCGTTCGCGGGCTGCGAAAGCGGGGTTATGTTAACGGTTGGTTAAGTCTCGGAATTGCGCACTGCAAGCTATGTCGCCCTAGCCTCTGACCGTTGGCGCTGCCCCTCATCCGGCTGCCGCCACCTTCTCCCCGCAAGCGGGGAGAAGCACGACTGCCGCCTTGATTTCGCCAATCGCCAGCGTTGCAGGAGAAGCGCCGCCAAATCGGCCGGCGGTCTTCTCCCCGTTTACGGGGAGAAGGTGGCGGCAGCCGGATGAGGGGCAGCGTCAACGGTCAAACATAAGCCGCCCATCAAGCCCAAATCGCCGCTATTTCGTCCCGTACATCCGGTCGCCGGCGTCGCCGAGGCCGGGTAGGATGTAGCCTTTCTCGTTGAGATGACTGTCGATGGCCGCCGTATAGATCGGCACGTCGGGATGCGCCTTGCTGAAGTGCTCGATCCCTTCGGGCACGGCAAGCAGGCAGAGATAGCGAAGGTTGACGGCGCCGCGGCCCTTCAGCATGTCGATCGCCGCGACAGCCGAATTGCCGGTGGCGAGCATCGGGTCGACCACGATGACCAGCCGGTCGCCAAGGTCGCTCGGCGCCTTGAAGAAATACTCGACGGCTTCGAGCGTCTCGTGATCGCGGTAGAGCCCGATATGCGCGACGCGAGCGGCCGGCACGAGGTCGAGCAGGCCTTCGAGCAGCCCATTACCGGCGCGCAGCACCGAGGCAAAGACCAGCTTCTTGCCCTCCAGCGTCGGCGCCTCCATGGTCTGGAGCGGCGTCTCGATCGTGGTGGTGGTCAGCTCGAGGTCGCGCGTCACTTCATAGCCCAGCAGCAGCGATATCTCACGCAAGAGCCGCCGGAAGCCGGCCGTCGAAGTCTCCTTGTTGCGCATGATAGTGAGCTTGTGCTGGACAAGCGGGTGGTCGACGACGGTGACGCCCTTCATGATCTGCTCCCGGATTGCGGCTTGACGACTACTCTAGCCGCTGATCTGCACAGGAGAAACCTGCCAGGAAACGAGCGAGCTCACTGAACCACAATTTTGTGGCGCAAAGATCAGCGGCCTGCCGAGCCATTGAGCCGGGAAAGCAACGCCGCGCGCGTCTTGCGATCGACAAAGGCTGCCTCGATCGCCGTCCTGGTCACTGCCGTGAGCGCCCTGGCATCCAGCCCGAAATGCTCGCCGGCCACGTCGTACTCACGCTTCAGGCTCGTCCGGAATAGGGTGGGTCGTCGGAATTGAGCGTGAGTTTGCAGCCGGCCGCCTTCAAGGCGTTGAAAGGGTGATTGGCGTAGCCGTCGAACACTTTCAGCTCGATGTTGGAGACCGGGCATACCTCCAGCACCACGCCTTCCTCGGCAATGCGCCTGACGAGGTCCGGGTTCTCGATCGCACGTACGCCATGCCCGATGCGCGAAGGACGGATGTGGTTCAGCGCAGCCTTCACGCTCTCCCAGCCGGCCAGCTCGCCGGCATGCACGGTAATGCCGAGCCCCGCCTCGCGGGCGAGCTCGAAGGCGCGCTGATAGTCCTCGAGGTCGCCGAAACGCTCCTCGCCGGCCATGCCGAAGCCGGTCACAAGCGGATGGCGGCATTTGGCCGCAAAGCGCGCCGCCGCCTCGACAGGCTCGACCCCAAAATGCCTGACGCCGATGACGATCATGCGTCCCTCAAGGCCGGTCTTGGCCCTGGCGCGCGAAATGCCTTCGCCAAGCGCATTTGTATAGGCGGCAGGCGAAAGACCGGCCTCGCGCGCATGATCGGGCGAGATGAATATCTCCGAATAGATGGCTCCGTCCCGTGCAAGGCTGGTGAGGTAGTGCTCCGCGAGCAGGGCATAGTCCTCCTCGGTGCGAAACAGGCTCGCCGAGAAGTCGTAGGCCGCGAGGAAACTCGTGAAATCGTGCCAGACGAAGGAACCGCTGCGGATGAAGGGCGAGACATCCGCATTGTATTTCTGCGCCTGGCGGATGACGAGATCGGGCGTGGCGGCGCCCTCGATATGGCAATGCAGCTCCGCTTTCAGAACCATTTCGCGTCCCCTTCTCCGTTCCGAAGCGCGGCTCTTCATCGCGCCTGCTAGGCAATAGCGTCGGAGATTCCGATCGGCTATGGTCCGGCCGGAATTGAGGCAGATCACGAAAATGTCAGAACAGCGCACCTCGGCCATCGGCGGAATGGAGACTTCCTTCGGCTTCCGCAATGTCGGCGAGGGTGAGAAGCAGCCGCTTGTCAACGACGTGTTCCACCGCGTCGCCGGCCGCTACGACGTCATGAACGATCTGATGTCGGCCGGCATGCACCGGCTGTGGAAGGATGCGCTGGTCGCCTGGCTGAACCCGCCGAAGCGCGGCGACTGGAAAGTGCTGGACGTTGCCGGCGGCACGGGCGACATCGCCTTTCGCATCATCCGCGCCTCGGACGGCAATGCGCATGCGACCGTGCTCGACATCAACGGCTCGATGCTCGAGGTCGGCCGCGAGCGGGCCGAGAAGCAGCACCTCAGGGAAAATGTGGACTTCGTTGAGGCCAATGCCGAGCAGCTGCCCTTCGCCGACGAGAGTTTCGACGCCTACACGATCGCCTTCGGCATCCGCAACGTGCCGAAGATCGAGGCCGCGCTGACCGAGGCCTACCGCGTGCTCAAGCCCGGTGGCCGCTTTCTCTGCCTCGAATTCTCGGAGGTGGACGTGCCATTTCTCGACCGAGTCTACGAGGCCTGGTCATTCAACGCCATTCCCCGCATCGGCCAGATCGTCGCGGGTGCGGGCGAGCCCTATTCCTATCTCGTCGAATCAATCCGAAAGTTTCCGAACCAGCCGAATTTCGCCGCGATGGTGAAGGCGGCGGGGTTCGAGCGAGTGACCTGGCGAAACTATTCTGGCGGCATCGCTGCACTGTATTCGGGCTGGAAGCTTTGACGGAAGCTTCCCAATGAGCACCGTCGGCGCTGGTTTCAGGCTCGTCAGGGCTGGCTGGATCATGGTCCGCGAAGGTGTGGTGGCCGCCCTTCCCGGCGACCAGCTCTGGGGCCTGCCGAAACTCGGCTGGCGCATGGCGCGCCTCTTCACACGTCGCAGCGCGTTGCGGCTCGAGCGCAGCGAACGCCTTGCGGACGCCGTCGCGCGGCTGGGGCCGTCCTATGTGAAGCTCGGCCAGTTCCTGGCCACGCGGCCGGATGTCGTCGGCCCCGAAATCGCTGCCGATCTTGCTGCGCTTCAGGACCGCATGGAGACCTTTCCGCGGGCCGAGGCCGTCGCAGCCATCGAGGATTCGCTCGGCCGCCCGATCGACGAGCTCTATGAGAGCTTCGGCGAGCCTGTCGCGGCCGCATCGATCGCCCAGGTGCATCCGGCAACGGTCATGCGCGACGGCGTGCCGGTCCAGGTCGCGGTCAAGGTGATCCGGCCAGGCGTGCGCCGGCTCTTCCTGCGCGACCTCGAAAGCTTTTTCCTCGCTGCCCGTCTGCAGGAGCGCTACATTCCGGCGACGCGCCGGCTTCGCCCGGTCGAGGTGACCGAGGGACTGGCGCAGACCACCAAGCTCGAAATGGATATGCGGCTGGAGGCCGCCGCGCTTTCCGAGCTTGCCGGCAACACGCGCGACGATCCGGGTTTTCGTGTCCCCTCGGTCGACTGGGAGCGTACCGGCCGCGATGTGCTGACGCTGGAGTGGATCGACGGCATCAAGCTTTCCAATGTCGAAGGCTTGTGCGCAGCAGGTCACGATCTCAAGGCGCTCGCCGTCACGCTGATCCAGTCCTTCCTGAGGCACACGCTGCGCGACGGGTTTTTTCACGCCGACATGCACCCCGGCAACCTGTTTGTCGACCCGGCGGGCGATATCGTCGCGGTCGATCTCGGCATTTCCGGGCGGCTCGGCAGAAAAGAGCGTCGCTTCCTCGCCGAGATCCTCTATGGCTTCATCAGCCGCGACTATCTGCGCGTCGCCGAGGTGCATTTCGAAGCGGGCTACGTGCCTCACAGGCACGATGTCACCGCCTTCGCGCAGGCTATCCGCGCGATCGGCGAGCCCATCCATGGCCAGCCGGCGGAGACGATCTCGATGGCTCGGCTTCTGACGCTGCTCTTCGAGGTCACCGAACTGTTCGACATGGAGACCAGGCCGGAACTGGTGCTCCTGCAGAAGACGATGGTCGTCGTCGAAGGCGTCGCCCGCACGCTCGACCCGGCCTTCAACATGTGGCGAGCGGCAGAGCCTGTGGTCGGCCAATGGATCGCCGCAAATCTGGGGCCACGAGGCCTGCTTTCAGACGCTCGCGAGGGTGCAACGGCGCTCCTCTCGCTTGCCCGCCACGCGCCGGAACTTGCGCATCGCGCCGAGCGCCTGTCGCGCGAGATCGACCTCATGGCAGAGAACGGGCTGCGTTTCGACGAGGCGACCGCACGCGCGATCGGCAAGGCCGAGGCGCGGCACACGCGCTCCGGCCGCATCGCGCTATGGGTGATTGCGCTAGTGCTGATCTGGATGGCGTGGAAGCTCACTTGAGATCAGCTTGATCGAATTGCAGTCAATGCATACATTGACTGCAATGACAGCACGAGGCTGGATCATGGCGACGTTGACGATCAAGAACGTGCCTGAAGATGTGAAGCAGGCACCGCGCGTAAAAGCGGCCGAAAGCGGCCGATCTCTGCAAGAGGCTCTCCGGCAACTCCTTTCAGAGCAGGCCAGCGACTTCGGCCAGCCGGCAAGCCGGATTGATGCCGACGAAATGCGTCGCGCCGCCGAACTCGAAACCGATGAGCCGGCGGAGAGCCGGTTCAAATACTTCACCCAGAAGGAACTGAGCGACGCGATCTGCGGCGAGTATGATGGTTTACCATGAGCACTCTGACGATCCGCAACCTCGATGACCGCGTAAAACAGAAGCTGCGTGAAAGCGCTGCGGCGCGTGGGGTTTCCATGGAACAGGAGGCCAGGGATCGGCTGGCGGAAAGCTTCAATGTCGCAAGGCGGAAGCCATCCATTCTGGAGGATTTGCGGCGCTTAGGAGCGAAGCCGGGCAAACCGTTCGACCTCAAGAGGATCAGCGATGAAATGTGGGAAGAGGGGCTGCGTTGAGCGGCTTCGTCATAGACACATCGGCAATTGTTGCCATCTTGCTCAGGGAACCGGACGCGGACCTGTTCAGGCGTTATTTGGATGAGCGGCCTTGGGCTGCACTCAGCGCCGCGACTCTGCACGAAGCATATTGCGTTTCGAAGCGAGACGATTTTCCGAGTGGCGCTCGACAGATAGACGAGTTTCTCTCGTTGGTTGAACCGGAGATCGTTCCATTCGACATGGTCCATGTCGGCGTTGCCCGTGCCGCCTACGATACCTATGGCCGCGGCTCCCACCACCCGGCTAATCTCAACATGGGCGACTGTTTCTCCTACGCTCTCGCCAAGATCCGCAAGCTGCCTCTCCTTTTCAAGGGCGATGATTTCATTCATACCGACATCGAGCCGGCGCTGAAGCCTGCTTGAACGGGCGGCGGCAATGATCCTTTCCGGAAAGCGCATCCTCCTCATCATCGGCGGCGGCATCGCCGCTTATAAGTCGCTCGACCTTATCCGGCGGCTCGGCGAGCGCGGCGCGAGCATTCGAGTCGTGATGACGGAAGCAGCGCAGCATTTCGTCACCCCGCTCGCCGTGGGCGCGCTGACGGCCGACCACGTCTTCACCGATCTCTTCGATCGCCAAGCCGAGCAGGATGTCGGCCATATCCGCCTCGCCCGCGAGGCCAACCTGATCGTCGTGGCCCCGGCAACCGCCGATTTGATGGCGAAGCTCGCGAACGGGCTCGCCAACGACCTCGCCTCCGCCGTGCTGCTCGCCACCGAACGTCCGGTGCTGATGGCCCCTGCCATGAACCCGAAGATGTGGTCGCATCCGGCGACGCGGCGGAATCGCGCGACGCTGGAGAAGGACGGCGTCCGCTTTGTCGGCCCGAACAAGGGCGAGATGGCGGAGAAGGCGGAGGCGGGCGAAGGCCGCATGGCCGAGCCGCTGGAGATTGCCGCGGCGGTCGAGGCCTTGCTCGACGATCGGCCGAAGCCGCTTTCAGGCCGGCGGATCGTCGTGACATCCGGCCCGACCCACGAGCCGATCGACCCGGTGCGCTACATCGCCAATCGTTCTTCCGGCAAACAGGGCCATGCAATCGCCGCCGCGCTCGCCCGGCTCGGCGCCGATGTCCGTCTCGTCTCAGGCCCAGTCGCGATCGCCGATCCGACTGGCGTGACCACCATCCATGTCCAGACGGCGCGCGAGATGAACGATGCCGTGGAAAGCCTGCTGCCGGCCGATGCCGCCGTGTTCGTCGCAGCCGTCGCTGACTGGCGGCCCGAAAGCGAGGCCGGCGAGAAGATCAAGAAGGCCGATGGCGATGGCCCGCCGCAGCTGTCGATGATTGAAAACCCGGACATACTGGCCGGCATCGGTCACCATAGCAGGCGGCCTTATCTCGTCGTCGGCTTTGCTGCCGAAACGCAAAACCTGCTCGCCAATGCCGCCGCCAAGCTCGAGAAGAAGGGGGCCGATTTCGTCGTTGCCAATGACGTCTCGGCCGCAACCGGGGTCATGGGGGGCGACAGGAATCGCGTGAAGATCGTCTCGAAATCCGGCGTCGACGAATGGCCCGAACTCAGCAAGGCCGAAGTGGCAGTGCGGCTTGCCGCGTTCATCGCCGAGCGCCTGAAGACGACCGCGGTGTGAATTTGGTCGCGGCAAATCCGATCAACGAGGAGCTTCATGTCGCTCGAAATCCCAATCATCGAAACCGAGCGGTTAATCCTGCGCGATCACCGGTACTCCGACTTCGAGGCCTATGTGATGATGTGGGCCGACCCGGTCGTGACCCGCTTCATCGGCGGGCGGCCGCGCACCCGCGACGAGACCTGGATACGCTTCCTACGGCACGCCGGGATGTGGCATCATCTCGGGTTCGGCTTCTGGGCGATAGAGGAAAAGGCGAGCCGCCGACTGATCGGCGAAGGCGGCTTTCACGAACTGAAGCGCAACATGCAGCCCAGCCTCGAAGGCACGCTCGAGACCGGCTGGAGCCTGCTCCCTGAAGCGCATGGCAAGGGCTATGGCACCGAGGCAGTCGGCGCGATGTTGCGCTGGGGAGCCGCCAATTACCCCGGCTCGCCCATCACCTGCTTCATCGATCCGGAAAATAATGCCTCGATCCGCGTGGCCAGGAAGAACGGCTTTGTCGAGCGCACCCGCGCCGAGTTTGGCGGCGAGCCGGTGATCATTTTCGATCACAGGCCTTGATTAAGGGGTTCTGCAAATCGCTTTAGGCTGGCGCTGCCTCTCACCCTCACCCCGTAAGGACGGGGATAGGGGACGACAACGTCGCAGAACCCCCTCTCCCCGTTTTTCACGGGGAGAGGGTGAGGGTGAGGGGCAGCGCCCGCCTGAAAGCAGAAGGCTCCAGCCACAGAATCCGCCCAATCCGAATTGCCTACTGCGCCGCGCCCGGCTGCTTCGTCTTCCTCAGATATGGCAGGATCGTCTCGAATGCGCCGAAGCGCTTGATCGCATCCTCGTTGGAAACCGCTGCAGTGATGATCACGTCCTCGCCCTGCTTCCAGTTGGCAGGCGTTGCCACCTGATGCTTCGCAGTCAACTGTATCGAGTCGATCGCTCTAAGGATCTCGTCGAAGTTGCGGCCGGTCGTCATCGGGTAGGTGAGGATCAGCTTGATCTTCTTGTCCGGGCCGATCACGTAGACCGAGCGCACCGTGGCGTTGTCGGCCGGGGTACGGCCTTCGGAAGTTTCGCCGGCTCCGGCGGGCAGCATGTCGTAGAGCTTGGCGACCTTGAGATCGCGGTCGCCGATCAGCGGATAATCCACCCTGAAGCCGGTCGCTTTCTGAATGTCTTCCTTCCACTTGTCGTGGCTGGCGACCGGATCGACGGAGATGCCGATGATCTTCACGCCACGCTTCTTGAACTCGTCTTCCAGCCCGGCCATGGCGCCAAGCTCGGTCGTGCAGACCGGCGTGAAGTTCTTGGGGTGGCTGAACAGCACCGCCCACCCATCACCAATCCATTCGTGGAAGTTGATCGTTCCCTGCGTCGTCTCGGCGGTGAAGTCCGGCGCGGTGTCGTTGATGCGAAGACCCATCGTTTTCACTCCCTCAGCGATTGTTGTTCGGATCGGCATCATAATCCAATTCGCACTGCTTGCGAGAACACAAAGGTTGGAGTTGCCGCAGTGGACGAACGAGGGAGGCCGATTTCCGACCAGCTTGCGCAAAATTATTCTACGACGGAACGGTCGCGTTCAGCGGTCGAACGCCGCTGCTCGCTGGAAAAGCCTCATCCTGCAGGCCCTGCTTTGCAGTGGAGAGGCGGCGCGCTCTCGCCCTTGGTCAGGTCGTAGAGGTCAGCCTGCTCGCCTTTCGTCCACCAGATGTATTGCTGACCGGCATATCTGGCACCCGAGCCCGACAGCACGTTTGAGAAGACGACCGTAGCGTCGCCGATCTTCAGCACCGCAAGTCCATTCCTGCCTGCATTGATGTAGGTGGCAGCGATCACCTCGCCGCCGCACTCATAGGCGACCAGATGCGTCTCGGGCGCCCCGCTGCCCGGCAGATCGAGCGTTACGGTCGTGGCAAAGGCGGGGCTTGCAGCAAGCATGCCCATTGCCGCGATAATGCCTCTCATCCATGCCTCCAGCCGAATAAGCCCTACGTTAGCAGAAGGCCGTCAGGCGCGCAGCCCGACATCTGCCGCAGCGGCCGCTGCTTCGCGTCCGCGCGGCCGCCATGTTGCCATAAAAGCTTCATGGAACTCGCGGATGGATTGCTGCGGGGGTGCCGAGCCGCCCTGCCATGCCGACAAGGAGGATGAACGATGAACGACCAGCAGAGCAGGAGCGGCATGGACTGGCTGGAGGCCGAGCTCGCGGACACGCTCGACGAGGACTACGAGCTGGAGCTGTCCGAACCGGCGCTCTCGGAGGCGATCGCCAAGATCTATAAAGAGAGGCATCGTGCCACCATCGACCGGGTGACCTATTTCCGCGAGCTTCTCAGGCTGCAGTCGGAGCTGATCAAGCTGCAGGACTGGGTGGTTCACACTAGGTCCAAGGTGGTGGTGATCTTCGAGGGGCGCGATTCGGCCGGCAAGGGCGGAGTAATCAAGCGCATCACCCAGCGGCTCAACCCGCGGGTGGTGCGCACGGTCGCCCTGCCCGCGCCTACCGAGCGCGAGCGCTCGCAGTGGTATTTCCAGCGCTACGTGCCGCATCTGCCGGCCGCCGGCGAGATCGTGCTGTTCGATCGCTCCTGGTACAACCGCGCCGGCGTCGAGCGCGTCATGGGTTTCGCCACGCCCGCCCAGGTCGAGGAATTTTTCCGCGACGTCCCGGAGTTCGAGCGCATGCTGGTGCGCTCCGGCATACGTCTGGTCAAATACTGGTTCTCAATCACCGACGAAGAGCAGCAGCTGCGCTTCCTGATGCGCATCCACGACCCGCTCAAGCAATGGAAGCTTTCGCCCATGGACCTGCAGTCGCGTGTGCGCTGGGAGGACTACACCAAGGCCAAGGAGGAGATGTTCGCCCGCACCAACATCCCAGAGGCACACTGGTATATCGTGGAAGGCAATGACAAGAAGCGCGCGCGGCTGAATTGCATGGCGCACCTCCTCTCGGTCATCCCCTATGAGGATGTGCCGCACCAAGAGATTACCCTGCCCGACCGCGTGTTCAACCCGGATTACGAGCGCAAGGTCCTTCCGCAGGAGCTCTATGTCCCGCAGAAGTGGTGAAGACAGGCAATCTTGATTGTCTCGGTAAGGAACGGCGCACCAATGGATCAAAACCTCGGATCGAGTGCTGCGGCGGCACCTCGGTGCTGCAGATCAGCTGCCGGAAGAGCTCAGAATTTTGCGCTGAAATCGGCCCGCAGGCCATGGTCGCTAGCTTGGCTGGCGATTTGGCCTGAGTATGAGATGCCGAGCGATATTGTCTGGGAGACCGCGACGTCGAGTCCGGCTTCCAGAACAAGAGCGTCCTCGGCAATCGGCACACCTGCTATCGTGAAGACATCGCCGCCGGAGAACGCCATCGTGGAGGTCGGCACGTCATCGCCGAATGCGTGGCGCCATCCGATCATCCCGGTGAGTTTCGTGGCTTCGGCTTCGCCGAACTTCATTTCGGCCCTGGCGCCAAGCGTCATGAAAGTTGTGTCAGTCCGCTGGCCTTCTGCAGCAAGGGCCGCGGCGGCGCCGCTCTCGGTGAAGCCGTCGGTATGCAGATTCACGTAGGCGAGACTGGCGAATGGCTCGACGTGCGCGCTACCCACGCTGAACCGATAGCCCGCCTCGCCGAACGCTTGCCCGGTGGCCGCGTCATAGTTGCCGGTGAGACTGTCCGAGAAGCCCGGGAAAGCGACCACACGGCTGACGTCGATCTCATGCCAGCTATAGGCGCCGCCGAAGCGCAGACCCCAAGCGCCCCACTGGCTGCCGCCATAGGCGCCGAGATGGAAACTGTCCGACGAACCGGACGAGGCTCGAGAATCCACCTCGAAATTCGATCGGCTGTACCCGGCGAGGAGCCCCAGGCGGAGATTCTCCGCCGCCAACATGTCGCCGCCGAGGAAGAAGCCTCCGATCGAGCGGTCCATCGACGCGGCATTGCCGTCACCGTCCCAATTCCCCCAGGACCCGAATGCCTGGCCCCAGACTGCGAACCGTTCCGTGCCGGCAGCAGCTGGCTCCGGCCCACCCGGGCCATAGGCGAAAACAGGCGCTGCGGCGCTGGATGCCCCTCCGAAGGCAGCGCGGATCCGGTTCGTCGCGGCATCACGCACGAAGCGACTGTCCTCGATCAGTGCTGTCTTGGCGGACGCGTGGATCTCGCCGGACAACAGGTCGAAGGCACCGCGCGCCGTGTCTTCATCAAGCACGACCACAGCGTCGTAAAGCTTGCCAGAGCCCAGGCTTTCGACGCCTTCGCCGGTGGCACACTGGTTTGGCGTCACGCCGACCTCGCAGAACGACACGTCGTTGCGGACGAGCGTCAGGAACACGCTGTTCGGATCGTAGCTCAGAGACGGGTCGAGGAACGCGAAATCCGAGGTTACGCCGTCGAAGGTCCCGGAAACACCTCCGTCGGCCGCGATGATCTCGTAGGTGCTGAAGGGGCGGTAGGTACCCTCCAGACCGACATGAGCGACGGCCCCGCCATTGAGCGTCACTATGCCCGTGGCCCGGATCAGGTCGGCATCGGTGTCGCCCGGATTCACCTCGACCTCATAGATGCTGCCGGCGTGGAAAATCAGGTCGCCCGCGACGTTGAGCGTTCCGATCGAATTGCCGGGCGCAATGGTGGCTCCCCCGGCAATGGCGGTGGAGCCGACCGTGCCGGAACCCTGGAGCCTGCCGCCCGCAAGCACATCGAGCGCGCCGCCGAGCCTGCCGTTCACGATGAGCGTCGCGCCGTCGTCGACCGTGGCCTGGCCCGTGAACCCGCTCGAGTCCGCGCTGAGCAAGGTCGTGCCAGACAGCACATCGATCGTGCCACCACCCTCGATGGCTGGTGCGAAGAGATAGTCGGCAGCCGTATGATTGAAGACGAGCGCGCCGGTCCCTTCACCGAAAACGAGCTTCGTCGTTTCGAGCAATCCCGGAGCCAACGGCGCGAGCCCGGAGGCAGCGCCGATATTCAACGTCCCCTCCGAACCGGCGAGAGTGCCTATGAAGGTCGTGCCGGCCGCTTTTACCACGGCGCCGCCGGCAATGTTCAGCCTGCCTTGCCCTTCGCCGGCCACATGGAGATCGCCCGAATTGAGCCAGCTTGAACCCGATCCCGTGACGGTGACGACCCCGAGCGAGCCTGCGTGTGCGCCGAGGGAAGCATCTTCGGCGCTGACTACAGCCCCGTTCTGGATAGTGAGTGCACCGTTCCCCTCGAAGCCGACAAAGAGGGCGCCGGCATTGACCCATTGCGAGCCGGAATCGGTGACGAGGACCGCGCCGGTGCTTCCTGCCTCGGCGGCGACTGTTGCATTACCGTCACTGGCGCGGCCGCCTTTCAGGATGGCCAGGGTTCCATTTCCTGCCCCGCCGACATTGAGATAGCCCGAATTGTCCCATGTCGAGCCTGCGCCCGTGATGCTGACGCTCGCCTGGGATGTGCTGAAGTTGGCAATATCGGCACCCGCGCTGGTTAGCCGTCCGCCATCCTCGACGCGGAGTTCGGCGGTACCGCTGTTGCCGACACGCAGCGAACCGCTGTTCAGCCAGGCCGAACCGCTTCCGGTCACGGCCGCGCCGGCGAAGGAATCCGGGGTATTCGCGAGAATTCCTTGGGCACTCTGAATGACCCCGCCAGCAACCGCAACGAGGCCGCCTTCACCGCTGCCGCCAACATGGATTCCATCTGTGACCGAAAAGGTCGAGCCCTTATCGGTGACCACGATCAGGCCCGACGAGCCCGTATCGAAACCGATGACGCTGCTGGTGGCCTGAACCGCACCGCCGCCGTGTATGATGACGTCTGCTTCGCCCTGAATACCGACGATGAAATTGCCTGATGTAATCCACTCGGAGCCTTCTCCGCTGATCAGCGCCTCGGCCGTGCTGCCTGGAGCTTCGGCGAACAAGCTGTGCTCGCTGCTTATCCTGCCGCCGTCCAGAATGCTGATCGCGCCATCGCCACCGTTGCCGATGGTGAGAATGCCGACGCTCTCCCAGTACGAACCATCACCCGTCACGTTCACGGAGCCTGACGAGCCGCCAGCGTCACCTAGCTCCGCATCGGAGGAGCTAAGCTTTCCGCCGTTGTCGATATTGATCGTGCCCGTTCCTGAATCGCCAACCACGAAGGAGCCGGTCGCGGTCCAGATCGAACCTGTTCCGGCGACGGTGGCGGAGCCGAAAGCATCAGGGCCGGCACCCAGAAATGTGTCGTTGCTGGAAACGGCGCCGCCGTTGACGACCGACAGCGAGCCCTGTCCGAGATTACCGATGACGAGATTGCTCGTACTCACCCAGGACGCGCCAATCCCGATCACGGATACCGCCCCGCTCGCATTGAGGTTCTGACCTATGAAGCCGCGGTCGTTGGTCAGGCTGCCGCCATTCTGAATTGTCAGGACGCCGTTCGCGGACAGGCCGACGAAGGTCCTGAGCGCCTCCGCCGAACCGCCCTCGATGGCAGGCAGGCTGTTCACGACCGTGTCGATCTCGGCAAAGTCCGCATTGGTCGGCACGCCGGCGGTCCAGTTGCCGGGATCAAACCAGTCCGAGGAATTCGTGCCGGTCCAGGCAGTCTGCGCATGAACAGGCATGCTCTGGGTGATCACGGCAAGTACCGCCGCGGTCGTAAGAACCGTGTTGTGCCCAGTGCGGCCGCGTCGTGACGCAGGCAACCAGGCGCGATGAGGAGAGGCTTTGTCGCTCGAGACTTCCGCCGCCATAAAATTCCCCCGAATGAAGGACGGACCCTGGTCCGATCCGGCGTCTTCGCGCACGGATACGAAACCATTGCTTCAGGAGACGGAGACGCCCCGCGCCTGACCCTGATGATCGCTTTTCGATTGGACAGCGGAAGGTTTTCAAGAACTATGTCGCTGACCGGCGCAAATGTGGCCCGGAGCGCAAGAAATGTGACCCTTGATGCAAATTTCGTTGAGGTTTCCCTAAAGAAGTTATGCGGCCGCTTTTCAGTAATTTCTAATGTAATACTACGTCGGCCATTGATTCTGTAAAGCTTTACCGCAGCTCGCGAATCCAGTGCCACATGTCCACGCCTTCCCTGTGTTGCTTGAACAGGCTGCGGCCCTCTGCAGCAAGAATCCGCATCTCCCGTGGTGTCATGCCGAAGGACCTGCGGAAGGCGCGGACAAAGCTCTTGCGATGGCTGAAGCCATAGCTCTCTGCGATTTCGGCGATGCTTCTGTGCCGCTGCTCGGGATCGACGAGCTCCGTTCGGCATCGGCGCAGCTTTTCCTCCTGGACATAGGAGGAAAAGCCGCCATAGGGCTCGAACAGATAATATAGTTTGCGCGTCGAGATGCCGTAGGCCGCAGCAATTGTCTCAGCGGTCAGATTCGGATCCAAGATGTGATCGCTCACATGCCTGCGGATATCCCCGGTCAGCGCCAACTGGACCGAGGCGGCATTCTCATCGGTTACCGCTGCATTGATCGCGGCGGCAGCCAGATCGACGGTCGGACGCACCACCGCCTCGGCGTCTTGCAGGCTCATGGACCGGGCACCCTCGTAGAGGCCCAAGAGATGATTGCGCAGCAATGCAAGCAACGGCACATTCCCCGAAATCACTCGGAGATTCTGCTCATCCGGCTGCCTTAGAAGCGGGGCGAGAACACTGCGCGGCACGGTGAGATTGAGACTGTCGAAGTCGGTGGTCACCGTCGCCTGCGCCTGCGCGAGATCCGACACGATCAAATCGCCGGGTCCGGCATGGCCGGCTGAACCGGCGTCCGGTCTGCCATGGCTCCCCTTCAGGCAGATTTGCAACGTGAGATGGTCGAGACCATCCCGCCCGATGCGAGCGCGCGAACGATCGAAGCTCTGCGCCACGCACGAGTAACTGGTCAGGACTATACTGCCAAAATGAAACGCCTCGGCCCGGAAGCGGAACGGGTCATCGGCCTTCTTGCGGAGCCGCACATCGTAGAAAACGTCCATGCTCTCCCGCCAAGCGGGAATAGCCTCCTCGACGGCTAGGCCTTCGACCGTCAGCACGGAATGCGGAAGCTTCAGCGCAGTGCTCGCCTTCTCCCCGGCATATCCGGAATCGCCCCCGTTCACCATGCCCTCTTCAACCATCCCGACCGGCGCAAGTCGGCGTTCAATAGAACTCAAATTTACGAAACTGGCAAATGCCCCGCGTGCAACAACCCTTAGCCAACCACGCAGGTTTCCGCTCGGGTCGAACTTGACGAATCGTCCCGCGACAGCACCGGGTCAAGCTTGTGATGTCTCCTCTGCATGCGGTCGATCGCCCACATCATTCGGGCACGCCGGCAATGCCCAAAGCCTCCAAGTAACGCTCTCCGAACGCCTTGTCCCGCCACGGATTGATCTGCCGCTGCAAGGAAAGCGTGTAGGTCGGGAACGCCTCCATCAGCTGCCCAGCCGCCGACCGCGCCTCGTCCAGCCGGTCCAATCCAACCAGCGCCCCGATCACCACCCGGTGAGAGGAGCCGTAATTCGGCATTTCGCGCAGCGCGCGCTCTCCCCATGCCAGAGCTTCCTCGTAGCGCTCGAGCATCAGGTAGCTCATCCCGATGCCGGACAGCGCAATGCCTTTCTCGGGGTCGACCGGGCTCAGGCGCATTGCCCTGTGAAAGTGCTCGATCGCCACGAGCGCGCGGCCGGAATGGGCGTTCACCCAGCCGCTGCCCGTATAGCCCTGCGCCGAATTGGGGTTTAGGAGCAGGGAGCGTTCGATGGCGTCCAGCGCCGTCTCGTAATCCTTGGCGCTGTAGGCGATCACCTGCGCGGCGAAGCGCAGGCTGGTCGGATCGTCGCGCGCTTCCGCCAGCACCTCGCGTGCCATACGCACGGCGACCCGGATATCGTCGGGCTCGTGCCAGCACTGGCTCACGGACAGGCTTCGGATATAGGCGCCCAACGCCTTCGCCAGGATGAAGCCGGTATCGATACTGAGCGCCTCGTTGGTGAGCCAGCGCACATCGGCAAAGCCTTCGCGCGTCATGCTGTAGAAGCGCGGCAGCGCACGCAGATAAAGGTCGTACGCGCTGATGTAGCTGGTCGGTTTCGTGCGCGCCTGCTTGATCTCCTCCAGCCGGATGCTCGGTTCTACGGCGCCAACAACGCTCTCGGCCACTTTGTCCTGAAGATCGAAGATGTCGCTCACGTCGCCATCGAAGCGGTCGCCCCAGACATGGTGTCCGCTGACCGCATCCACCAGTTGGCCCACGATGCGCACTCGCGACCCCGCCTTCCGGATGCTGCCCTCGAGCACGTAACGGACGCCGAGCTCACGGGCGACCTGGCGCACGTCCACCGCCCGGCCCTTGTAGGTGAAGGAGGAGTTGCGAGCGATGACAAAGAAGGATTTCACCCGGCTCAATGCCGTGATGATGTCCTCCACCAGTCCGTCGGCGAAATATTCCTGCTCGTGGTCACCGCTCATGTTGGTAAACGGCAAGACCGCTATCGAGGGCTTCTCCGGGAGCGGAGGTGGCGCAGCGACCGAGGCGCCGGTCTCGATGCTGTAGGCGCGCACGAGCCGCCCGATATTCTTGAGACGCAGCTCGCCGAGCGGGGTGAAGCTGCAGTCGAGCTTGCCTTGAAGGTGATCGTAGGCCGTCCCCGAGACGACAACGGCGCCTGGATCGGCGATGCCCTCGAGCCGGGCGGCGATGTTGACGCCGTCGCCGTAAAGGTCGCCATCCTCCTCGCAGACCACGTCCCCGAGATTGATCCCGATGCGATAGCGGATCCGCTCTTGCTCAGGCGTGTCCGCCTCGCGCTCCGCCACGGCCTGCTGGATCGCGATCGCCGAGGTCACGGCGTTGACGACGCTCGCGAACTCACACAGCATGCCGTCGCCGGTGAGCTTGACGATGCGTCCCTGGTGCTCGGCGACCAGCGGCTCCACGACGCCCTTGCGATATGTCTTGAGCCGCTCGAGCGTGCCGCCCTCATCGCGCTCCGTCAGGCGCGAATAGCCGACCACGTCGCAGGCCAGGATCGCCGCGAGGCGGCGTTGCGCCGTCACTGCACCGCCCGGCCAGGCACTTGCCTGCGAGCCGCCCCGTACCTGTGGCCCCCAAACTTCCAGATTCCCCCCAACGTCCAGACGCCCCATATGCATGGCATCCATTCTCTCCCAATCGCTGCCCCTCTCCTGCGCGGAAAGGAGAACGGAGCTTCAGCCTGCCTTCACGAGGTTCGCTATTTCGCCTGCGCGCCACAGAGCGACCCGATCAGCTCTGCCGACAGCGGCTACATGCGGCGCTCCCACGCCGCTCCGGTTAAAAGCCCACACGGCGCCATCCGGAGGCCGGGAATATTCCCTGCCCGTGTAACGGGCTGACGCCACCGGAGCGGTGCTTTTGTCACCGTCATGTATCGGCAGGCACGACTGATGCGTATCGTCAGTTACCTACACGAACACATGGGCCTTTGCCGCGATCGACAGCCGCACGACGTCGCCGACCGACAGCCCATTCGGACCCGGCTTCTTCAGGGTGACTGGAGCACTACCGATTGCCGCAACATCAGGCAGCCCCGGGCTGTTGAGCAGACCGACCGTCACGGTGGATATCGCGCCGGCGAATTCCACCTGTCGCACTTCCGCAAAAACCGTACCTGGCTCGGCACCGGCAATCTCTCCCGACACTGCAGGCTCCAGGGAAATCTGTTCGGGCCGCAGCATGATACGGGCTGCTTTGCGCGATTCTGTCACGTCCACGGCGACGCGGCCGAGCGGCGTCAGCGCGACGCCGTCGGCGATGGTCGCCGGCAGCACAAGCGCATCCCCAAGGAACTCGGCCACCATCCTGTCCTTAGGCTTCAGGTAGACGTCGCGAGGCGTCCCTACCTGCGAGAATTTGCCTTCGTGCATTACAGCGACCTGATCGGCGAAGGACAGCGCCTCGCCTTGGTCATGCGTCACCAGGATTGTCGCGATGCCCGCCGACTCCAGCAGCTCCGCGACTGCTTTGCGCATTGAAGACCTCAGTCCGGTGTCCAAGGCCGAAAAAGGCTCATCAAGCAACATCAGCCTCGGCTTCGAGGCCATGGCGCGGGCCAGCGCCACCCTTTGCTGCTGCCCGCCGGAAAGCTGATGAGGCCGCCGCTTCAGGATCGCTCCGTCGAGCCCGACCGTGTAGGCGAGTTCAGCGATCCTTTTTTCCCGGGCCGCATCCCGACGGTCGAGCCCGAAGCCGATATTGTCGGCCACCGTCAGGTGGGGAAACAGAGCCCCGTCCTGGGATACGAGGCCGATGCCGCGAAGATGCGCCGGGATGCTGTTATTGCCTTTGGCCAGTATCAATCCGTCGATGGCGATCGTGCCGCTATCGGGAGCGTCGAAGCCTGCGACCAGCCTCAGCAACGTCGTCTTGCCGCATCCCGACGGACCGACGATCGCCGTACGGCTCCCCTGCTGCACGTCGAGATCGATACCGTCAAGTGCGGCGACCGCGCCGTAGCGCCGCTTGAGGTCTCTCAATTCCAGAAAACTCATTGCCCAGCCATTCGCTTGGATTGGACGTGTAGCAGCCAGGTAAAGGGCAGCGAAATCAAAACCATGATCAGCGCATATGGCGCAGCGCCGGCATAGTCGAGTTCGCCGCTCAGCGCCCAGAAACCCATGGCCAGCGTCCGCGTCCCTGTCGGCGCCAACATCTGCGTGGCCGTGAGCTCATTCATGATGCCGAGCGACGACAAGGCCATGCTCGCTGCGGCGCCGGGTGCCGCCAGGCGGATCGTCGTCGCCCAGAGCGCCCGCGCCGGCGAGCGGCCAAGACTGCCTGCTGCCTGCTCCAGTTCCACCGGGGCTTGTGCGATCGACGCGCGCAGGCTGACCAGCGCGCGCGGCAGGAACATCAGCCCGTAGGAAAGCAGTATCGTCGTCATGGTCTGGTAGAGAGGGAAGGCCACGCGCACGGTGATCGTCACCAACGCCAACGCCACCACCGCACCCGGCAGCGAGCCGACGATGTAGTTGGTGTGCTCGAGCGCACGCTGCAGCCGCCCCGGCGCCCGGATCGACAGCCACGCCATGGGAATGGCCATCAGCGTGGTCAGCAGGCCGCCCAGGACCGCCAGCAAGGTGGTCTGGACGAGCGCAAGGCCGATGGCGTCGAGCCGCCAGATCGAAGCGCCGCCGATGGCCAGCCAGCGGCCGATCGTCAAAAGCGGGACGCCGAGCGACAGAATGACAACGAACGCCATCGTGAGCAGGCAGGGTATCGTCATGGCACCGAGGCGCGCACGCTGAGCATGGCGGGCGGCGCCGGAGCCAACGCGCGAATAGCGCGCATTGCCCCGCAGCATCGCCTCAAGGGCCAGCAGCACCAGGCAGCAGGCCACGAGAACACCCGCCAGCATGGTCGCCGCCGGACCGTTGAAAGTCGACTGGAATTGATCGACGATGGCCGTGGTGAACGTGTCGAAGCGGACGAACACGTAGAGGCCGTACTCGGCGAGCAGATGCAGGCCCACCAGCAGCGCGCCCCCGCACAGCGCCACGCGCAATTGGGGCACCACCACGCGCAGGAAGACGCGCCATGGCCCGAAGCCGAGCGAAGCGGCGGCATCCTCGAGCGCCGGATCGAGCCTGCGGAATGTGGCGGCTACGGGCAGATAGAGAAAGGGAAAATAGGCGACGACCGAGATTAGAACGCCGGCAAACGGGCCCTCCAGGCCCGGTATCAGTGTCACCCAGGCGTAACTGTGCACAAAGGCAGGAACGGCGAGCGGCGCGATGCAAAACCACGCCCAGACGCGCCTTCCCGGAAGGTCGCTGCGTTCGGTCAGCCAGGCCAGCAAAATGGCCAGCGCCATTGACACCGGCACTGCGAAAAGAACGAGCCGCGCCGTGTTCCATAAAAGCTCGGCGACGCGCGGACGGAAAATAAGCGAAGCAGACGTCTTCCAGCCGGTCTGCCAGGCGATCCAGACGATGAAGCCGACCGGCACCACCGCAAATAGGGAGACGAGCGTTGCACTCACCTGCATCCAGGGCACGTGATGCGCGGCGCTGTGCGGCTTCGCCATCCAGCGCGCGGCCTCAAAGGATTCGTGGGTTGACGTCTGTGCCATCTCAAAAAGCTTGCTCCCGCGAGAGCGCCTCTCCCGGGAGCGTCACAGACAATCCTGTTAATTGCACTCAGGTATCAGGACAAGCTCTCAGAGCAGGCCCGCCTCCGTCATCAGGTCGGTGACCTTCTTGCTGTTCAGGTTGCCAGGCTCGACTTTCGGCGCCTGGAGCTCTTTCAGGGGCACGAGCGCGGGATTGGATTCCGCGCCATTGCCGACGGCATATTCGTAGGATGTGCCTGTCTTGAGGATTTCCTGGCCGGCTTTGCCCGTGATCCATTTGATAAAGGCCTGCGCCTCTTTCGGATGCTTGCTGGAGGCGAGCACGCCTGCGCCCGAGACCGAGACGAATGCACCGGGATCTTCGTTCTTGAAATAATGGAGGTCTATATTGCCGCTGTTTTCGCCTGTCTTGGCCCGATCGCCGAAGAAATAGTAGTGATAAATAACGCCTCCGTCGATCTCGCCCGCATTGACCGCCTTCATCACCGTGCTGTTGCCGCGGTAGGCCCTGAAGTTCTCCTTCATCCCCTTCAACCAGTTGGCAGCAGCCTGCTCGCCCTTCAGTTCGAGCAGTGCGCCGACGATGGCCTGGAAATCAGCGCCCGAGGGCGACGCCGCCCAGCGCCCCTTCCAGCTCGGATCGGCAAGATCTAGCAGCGACTTGGGCAGCTGGTCGGCGGTCAGCCTATCTTTGTTGTAGACAAAGACGGTGCTGCGCGCCGCGATGCCGGTCCAGTGTCCATTGGCGGGCCGGTATTGTTCGGGAACCTGCGCCAGCGTATCGGTATCGAGCTCTGCGAACAAGCCGGCGCCGTCGACCAGCGCCATGGCAGGCGAATTCTCGGTCAGAAACACATCGGCGGGCGATGCCGCGCCTTCCGCGACGATCTGGTTGCCGAATTCGGTATCGCTCCCCTGGCGCAGCGTCACTTTGATGCCGGTCTCCCTGGTGAAGCCGTCCACCCACTCCTTGGTCAGGCTCTCATGCTGAGCGTTGTAGACGACGATGCCGTCCGAGTCCTGGGCGAAGGCGGCGGTGGCAATCAGTGCAAGCGCGAGCGTACCGGCAACTCGGTGGATCACGTGTCTCATGGGGAGCTCCATGCTGATGGTGCGGAAGGGAGGTGCTGAACTACAGATACATGACTATCATTGTCAAGTTATGCCGAGCTCATGCCGATCCAAGCGCACCTTACGAATTGTTATATTGCCGTTCACGATGGCATAGTCTCCGATAGTCGGATGCCCGCACATTCTCAGCCCCAGCAATGCGCATTCTGCTCATAGAAGACGACAGAAAGACCGCCAGCTACATAGCGAAGGGCTTTGCAGAAGCCGGCCACCTCTGCGACATCATCGTGAGCGGCCGGCAGGCTCTCGTCCAGGCAACACACGAGGCATACGATGTCTTCGTCATCGATCGCATGCTGCCGGAGCTGGACGGCCTCTCTCTCGTCAAGGCAGTGCGCGCCGCGGGCGTCAAGGTTCCCGCGCTGTTCCTCACCGCTATCGGGGGCGTCGACGACCGGGTCGAGGGCCTCGAGGCCGGCGCCGACGACTATCTGGTCAAGCCATTTGCTTTCTCCGAGCTTCTGGCCCGCGTGAACGCGCTTGGCAGGCGCCCGCCCGTACAGGACCAGAAGATAGTGCTCAGGACTGCTGACCTGGAAATGGACCTGATCAGGCGCACTGTGATGCGTGGAGGCACGCCTGTCGAATTGCAGCCGCGGGAATTCGCGCTGCTCGAGGTCCTGATGCGCAACGAAGGCCGGGTCATGACGCGGACCATGCTTCTCGAACGGGTTTGGGACATCCACTTCGACCCCAAGACCAGCGTGGTCGAGACGCATATCAGCCGGCTGCGGGCGAAGATCGACAGGCCATTTTCCGTGCAACTCCTGCACACGATCCGCAATACTGGCTATAGCCTGCATGCGCCGCGCTAGCCTCCTGCGCAGCACGCCTTTCCGCCTGGCGCTCATTGCGGCGATGCTCTTCATCGCAGCCTTCACGATCGCCAGCTTCTTCGCTGTCCGGTCGATCAGGCAGGAACTGGCTCACAAGTTGGATCGATCGATCACCGATACCTATGCGGTCGTGGCGGCTACCTATGCTCCTCAAGACATCGAGGATCTGGTCAATACGGTCGATGCGTATGTCATAGCTGACCAGGATGGCGACCAGATCTTCCTCTTGACCGGACCCGACGGCGCCAAATTGGCAGGCAATGTGCCCGCCGAACCGGTTCCGGCCGGATGGGCTACGGTCGCGCGCCCCAAATTTGGTCTGTCCCGGAACGAGCCATATCGGGTTTTCACCGGAGAGTTCGACGGCTATCGGCTGCTTGTGGGAATGAGCGAAGCTGACATGAGCGAGATCAACGAGATCGCACTGACCAGCTTCGCCTCGGCTGCAGCCATCGTGATTGCGCTTGCCCTTGCTGGCGGTGCTCTTCTTGCCATCAGAGTGCAGCAGCGCATGCAGGCCATCGTTGCCACTATGAGTCGAGTGTCGGAAGGCGAACTCTCCGCACGCATTCCCCTCTCGGGCAATGGCGATGATATCGACATCCTCGCCACACAGGTCAACGCCGCTCTGGAGCGATTGGCGACGCTGTTCGAGAGCATGCGGCAGGTCAGCGTCGACATCGCTCACGATCTCAAGACCCCACTCAATCGCCTGAAGCTGGTGATCGAGGACGCCGTCAAAAGTCAGGCAAGGGGCGAGAATATCGCTCCCCAGCTCGCAGACGCGAAAGCGGAAAGCGACCACATCAACGCGACCTTCGACGCGTTGCTCAGGATCGCGCAGATCGAATCCGGAGTGAGGAAATCTCGTTTCGGCCCCGTGAATCTGGCTGGGGTCGTCACGGATATCTGCGAGATCTACGCTGATGTCGCCGACGAGGAAGGCAAGTCGCTGAAGATCCGCATCGAGGAGGCTACCGTCCTCGGGGATCGCGAGCTTCTCGTCCAGCTTTTCTCCAACCTGGTCGAGAATGCGATCCGGCACACGCCCGCTGGGACAGACATCGGAATCGAAATCACATGGGGGGGTGGCAACGTCGTGGCGTCAGTGGCAGACAGCGGCCCGGGGATTCCCCCCGACGAGCGGGAGAAGGTTCTGCGTCGGCTCTATCGCCTTGAAAAGAGCCGGACGAGCCCCGGTTCGGGGCTCGGCCTCAGTCTCGTGAAGGCAATTGCCGAGTTGCATGGCGCAACCCTCGAACTCGGCGACAACATGCCGGGATTGCGCGTCGTCCTGAAATTCCCGGCGGCTCAAAGCTGAAGGCTGGACCTTCAGCTCGACCTCACGCAAGGCGCTATACCTCCGGCTCAGCCTCCGCCATGGTCTCGTCGTCGCTGCTGATCGTCGCATAGACGACGATGGCGACAATGGCAGCGAGGAACAGGAAGCTGGTGCCAATCGTGCCGAAGCCGAGCCCGCCATTTTCGATGGGTTGCGAAAGCAGGTCGCCGAACGAAGCTCCGAGTGGCCGTGTAAAGATATAGGCCAGCCAGAAGGCAAGGATGCTGTCGAGGCCGATGAAGTACGCAAAGCCGATTGCTGCAATCACCCCGGCAAAGATCAGGCCGCTGGAGAGGTAACCGAGGTCGAGCTGCTCGGCGAGCAGGTCGCCGGCGGCGGTGCCGAGCGAAAAGGTGAACAGGATCGCCAGCCAGTAGAACACCTCACGCCGCGTCGTGAAGATCGTGTGGATCGACAGTGTTCCCTCACACGCGTACCAGACGATGAACGTCGCCACCAGCGTGACCGTGAACCAGGCCGTCGACGTCACCAGCGCAATGCCGAGATTGTCGGTGAGGTTGTCGGTGATCAGCGTGCCGACGATGCTGATCAGCACCACTGCCAGCCAGTAGGTCCATGGTACGTAGCGCTTCTGGGCAAACTGCAGGATTAGCGCGACGACCAGCACGCCGGTCATGATGAGGGAGGTCGTCGTCAACCCCAAGCCGAGATTCATAGAGAGATAATCGGCGGCGGTTTCGCCTACAGTCACCGCCATGAGCTTGATCAGCCAGAAGTCGATGGTGACCTCCGGCACGCGGTTGAGGCGCGCCGTTCCGCGCTTCAGCATCGGATCCATGATGATACCTCTCCAAGGCGGGGAGTCTTCGAACCGTCGCTCCCGGCCTCGGCTCTAGCGACCAACCTATTCGGCAGCCTTTCTCGGCTCATACGCTTTCGTAAGGTTCGCGGCCGATGTCGGACCGTCGGCGCAGATGACAGGTAGCCGCCACGACGGTGCGTCGCCGAGATCAGGATGCCTCGGTTGCTCCAGAGCGAGTTCGCGAGGAGCCTTACTTTGCCGCGTGCAGTGAGGTTACCAAACCGTAATCTTTCGGCAAGGGCGCAGACAGATCGCCGGCCAATAGTGATGGTGAACGGTGCCCCCGACGGGGAACCTTGCAAGTTGGAGGAATAGGACATGCCCAGAAAACTTCTGCCCGCATTGCTGGCGATGCTGCTCGCAGCCGCCCCCGCCCTTGCAGCGACCGAATACTTTGTCGCTCAAAAGCCAACCAACAAGACTTGTTCCGTTGTTAGGGCAAAACCTGACGGCAAAAGCGCAATGATGATCGGAACGTCCTCGTACAAGACCGAAGCCATGGCGAAGGCCGCGATGACGAAAGCGCCCGAGTGTCAGAAGAAGTAGATCCTTGCTGCGTCCAGCCCAGCGTATGAAGATGCCCGCGGGCTGATGGTGCTGCTCTTCGAGAATTACGGTCACCGCACTATGGGTGAGCTGAAAGCTGCCTGACCGCTGCACTCCGGAGCGAGCGATAGCTAGCGTTACGGAAGGCGGAATATGGAGATGTGGCTTGCCAGCGCGGTCGTGATCCACGACAGTGTCGGCGCGCTCGTTTCCGACAAAGCAGCCGAAATCCTTCCGATCCGGCCTTGGCCTCGACTTCGAGGTTTACCAAATCGTATGCACGCCGGAAGCCTGCCATAAAGTGCCCTTACCAGATCGAGGCCGAATCACCTCGTCGCCCACACTGTCTTTGGTTATGCCTGGCTCGGAAATCTCGATCATCGTTCCGACATATAATGAAGCACGCAATATCGAGCCTCTGGTGGGTCGATTGGCAGCCGCGCTCCCTGGCCTTGATTGGGAGGTGCTCTTTGTCGACGACAATTCGCCTGACGGCACGGCCGACGTCGTGCGTGCAGTGTCCCGCAGGGACGATCGGGTACGCCTCGTCCTGCGTTTCGCCGACCGAGGCCTCGCCAAAGCGAGCATCCAAGGGCTGCTCTCCGCGAACGGCGAAGTGCTTTGCGTGATGGATGGCGACGGCCAGCACGATCCGGCCGTCATCGAGAGCTTGATTGAACCGCTTCGCAAGGCCGAGGCCGATGTCGTCAGTGCCGCGCGACGATTGAGCGTAGGGCTTGACGCATCGGTGTTAGCTCCGGTGCGGACGCGCCTCTCCTTGATCGGCAACCGCCTCAGCAATCTCGTGCTGGGGCGCGACGTTGCCGACCCGCTCACGGGATTCTTCGCAATCCGGCGCGACGCCTTTCTCAGCGTGGCGCCTTCGCTCGGCGATCCAGGATTCAAGCTGCTGCTCGACATACTGTCCAGCGACCACAAACTCCGGCACCGTGAAGTGCCGTTTGATTTCGGCGCGCGCATGCACGGAGAATCGAAGCTCGATTCATTCGTGGCCTGGCAGTTCGCGACCTATCTCTTGAGCAGGCTGACGAACGGCATCGTGCCCGCGAGCCTGATTTCGTTCCTGATTGTCGGTGGCAGCGGGGTGTTCGTGCATCTGGCCGTGCTCTACCTGGCGCTCGCCGCAACCGGCAGCTTTGCGCTTTCGCAAGGGCTTGCCGCCCTGGCGGCGGTCACAAGCAACTTTCTGCTCAACAACCGCCTGACTTTCCGCGACCGGCGGCTGAAAGGAATTCGGCTCGCTTCCGGCTACCTGAAGTTTCTGCTCGTGTCGTCGGTCGGCGTGCTCGCCAACGTCTCCTTTGCAAGCTTCACTTATGAGAATATCGGCCACATCGCGTTCGTGGCTGCCCTTGCGGGCATCGCACTCGACACGCTCTGGAAGTTCGTCATCTCGAGCAGGATCGTCTGGAAGTAACTGGATCCCGCATAGAAGGGGGTTCGTTTTCTTAGAGCAGGACGAATTGTGCCGGACTCGTTCCTCCTGATCTAGCTGCCCAACACCTGCGCTACCCAACACATGCGGCTCAACGTGGAACCACTTCGTAGAGGCCTAAACGCCTCTCTCCAATTATGGCGTGCAGGATAAGCGTCACGTCGTTCCGACGGGCCGCAAAATTCTCGGCGCCTGGCAGGTCGATGAGGAGAAACGAGGGCGCGGGCAAGGATGCGAGATCGGGATAGGGAATGTAGCGCACCGGCCGATCGAGGTAGGCAAGGGGCGCGTCGTTCAGCCGGAGCGGCGCAAAGATGACATAGGGCTTCGACCTGGTCGCCTCTTCGATGACCCTTGCGGCTATACGGGACCCGGCGAACCGGTCGGGGAAGAGTGGAGCGACGATCCAGCCCCAGACGACCTGATAGACGACCAAGCCGGAGAGTATCACGAGCGCTGCGCGCGACAGGATCGATCGCCGTACCGTCAGGCGGTCGAACGCAAGTCCGGCCAGGGCCGCTATGGCCGGTAGTGCCGGCATTGCGTAGCGGGTTTTTGCGCCGGGCCATAGCGCCAGCGCCAACAGCGCGATGCCTACATAGAGCGCCAGCGCAAGAACCAGCGTCCTATCGCGCGGGCCGATGTCGAGCGATTCCTTGCGCCTGATCCAGGCGAGCAAGAGCGGTGCCATCAACAGCAAGCCGGGCAGGAAGGCGATCAGGATTTCCGCAAAATGAAGTCGCTCGATGAAGTAGCCATTCCCGCCATCCTCGGTTGCCGTGTCGGCAAGCCGCATGTAGACGAGAAGCTGGTTGGCGTCGGCGGCGTCGGTGGCAGCGACATACCAGGCGCCCAGAATGCCCAGGCTGATGATACCCGCCAGCGCATAGCCGGGAAGCTGCCGCCAATCGCGTTTGACGAGGATGAAGGCGCCGACGCCGAGCGGGAAGAATGCGGCCGGCTGCGGTCCCTTGCAGAGTGCAGTCGCTGCGAGCAGCAGGCCGATCGCCAGCCAGCGCAAGAGGCCGACGTGGCCGGCCTCGTAACCCTTCCACCAGACGACGAATGCAGCGAACCCGAACGCCGTCACCAGGGTGTCGGCCTCCGCCGTGACCACCTTTTGCAGGATGGCTGGGCTGAACAGAAAGCAGAGCGCGGCGACCATGGTGGCACTCCGCGACACGCGCTCGCGCAGGAGCCACGACAGCAGCAGAGCTACCGAAAACAGTGCTGCGACCGTCGGGAGCCGCGCCGATATCTGCGATACGCCGCCGAGCGGGATCGAAATCGCTGCAATGATCCACGACTGCATCACCGGTCGTTCGACCCAGCGCGCCCCGAAGAGTTCCGGGACATACCAGGGATCGCCCGTCAGCGCATCCTTGGCGAGCGCGGCGGTCAGGCCTTCTTCGTAGTGGTATGCACGAATGCTGATCAGCGGGAATACCATCACCGCCACGATCAGCGCGAGTAACGCTCCGTCCCCCAAGCGCACCCGGCCGAGCCAGGCGACAAATCGTTCGGCGACGGCACCATTGGCTACGTCGCGGAGGAAAGTTGATGAAGTCGGCATGTTCGAACTCAAAGCCCCGCACGTGTCGCCCACCAGCGGGCCAAAGGGACCTAGCCCAAGGGGCTTTGGCAAGACAAGAACGCGAACCTTGTAAAACCGTATATCGCAGCCGCACTGGCCGACCAGTCACCGATCCGGATGCCTTACGAATCCGTAAGAGCGTGGCGAGGTGGCGGACAGGTGCCCGTCGCACATAGCAAGGACCTGCACCAATGCTATGAGGGACCCTCGGAATGAACCAACGCAGCGGAACTCTACGCCACGCGGCAAATTGGGTCACCGGCGCCGCGGCAGCGCTTGCCCTCGGGCTGGCTGCCTTCCCCGGGCCTGGCCTAACGGCCGAACGAGCTGTGCCCGCGGAGAAGAACCCGCCCGGCGACATCCCCGACACTCAAGTCTTCATCGATTACGGCTCGCCGGAAGGCTTCACCATGAAGGTGCCGGAAGGATGGGCGCGAACCGACCGGCCCGACGGCGCGAGCTTCATCGACAAGCTCGACGGCGTGGTGCTGACAGTGGCCAAGGCTCCCTCGGCGCCAACGGTCGAAACCGCCAGGAAGACGTATGTTCCCGAGCTTGAGAAAGCCGAGCTGGCGGTCAAGGTCAGCGCCATCAGGCCGGTGAAGCTGCCTGCAGGCCCTGCGATCCGCATCGTCTACACGTCGAACTCCGAACCTAACCAGGTGACCAACAAGCAGGTGCGGCTGGAGAACGAACGCTATCTCTATTTCAAGGATGGCAAGCTGGTCACGTTGGAGCTCTACGCACCCAAGGGCGCCGACAATGTCGACCAGTGGCAGCTGATGTCACAGTCTTTCGAGTGGAAATGACATCGAGTGGAAATGACATGAGCGCGCTCGAAGCGCATGAGCTCTATCGGTTCTTTCATATCGGGGATGACGAGACGGCGGCATTGCGCGGTGTCAGCCTGACGGTCTCTTCCGGCGAGATCGTCGCGGTCATGGGCCCGTCCGGCAGCGGCAAGTCCACTTTGCTCTCCTGCATCACCGGGCTGGACGAACCGGATGCCGGCAGGGTCGAAGTGGCCGGCAAGCGGTTGACCAGGCGCCCGGAAGTCGAGCGCGCCCGCATTCGAGCCCGGTACTTCGGTATCGTGCTGCAGGCGGGTAACCTTTTTCCGCACCTCACTGCAGAGCAGAACGTCCGGTTCCAGATGCAGCTTGCCGGCAAGCTTGACGAGAGACGTCTGGCCTTCCTTCTGGACAGCATTGAGCTCTCCCATCGCGCTTCGGCCTTCCCGACGGAACTCTCAGGCGGCGAAACAGCTCGCGCAAGCCTCGCGGTCGCCCTGGCGACAGACCCGCCATTACTGGTAGCGGACGAGCCCACGGCGGAGGTCGATGAAGGAACGGAGAAGCGGCTGATCGAACATTTCGAGGCCCGCCGCATGTCGGCGCGCGCGACGCTTCTCGCCACGCACAGCGAGGCCCTGGCCCGCAAGGCCGACCGGGTCATCTGGTTGAGCGACGGGCGGATCGTCGATGGCTGACGCCCTGGTCGCCATCAATGGGCTTGGCCGTAAATTCTCTCATAGCGGGAGTGGATGGGTCGAAGCCCTGGCCGGCGTCGATTGCGAGATCAAGCCAGCGGCACGGATCGCTCTGGTCGGACCGTCCGGCAGCGGCAAGACGACATTGCTGCATATCATCGGCGGGCTCGACGCACCGACGAGCGGGTCCATCGAATGGCCGGCCCTGGGATCGATCAAGGAACTTCGGCCGAGAATGATAGGATGCGTGTTCCAGACACCAAGCCTGTTTCCTGCGCTTACCGCCGCCCAGAACGTCGCACTTCCACTGATTCTGGCGGGGGAGACGGTACCGTTTGACGACAAGGTGGCTGGGCTGATGGAATCTTTCGGCCTCGTCGATCTCTCGAACAAGCTTCCCGAGGAACTGTCAGGCGGACAAGCGCAGCGCGTTGCCATGGCGCGGGCTCTCGCCATTGGTCCGAAGCTCTTACTGGCAGACGAGCCGACCGGCCAGCTCGACAGCCACTCGGCTCAGATGTTGTTCGACGGGGTGTTCGAACATCTTGAAGGGACAGACACGGCTCTGGTGGTGGCGACCCACGACCGCAATATCGCCTCCCGGATGGGGACGCAGTGGATCATGGTGCATGGGCGGCTCTTCGCCGAACCGGATGACGGGCACGTATAATGCTCTTCCTTTGGATCCAGGGCATATTGCGGCGACGGTATCTGCGCATGGCCGGTGCGACAGCCGGCGTAGCGCTATCAGTTGCACTGCTCGCAGCAATTTCTCTCTTTCTGGTGGGGGCGAGTCGATCCATGACGGCTCGCGCAGTCGCGGCGGTGCCGATCGATTGGCAGGTCCAACTCGTGCCGGGTGCCGATGCGGGTGCCGTCGGCAACGCAATTGGCCAGTCGGTGCAGGTCGCGGCCGTCCACCGTGTGCGATACGCTGACGTTGACGGTTTCGAGGCGCAGACCGGCGGCACGACCCAGAAGACCGGTCCGGGGCAGGTCGTCGCGTTCGACAACAGCTATCGGTCTGCATTTCCTGCCGAAATTCGCCCGCTTTCGGGAAATGCCAAAGGCGTCTTGATCGCTCAGCAAACAGCAGCCAACCTGCACGTCGGTCCTGGCGACGTCGTGACAATCGAGCGGCGTGGGCTGGCGCCGGCGCAAGTAACAATTGCCGACGTTGTCGACTTGCCGGACGCAGATTCCCTGTTTCAGGCCGTGGGCCTGCCGTCCCAGGCCGCCCCTCAGGCTCCCCCCGACAACGTCCTGATCCTCCCCGAGGAGGACTGGCAGCGCCTGTTCGATCCACAGCAGGCGATACAACCCGCGACAACACGGCTGCAGCTTCACGTGCGGCTTGCTCGCGAGGTCCTCCCCTCCGACCCGACCGCCGCCTACATTTTCGTCACAAATGCGAAGCGCAATCTCGAAGCGCGGATCGCCGGTCTGGCGCTCGTCGCCGACAATCTGGACGCCCGACTGGACGCGGTTCGCGAAGACGCTCTCTACGCATCCGTACTTTTCCTGTTCCTCGGTTTCCCCGGCATTGCCCTCGCAGTGACGCTGACCTTCGCCGTGACATGGTCCGGCTCGGCCCGCCGCCGGATGGAGCAAGCACTGCTTCGGGTCCGTGGCGCAACCGCGCGACAGATCACCACGCTGTACTCCGTCGAAGCTGCGGTAGTCGCAATTGTCGGGACTACGCTCGGAGCCGCCGGAGCGATGTTGTTCGTGGGCCTAGCGCCGAGCCTGAGCGATACCGCCAGGATCGGTGGAGTGACATTGCTCACCGTTGCTGCAGCCGGTCTCCTGCTGGGCTTCGCCGCGATCCTGTTTCCCGCGTGGCGTGACAGCCGTTGGACAGCACCAAGCACGGCAAGGCGGGCGGTAACACGAACGGGGACGCCGCTGTGGCAGCGCCTCGGACTGGACATTCTCTTGCTTGCTGCTGCCGGGCTCTTCTTCTGGCAGACAGCAGCAGCAGGGTACCAGATCGTCCTTGCGCCAGAGGGCGTCGCCGCCATCTCGGTCGATTACAAGGCGTTCATCGCACCAGCGCTGTTCTGGATCGGCGCAGCATTTGTAACTCTGCGACTGGCGGCATACGCCATCGCCGGCAAGAGCAAATTCCTGCTGGCCGTCATCACGCCCATCGCCGGACGTCTGGCGCCGATCGTAGCGGCAGCTTTGTCACGGCAGTCGCGTCGGTTGACCATAGGAATAGCCATGGCGGCGCTGGCGATCTCATTCGCCACATCCACGGCGATCTTCAACACGACATACAATGCGCAATCGCGCGTAGATGCCGAGCTGACGAACGGCTCCGACGTCACGGTGTTCGGGACGTCCGAGAGGCCAGCTGGATCGCATTTCGCCGCATTGTCCACCCTGCCTTCCGTAGCCGCGGCTGAGCCCATGCAACACCGCTTCGCCTATGTCGGGGCCGACCTGCAGGACCTCTACGGCATCGACCCGATACGTCTACAGCGCGCAACCAGCTTCTCCGACGCCTATTTCAGCGGCACTGCGGCAGAGAATCTCCAGCGGCTCGCTGCAACCCCGGACGGTGCGCTCGTGTCTGAGGAGACGGTCCAGGATTTCCAGCTCCAGGAGGGCGATACGATAAACCTGAGGCTGATGAGCGCCGCCGACCACCAATATCACCCCGTCACCTTCAAGTTCATCGCTGTGGTCAGGGAGTTCCCAACCGCACCGAAGGATTCCTTCATCGTCGCCAATGCGGCCTACATTGCCAGTATGACGGGTTCCGACGCCTCAGAATATGTGTTGATGCGCGCCAAGGACGAGCCCACCGAACTCGCGCGGCAGGCAAGGTCGCTGCTGTCCACCGATCCATCCCTCAAGGTCAGGGATATCGGCCAGGCCGCGCATTTGATCGGATCCAGCCTTACGGCCGTGGACCTCGGCGGGCTCACGCTTATCGAGCTGGCATTTGCGGTCGTGATGGCTGCCGCGTCGGCCGGCCTGATGCTGGCGCTGGGCTTCGCCGAGCGTCGGAGAAATTTCGCCATCTTGAGCGCCATTGGCGCGAAGCCGCGGCAACTTGCTTGTTTCCTTTGGAGCGAGGGCCTGCTTGTCCTGCTTGGCGGGATCATCTTCGGGCTCCTCTCGGGGCTTGCGACGGCCTGGATGCTGGTGAAGCTGCTAACCGGCGTATTCGATCCTCCGCCAGAAGCGCTTTCGATCCCCTGGATGTATCTTGCACTGGTCATATGCATCGTAACGGGGTCGATTGTCGCCGCGGTCCTGTTCGCCAGGCCATCGGCAATTAGCGACGTCGAGCGTCTGCGCGATCTCTGACGCCCTGCGATCTCTGACGCCTTTGAGGCGTAGTCGGCAGTAGTGCCTCGTGAAAGGGCGTTCGCGAAACTTACCAATCCGTATGGCTCCAGAAATGCAGCCGCAAATCGCGCGGTCTAGCCTTGAGTTGTCTAAGCGCATGCGGGGCTTGGTCGCGTCAATGATCAGCGACATCGTTCGCATATGCCGGGCTGCAGGAGCTTTCACGAACGCGAAAAGGTCACTGCTCGCCTGCGAAGTGCTGTTCAGCGAAAAACAGAGCAGGGATGCCGCTCGCCAAGCTCTAAGCGCGCGGCAGCGTGTGAAAGAAGCCAGAACGGCCCTGCGAGAACTGCTACGCGCTCTGCCAGCCTTTGACTTGCAAGAGCGCCCAGGCTGCGGAAGATCGAGCGGCATCGAAGGTCGCCGTTGAACGCGCGCCAGCGGCTCGCGGGGGCGGGAGTCACGACTGGTATCCCGAATTCGCGCCAATGCTTTGATGGGACGCATTCCGGCAGGGGCGATCCGCTGGTGCAAAAGGGACACAGCCGGGCCATCCAATTGTCCTCGACATCACGAGTGCTGGACAATTCGTGTGTAGCGGCCGACAATTGGTGATCGATCAGCTTTGATAGCGGCAGCGGCCAAGTGATCACAAGTCTAGTGCACACGCCTCGCAGCAATAGCCGAAATTTTGCGCACGGCGCATCGGCGATTATTGGAATAGTTTTGTGCGCCCTATCCTCGGCTGCCTACGCCGACGGCACCACAAGCGAGAGCGCGCAGCCGGCGGGCCAGCGCGTTTGGACAGTGACCATCGGCGGCGGTACGGAATACGGCCCCCGCTATGAAGGGGCCAGAAATCAGTCCTTCAGCTTCGTTCCATATCTCGACATTACCCGGTTCGGTGAGGCGCCCGAACCCAGCCCGCCGGACGACAATTTCGGCTTCCCGCTGATCGACTGGCACGGCCTGGAGGTCGGACCGGTGGTGGGCTACAACACCGGTCGCTCGACATCCGACGACAGCGCCCTGGAAGGGTTGCCCAACATCGACTTCTACGTCCAAGCGGGCATCTATGCACAATACTGGCTGGTTCCCGACAGGTTCAGGCTGCGCTTTGAAGGGCTGCAGGCCCTCCACGAGAACTATGGTTTCGTAGCCGATTTGTCCGCCGACTACTTCCAGCCTATCGGGTCCAGAATTATCTTATCTGTGGGGCCGCGCCTGTCGCTTGCCGATACAGCGTACATGCAAAACAATTTCGGGATAACGCCCGAGGAGTCTGCAGCCAATGGCACGCTCGCTCCCTTCAACATCGGAGGGGGCCTCAAGTCGGTCGGATTCATGGTCAGCGCAGACTACCGCTTCACCGACACTTGGAGCCTTCAGGTCTACGACAAGTATGAGCGGCTATTGAACGAAGTTGCCGACAGTCCAATCGTCAGCGACATAGGTTCAGCCAATCAGAACACGGTAGGCGTCACCTTGCGCCGTTCGTTCGAGATATCCTTCTAAGATCCTCTCGTAACTGTGAGGCGACTCGCGGGCGGCATCTTGCTTTGCCCGCAAAAAAGCCGCGATGGCGTCATTTGTCCTGAACCGGCGCGGCAATCGATTCCAGCGTATGTGAGAGGCACCGCAAGTCATGCGCCTGCTCCTGGTCGAAGACGACATCATTCTCGGGTCCTCCTTGAAGAAGGCCTTCGAGAAGCACGCTTATGGCGTGGACTGGCTGCAGGATGGCGAAGCGGCGATAGCCGCGCTCGAGGATCTGGCATTCGACGCGGTCGTGCTCGATGTGAACCTGCCCAAGGTCAACGGGCTGGAGGTGCTGCGATCGGCACGCAGGAGAAGAGATACGGTGCCGATCCTCCTGCTCACCGCGCGCGACACGTCACTGCAAAAGGTCGAGGGGCTAGACAGCGGAGCGGACGACTATCTCGTGAAGCCGTTCGACCTCGACGAATTGCTGGCACGGCTGCGGGCGCTCATTCGCCGAAGAGACGGGCGCGCCGACAGCATCCTGAAGAGCGGCGGCATCGAGCTGGATCCCGCGGCCATGGTGGTGCGCGGGGCCGAAGGCCAGATCGCAATGACCGCCAAGGAACTGAAGCTCTTGAAGCTGCTCATGGAACGGGCGGGAAAATACGTTACCAAGAGCGATATCGAATATGCGCTCTATAGCGCTGACAATGCGGTCGAGAGCAATACGACCGAGGTCATCATCTATAATTTGCGCAAGAAGCTCGGCGCCGAATTCATCCGATCCATCCGTGGCGTCGGTTATATGGTCGAGCCGTGAAGCGCGCTGGCCTGACCTGGAAGCTCTTCTTCAGGATAACGCCGACGATCCTGGTCGCCATCGCGGTCATCGGCGTTTTTGCCTTCCGCAGCGCCAGGCGCGAAATCGACAACATCTATGATGCTGAGCTGATCAACGACACCAATGTGCTCTGGACGCTGCTAGAACATCAGATTGAAAAGCACGGCAACACCGGCCCGAGGCAAGTCAAGGATATCGATCTGGCCATGGGCAATCAGCTCGTCTGGAACGAAGAGGCCGACGACTACGCCGATGCACGGATGTTCCGCGTTTGGAAAGACGGTCAGATCAGCCTCTTTTCGAGTACGGCCTTTCCCGCCACGGTGCCTGTGCAGCGCGCGGGCTTCACCGACACGGTCTATGGCGGCGAGCCATGGCGCGTCTATTCCCTGCCAATTCCGAACACGCGGGTCGTCGTCGAGGTCGGAGAAAAGCAGGACCTGCGCGATGCACTCGTGGCGGGTATCATGCTCAATCTCTTCTTCCCCCTGCTGGTGCTCGTGCCGGTTGTCGGCCTGCTGGTCTGGTACAGCATCAATAACGGGCTGAGGCCAATCCACGGTCTGGTCCGCCAGATCCGCAGCCGTTCTCCAGAAGACCTTTCCGCCATTCCGATGGATAGGCTGCCGCGCGACCTCTATCCCCTGGGCATGTCGGTGAACCAGTTGCTCAAGAAACTGGAGCGCTCGCTGACGGCGGAAAGGCGCTTTGCCGACCATGCGGCCCACCAATTGCGAACGCCGCAGGCGGGTTCTAAGCTGCTGCTGCAGATGCTGCGCGACGCCGACTCTGAAACCGAGCGCAGCGCGATCCTTGCGGATCTGATGGCCAGCAACGACCAAGCCACACGCCTGATCGAGCAGATGCTTCGGGCGGCACGTGTCAGCCATCAGCCGATCCAATTGAAAGCTGTGCGTCTTTACGATGTCACCGCGTCCGTCATTGCGGAGTTTGGTGCGATCATCACGCTCAGGCGGCATGAGGTATCGCTCGACGGCGACGAATCGGCGGAAGTGAAGGCTGACGAACCGTTGCTTCGTCTCTTGATAGCCAACCTGATCGACAACGCGATCAAATACACCCCTGCCGGAGGAAAGATCAAAGTCTCGATCTTGCCTGAGGATGGCGCATGGTCGCTTTCCGTCACCGACAGCGGGCCCGGTATTGCCCCGCAGTACCGCGAGGCGGTGTTCCACCGCTTCTACCGCGTCAACACGCCTGAGGTGGAGGGCGCCGGGCTCGGGCTGGCGATTGTTTCCGATATCGTCGAACGCCTGTCGGCGAACATCACGCTGAGCGAACCCCCATCCGGGATCGGTCTGTCGGTCACCGTGACGCTGCCGCGCGCCTGAACGTGCCGGCCTCTGACATGCGGAGCGGCGACCGGTTGCAGCGATTTCAGTTTCGTTTCATCGCCGCCTAATCCTGGGTTCAGCCAGTCCTGCTAAAGATTCCGCGAATTCTCATAGGGAGCTCCCTATGGGCGTTTTGCTGCGATCTCGAACGAATTCACGGGCTGACGATGCGACCTCGGCGAAGGCCGCCGCAGACGGCCCGAGCGCCCGGCGATTTCAGCAGGAAGTTCCTCATGTCCACAATCCAGACAACAGCAGAATGGACTCGGTCGGCCAAATGAACGGCGGCAATGTCTTACGCACGGATGACTTGGCACAGATCTATTGCGACTTCGACGGAACCGTCTCGGTTCAGGACGCGACCGATTTCGTCCTCTCGCAGCTCGCCGATCCTGAATGGCAGGAGATCGAGCGGCTGTGGGAGAACGGAGAGATCGGATCTGGCGAGTGCATGCGCCGTCAGGTTTCTCTGATTCGCGCCAGGCCCGGGCAGCTCGACGAGGTGCTCGACGAAATCGAGATCGACCCGTTTTTCGCTTCCTTTGCCAATTTCTGCGCTGCACGCAGTCTTCCGGTGACAATCGTCAGCGATGGCGTAGACCATTTCATCAGGCGTATCCTCAGAAGGCACGGTCTCGACCATCTTCCAGTCGTCGCCAATAGGCTGGTCGTGAGCACTCGAACCGGCCAACCGCAATACTTCCTTTCTTCTCCTCATGCCGGCCCGACCTGCACGACCACGGCAGGCGTCTGCAAATGCCGGTGGCTCACTGCTCACAAGCAGGAGCGCGTCTATATCGGCGATGGCCGCTCCGATTTCTGCGTCGCAGACAAGCCCGAGTTTCTCTTCGCCAAAGGCGAATTGGCGCGGCACTGCGCAGAACGCGAGATCCCCTTCTTTGCCTATCGCGACTTCGGCGACGTGATTGCCAGCCTGAGGAAGGCAGCTGCGCATCTTCCCGAAGCCGTCGAGAAATCCCAATACGCAACAGTATAGATCGAGCTGAGCATCGCTATGAATTTCAATCTTGCAATTAAAGAACCTGGAGCGGTCGGCCTCGCGCCCCGCGACGAAGACGAACTGCGGCGTCTGGAGCAAGCCTACTGCTCGCACGGCGACACCGTTCACTACGCGACCCAACCCCCCTTCTTCGAATTCTGCGAAGGCTCCTATCTCTACGACAGCCGTGGAACGCCTTTCCTGGACCTTCAGATGTGGTACTCGGCAGTCAATTTCGGCTACCGCAATCCCCGCCTCAACGCAGCTGCGCACCGCCAGCTCGACACTCTGCCGCAAGTCGCCTCGCAATATCTACACCGCGAGAAGGTCGAGCTCGCAGCGCTGATCGCCCAGGATGCCGAACGGAAGTTCGGCCTGAAGGGAAGAGTGCATTTCAATGTCGGAGGGTCGCAAGCGATTGAGGATTCGCTGAAGCTGGTGCGCAACTACACCGGCGGCAAAAGCCTGATGTTCGCTTTCGAAGGAGGCTATCACGGACGTACGCTGGGCGCCTCGGCAATCACCTCGAGCTACCGCTACCGTCGCCGTTACGGCCATTTCTCGGACCGCGCGCATTTTGTCGAGTTCCCTTATCATTTCCGCGGACCCAAAGGGATGACCAAGGAGGAATACGGGCAGCTGTGCGTGCAGAAATTCGCCCGTCTGTTCGAGAGCGAATACAACGGCCTCTGGGACCCAAAGGCCGGCAAGTCCGAATTCGCGGCCTTCTATGTCGAGGCAATTCAGGGCACCGGCGGCTATGTGGTACCGCCGATGAACTTCTTCAGCGACCTGAAGAAGGTTCTGGACGAGCACGGCATCCTGCTGGTGGTCGATGAAATACAAATGGGTGTCTACCGCACCGGCAAGATGTGGGCGATCGAGCATTTCGGTGTGAAGCCGGACGTTCTGGTGTTCGGAAAGGCGATCACGAACGGTCTCAACCCGCTCTCCGGCATCTGGGCAAGGGAGGAGCTGATCCATCCCGACATGTTTCCGCCCGGTTCGACGCACTCCACCTTCGCCAGCAATCCGATGGGCACCGCGGTTGCGCTCGAGGCCATGAAGATGCTCGAGGAGGAGGATTTCGGCGCGTCGGTGATGGAAAAGGGAGCCTATTTTCTCGACGGGCTGAAGGAGCTGCAGAAGCTGCATCCGGTGGTCGGCGACGTCGATGGGCTCGGGCTCGCGCTCCGCGTGGAAGTCTGCCGGGAGGACGGCTACACGCCAGACAAGGCCACGCTCGACTGGATGTGCGACGAGGCCATGAAGGGCGATCTCGACGCCGGCGGCGAAAAATACGGGCTGGTGCTCGACGTGGGAGGTTACCACAAGAACGTCATCACACTGGCACCGAACCTGTTGATTACGCGGAGGGAGATCGACCTCGCGCTAACCTTGCTCGATCAGCTGTTCGCGCGCGCCGCATCGAGATAGGTCGATGCAGCTCCTTCTGCTCCACCTCGACGACGCGCTGGAGCTGCAGGCAGACTTCGTTCGCTCGTGTCTCAGGGCCGGTGGTCGCGAAATCCAGGCAAGCCAGGACGGACCGACGATACGGCTGTGGAGCAAGCAGAAGAATCTCGACGAATTCGGCGAGCGGCTGGCCAAGCAGATGTGGGGCGGCCGGCAGGAGCCGCGCCTGTGCTTCATTGGCTCGGGCGATTTTCATCACGTGACGTCGCTGCTTCTGGACGTTGCGCTGAGGAACGAGGAAAAATCGGCGACGGTGGTCCATTTCGACAACCATCCGGATTGGGTCCGTTTCTCGGGCGGCGTGCATTGCGGCTCCTGGGTCAACCGCGCCGTGCAGCATGCCAAGGTCGACAAGGTAATCACCGTCGGCGTGTGCAGCAGCGACCTGAAGCGACCGGAATGGAAGCGGGCAAACCTGTCGCTTCTGGTCAGCGGCGCGCTCGAGCTTTACCCCTACGACCACGCGCCGAGCCGGGTGAAAAAGGACTACCGCTCCGGCCCGTCTCACACGCAAACGGACGGCTCGCTGAGGTGGAACACGATTGCCTCATCGGGCGAGCAGCATTTCATCGACTATCTGCTGTCGAGGATAAAAACGGACAACGTCTACCTGACGATCGACAAGGATGTCTTTGCCCGCGACGATGCCGTCACGAACTGGGATCAGGGGCGCATGCGGCTGCGCTACCTGCTGTCGGTGATCGCTGCGATCGGCCAACTCCACCGCATCATAGGCGCCGACGTCATCGGCGACTACTCGCTGCCGGTCTATGGCGGCAGCCGGTGGACAGTGCTTTCCAAGCACGCCGAAATCCTGATCGATCAGCCGCACAGGTGGCCCGATCTGGAGCACGCCACGCGCGTCAACAGCGCCGCCAATCACCAGCTGCTCGAGGCGCTTTCGGAGATCATGCCATGAGCGGCGCCCTCACCTTGCCGATGCTAGCGCTGATCCTGTTCTGCATTGCCACGGAAATGGCACGGGAGGTCTGCTTTAAGCGCGCTGCGATTGGCTCGGCGAGCTTTCTTCAGGCGCTCCTCAGACCGGCGACATTGGCGGGCATCGTCTTCTGGGGCGTGGAACTGCTCGCATGGATGGCCGTGCTGCAGCACGTGCCGCTGTCCATCGCCTTTCCCTTCATGGCCTTGAGCTATGTGGCCATGGTGTTTGCCGGAGCGGCCTTCTTCAGGGAACCGGTCAATTTCCGCCACGCCGCCGGGGCCTGCCTGATCACCGCCGGCGTCATCTGTGTGGGAGCAACAGGGCTATGAAACTCTTCGCTCACAGCAAATGGGACATCGCGCCCGTTCTGGCGGCGCTCGCCCATCTTCTGTTCAACATCTATCTGATCGTCGGCTTTGCGAGCCGGCCGCTCTGGCTGTCGGCCGTGCTGGGGTGCCTCTATGCGGTGTCCATCTCGTGGAACATCAACAGCATCTCCCACAACTTCATTCATACGCCCTATTTCACGAGGTCATGGCTGAACCGCGCTTTCAGCCTGCTCGAATCGATCACGATCGGCTTCTCGCAGACCTACTATCACTGGGTCCACATGCGCCATCATTCGGGCAACAGCGACAGGCCCAATGCCGCCGGCGAGACAGTCGACCTGCTGTCGATCTACAAGTACGGCAAGAACGGCGAGCCGGAGAATGTCTGGAGTTACACGCTGCTCAGCTTCTTCCGCGACAGCATCTCGGACATCCACAAGGCGATTGCCCGCACCCGGCCCTTCGACGCCAAATGGGGCAGGTTCGAACTCTGCGCCTTCTTCGCGACGGTCGCCCTCGGCTTGATCTATGACTGGCGCGCGGTGCTGTTCCTGGTCCCGTTCTATTATTTCGGCAATTGCCTCTCCTCGCTCAATGGCTACTACGAACATTTCAACGGCGATCCCGACACGCCGATCGCCTGGGGCGTCAGCAGCCATAACCGGTTCTACAATTGGCTCTGGTTCGGCAATGGCTACCACGCCGAACATCATTATCGGCCGCGCATGCATTGGACGAAGCTCGCCACCTTCCATGACGAGATCAGGAAGGAGCAGGACGAGGCCGGCGTCCACGTCATCAGCACCTGTCATGCCCTCGGGTTCATGGCCAAGGAGAATCTAGGGCTGGAGAGCCGGAATGCAGATTGCTGATCCGCGCGAGGTCTTCACGACCGGCACGATCGTCCTCACCGGGGCCGATGCATCGCCGCAGACATGCATCGCCACGTCCATACGCGACATCGGACGCGAGGCATGGAACGCCTGCTTCCCAGGCGAGATCGAGGATTACGACTACCTCCTGGCCGTCGAGGAGGCGGGGATGGAGGAGTTCCGCTGGCGCTACATCGCGCTGTTCGAGAATGGCAAAATGATTGCCGCGATGCCGATGTTCCTGACGGACTATCAGCTCGAAACGACGGTCGAGGTGAAGTTCCTGCGCCGTCTCTCGCAGCGCATCAGGCGGTACTGGCCCGGTTACCTCACCTTGAGGCTTGCTTGCCTGGGCTCGCCATGCACGGAAACGGGCCTGCCCGGATTTCGCGCAGACGTGCCGGCGGTGCGCAGGCCCGCACTTCTGGCGTTGCTGCTGAGCGGCTTTGAGCGCTATGCCGACAGCCAGGGCTGTGCATTACGCGCCGTGAAGGACGTTCCCGAGACGCTGGGAACGGCGCTGCGGCGCGTGATCGACGAGGCCGGATTCGCCGCAACGCCGGCACTGCCGACTGCGTCGCTGGACGTCGATTTCACTTCGCTCGAGGAATATTTGGGACGCCTTTCGCCAGGCACCCGCAAGGACATGCGCAGGAAGCTGAAATCGGAACGGCATGTCCGGGTGGAGATGCGAACGGATTTCGCCGATCTCAGACCTCGTGTGATGAGCCTTTACAGGGAGACACGGGACCGTAGCGACTGGCAATTCGAGGCACTGACGGCCGACTATTTCACCAGCGTTCTCGACAACATGCCGGGACGCTCGCTCGGCTTCTTCTATTTTGTGGAAGAGACGCTGCTGGCGGCAAACATATTGGTGCGTGGCAAGGACAAGCTGATCGACAAGTTCTTCTGCATGGATGCCGCCGAAGGGCGGAAATACAATTTGTATTATCTGAGCTGGTTCAACAATCTTCGCTACTGCCTCGAAGAGGGGATAGGACACTACCAGAGTGGCCAGGCTTATTACGAAAACAAGATCAGGCTCGGCAGCAAACTCGCCGCCAACACAATGTATTTCAAGCACCGCAATTTCGCCGTGCAGCGGCTGCTCAGGCTGCTCGCCTCTCTACTCTCTTTTGACCGAGCCGGGGGGCAGCCGTCGTGAAGGCCGACCATCTCTTCTGGCTGGCGATCCCGCTGCTCAACACGCTTTCGCAGCTCCTCATCAAATTCGCCGCCGAGAACATCACCGGGTCGGGCTCGGAATGGCTGCAGAGCGCAGCGACGTCACCATGGTTGATCGCCGCAATCGGGGTCGAAGTCGCCTGCTTCGTAGTCTGGATACAGGTTTTGGCCGGGCTCGACCTCAGCAAGGCGTTTCCCCTCTCGGCGGTCAGCTACATCCTGATTCTTGCTGTAAGCTGGCTCGTCTTCGACGAAAGCATCTCCCCGCTGCAGCTCGTCGGCAGCGCGCTGATCCTTGCCGGCGTCTGGCTGATCAGCACGGCGGGCAGTGCCGCCGTGACCGCAGGTGGCCGGCGAAAGGGAGCGGCGGAAGCCGGCCAGCCGAGTCGGCCGCGCGGGCTGGGTTCCGGGAGAACGGCATGAGGCGCACGGATCCCAGCATATTCTTGCATCGCGGCAAGGTCGGCGTGCTGCTCCTGCACGGGCTCGGCGGCACGCCTGTCGAGATGAAGAATGTGGCACGGCATCTGGCCGGCTGCGGCTCGACGGTGCTGTGCCCAGTGCTCGCCGGCCACTGCGGCACCGAGGCCGACCTCAAGGCCACGAGCTGGCAGGACTGGTATGCCAGCGCCGAGAACAGCCTTGCGGCGCTGGAGAGAGAATGCAGCGTCGTTATCGTCGGCGGCCTGTCGATGGGCGCCGTACTGGCCGCGATGCTGGCGGCCCGCCAGCCGCAGCGCGTGCACGGGCTCGTGATGCTCGCTCCCACGCTCTGGTATGACGGCTGGTCGATCCCCTGGTACAGCTTCCTCTTGAAATTCGCGCTGATCAGCCCACTTGGCTATTGGTACCGCTTCGTCGAGCGCGAGCCCTATGGGCTGAAGGACGAGATGCTGCGCCATGTGCTGGTGCAATCCATGTTTTCGGGTGAAAGCCATATGGCGGGTCTCGAGGCGACGCCCTCGCTTGCGCTGAGGGAGCTATGGCGGCTCGTGGCTGCACTCAAGCCTAAGTTGCCCTCGACGCGGCAGCCGGCGCTCATCGTGCAAGCGCGGGAGGACGACATCGCCAGCCTTGCGAATCTGCATTATCTGCAGCGTCGGCTGGGCGGCCTGACCGAGTCCCTGATCCTCGACGACAGCTATCATCTCGTCACGCTCGACCGGCAGCGACGGCTGGTGATGGCGAAAACGGCGGCATTCATAGACGGTGTGGCCGAGCGACACCTGAAGGCGCGGAGGCAGGAGCACGACCGCCATGAGGCCGCTGCCGAGTGAGGCCCAATTGAACTCTGATCGATGGCCCGGAGCATGACCATGCTGCAATACACGTCAATCAATCCATTCGGGCGAAGGGCGGTGACGGTGCTCGGCACCGCGCTGGTCGCATCGGCCTTTGCAGCCGGGAACGGTGCCGCATCGAACGGCGACGTATTCACGACATGGCAGACGAATGACGGCAAGGCGGTGGTCGAGATATATCGATGCGAGGGCGAAAAGCTCTGCGGCCGGATCGTCTGGCTCAATCCGCGATTGCAAAGGGAAGGCTCGGGGTTGGTTGACGCAAACAATCCCGATCCGTCGCTGCGCAACCGGAGCATCTGCGGACTGGAAGTGCTGAAGGGCCTGACACCTGACCAGAATGGCGCCTGGGACGGCGGCCGCGTCTACGATCCGGAGGAAGGCCGCAGCTACAACGCCGCACTGGCGTCCAGAGGCCCGAACGAGATCGCCGTGACCGGCTATCTTGGCTTGCGCGCACTCGGCGAGACGATGATATGGCACAAGCGACCCCTCGCGGCGTCGCAGCGCTGCGAGGGCTCTTCCCGGCGCGGGACTGGGTGAGTCAGACGGGGTCGCGCCCCGTCCGGAGCTGCCACGAAGCCGGCGCCCGCGAGGTCGGATGGGGCGCCGGGGACGCGGGCGGAAAAAGTAAACTGTCCCCTGAGCTAGCTGCCTAAGCCGCCTCGCGCACCTGATAGTCTTTCACCGCCGCGAAGCGCACGTCGCGCCAGCGATCGGCCTCGTAGTTCAGGCCGAATTCATGCGGGGCCAGGAACACCGGGTCGCCATCGAGGTCGCGCGCGATATCGCCGCGATGCGACTCGATGAATCGCGTAAGCTCGGCGCTGTTGTCGGCCGAGATCCAGCGGCAGATGGTGAAACGCGCCACTTCGAAATCGACCGGCAGGCCGTATTCGACATTGAGTCGTTCCTTCAGGACGTCGAGCTGGAGCGCGCCGACCACGCCGACAATTGCCGGTGAGCCGTCTTCCGGCTGGAAGAGCTGCACCACGCCCTCCTCTGCCATCTGCTGCAGCGCCTCCTTCAGCTTCTTCGCCTTCATCGCGTCGCCCAGGCGGACGCGCCGCAATATTTCCGGCGCGAAATTCGGAACGCCGCGGAACAGTATGTCCTCGCCCTCCGTCAGCGTGTCGCCAATCCTCAGCGTGCCATGATTGGGGATGCCGACCACGTCCCCGGCAAAGGCCTCGTCGGCTGTGATACGCGAACGGGCGAAGAAGAACTGCGGCGCGGACAGGCTCATGGGCTTGCCGGTGCGCACCAGCTTGGCCTTCATGCCGCGCGCCAGCTTGCCGGAGCAGACCCTGACGAAGGCGATGCGGTCGCGGTGGTTGGGGTCCATGTTCGCCTGGATCTTGAAGACGAAGGCGCTCATCGCCGGCTCGGTCGCATGGATCAGCCGGCGATCCGCCTCCTGGTCGCGCGGCGCGGGACCGATCTCGCCCAGCGCCTCGATCAGGTCGCGCACGCCGAAATTGCGCAGCGCCGAGCCGAAGAACACCGGCGTGAGGTGTCCCTCCCGGAAGGCCTTCAGACCGAAGGGCCGACAGGCCTCCCGCGCCAGCTCCATCTCCTCGGTGAAGGCGTCGCGCTCGTTCTCGGGCAACATGCCGGCGACCTTGTCGGACTCCGGCCCATTGACTTTCGTCCGCTCCTTCTCCGCATCGCCGTGACGCACCGCGTTGTCGGCCAGATGGTAGGTTCCGACGAAGCTCTTGGCGCGGCCGATCGGCCAGGTCACCGGGGCCGTGTCGAGCGCGAGCTTCTTTTCGATCTCGTCGAGGATCTCGAACGGGTCGCGGCTCTCGCGGTCCATCTTGTTGACGAAGGTGACGATCGGGATGTCGCGCAGCCGACAGACCTCGAAGAGCTTCAGCGTGCGCGGCTCGATGCCTTTCGCGGCATCGATCACCATGACGGCGGAATCGACTGCCGTCAGCGTGCGGTAGGTGTCGTCGGCGAAGTCCTCGTGTCCGGGCGTATCAAGCAGGTTGAAGACATGGTCGCCATATTCGAAGGTCATCACCGAGGTGACCACCGAGATGCCGCGCTCGCGCTCGATCTTCATCCAGTCGGAGCGCGTGTTCATGCGGTCCTTCTTGGCCTTCACCTCGCCGGCAAGCTGGATCGCGCCGCCGAACAGCAGCAGCTTCTCCGTCAGCGTCGTCTTGCCGGCGTCCGGGTGCGAAATGATCGCGAATGTGCGGCGGCGCGCCACCGCGCGGGAAATGTCGTCCGACATGTCAGGAATTCCTGTCGCAAGCCGGGCTGACTCCCGGGGACAGTTTACTTTTTTCCCGCAGATAGGGAAATGCCGCTTCCTAAGTCCGCACCAGCGGAAAAAAGTAAACTGTCCCCCGAGCCATTCCGAGCTATTTGCGCGAGCATATAGCGACGAGAACCCGACATGTCGAACGGAATTGGCATGCGACAGACTTCCGAGCGCGCATCGTCTGCGGCGCCGACCCGGGCACAAACTTATGCTCTGTCGCGTTTCGCCACGAGATGACTCGTCAGTCCAATTGGAAGTCACAGGGCCAGTTTTTCGGTGCAGTGAGACCTGCCGGCAATTTGGTCTTGGCGTCGCCGCAGGCGAGGTCCACCTGCCATTGCGTGAGCCCGGTGGCCGCCGACAAATCGAGCCCTTGGATCTGGGTCAGAAACATGAAGGCTCTGTCGAAATTGATCGGACCTTCGAAGACCACACCTTGGAAATCGGCTCGGGAGAGATTCGCCAGGGGGAACTTGGCGCCGGTTATCGTCGCCTTCTGAAAAATCGCCCGGCCGAGCTCGGCCTTGCTGAAATCGACTCCGGTGAGGTCGGCTCCGGAAAAATCCGCACGCTCCCCTTCGGCGCTGGCGAAGGACGCATCTGGCATGGAAGCACCGGCGAAGCTGGTGCGGTAGGCCTCGACACGACTGAAATTCGCGTTCTTGGCAGTCGCCCCGGCGAGCGAAGCCCGGACGAGCAGAGCCTTTTCCAGGTTAGCTCCGGAAAGATTCGTATCCCTGAAATCCGTCGACGTGAAATCGGCGCCGGCGAGATTTGCACCGGTCAAATCGCTGCCGCCCAGCATGAGCCTGCTCTTGTTGCAGTCCTGCCATTCGACATTGGGTGAAGGCCCGCTCCTGCAATCTGCCGCAGCAGGGTTACTGCCCAGAATTGCTGCTGAAAGGACAGCGAAAATGCAGATGGAGACTCGGGACTTCCGCTTGGATGACGGAAGAACCCCGATCGGCAACACGCCTTTTTGCATACACGCTCCTCGCCGCAAACGGTGAATCACCGGACTCTATCCGGTTCCGCATTTTGCAGGAAGCGGTCTCTCCTGGATCCGTTCCGGCGACAGCGGCGTGATGCGCGTTTGGCTCGCGGCCCTTTCCAATCCTGCCGATGCTGACCTTACCGGCCTCTGTTATGCGTCCGTTCGTAGAGCTGGCGGATGATGCCGCTCGCTGTCCTCTCGAACAGGAAAGGCAAGAAGGCGTGCACGATCGCCGCCCCGCCGGCCAGGAACAGTCGCCCGGCGAACGAGGCCGCAAATGCCATGTGGCCGAGATAGGTCTCGTCCACTGAGGCCGGATGTTCGGTAAAGAGCTTGGCGAGACGCGAAGTCATGCCGGGATTCTCCATCAACTCTGATTGGAGCGTGCATAATGTCACATCGGATCAAGTCATTTGTCCCAATTTGTTCTTGAAAAGCGCTTTATCTTGGGACAACCATCCCTCTATGATCGCCGAAATCGATACGATGGACCGACGAATTCTTGCCGAGCTCCAGCGCGACGGCACACTGTCGGTCGACGACCTCTCGCAGCGCGTGGGACTGTCGCGCAACGCCTGCTGGCGGCGCGTGCGCAGACTTGAGGACGAGCGCGTGATCACCGGCCGTGTCGCCCTGGTCGATGCCGACAGGCTCGGTCTCGGCCTCTCCGTCTTCATCCTGATCCGAACATTGAATCACGACCCCGACTGGCTGAAGCGGTTCAAGGAAGCAGTAACGAGCCTTCCGGAAATCACCGGCGTCTACCGCATGTCCGGCGACCTCGATTACGTGCTGCGCGCCCGTGTCGCGGATGTGAAGGCCTATGACCGGCTCTACCAGCGTCTAATCGCCAAGGTGCCGCTCTCGGACGTCTCCGCATCGTTCGTGATGGAGGAAATCAAGGAAACTACAGCCGTCCCGGTTGAGGTGCGCTGATGAGCGAAATCCGTTGAAAAGCTCGTGACCCGACCTCCCTGAGGTTGACGGGAGCGTTTGACCGGCCAATAGAGCTCCCTCCATGACCAAGTCATCGGAAACCCATCCCGAGATCGGAATTGTCCGCCTCCCCCATGCCGAGGGGCTGGCGCTGCCGGCCTATGAATCGGCAGGCGCGGCGGGCATGGATTTGCGGGCTGCCGTCCCGGACGACAGGCCCCTCCTGATACTGCCCGGCAAGCGGGCGCTGGTTCCGACGGGCCTTGTCCTCGAAATCCCCGAAGGTTTCGAGGGGCAGGTCAGGCCGCGCTCCGGCCTTGCGCTCAATCACGGCGTTACATGCCTCAACACGCCCGGCACGATCGACAGCGACTATCGCGGCGAGGTCAAGGTGCTGCTCGTGAATCTGGGCGACGATCCCTATGTGGTCACGCGCGGCGCGCGTATCGCCCAGATCGTCTTCGCCAGGGTTGCTCGCCTGGCGGTTGCAGAGAAGTCCCTAGCCGGTGACACGGCGCGCGGGTCAAACGGTTTTGGCTCGACGGGCACGCGCTGAGCGATTTTTCCCCTGGTGTCGTGATTTTGAGGCCCGCTTCAGTGGGAAGGGCTCGGAGCGAAGTTCGAAATCAAAACGAATGTGGTTGCTTACCGGCTGAATCCCGTTTCAGTTCGTGATAGCTTCGTCCGTCTTCACTCAGCGGATATTCGTGAGTTGTCGCACGAATGCCTGCTCGGTTTCATCCGTTTGCTGCAGGTCGTTATCGCAAAACCGGGGGACACTTTGCGAAACCTGCTGAAGGGGGGTTCTTTTGCGGGTCTTCATCTGTCGGCTGCTGCTTGTATTGCCTGTCGCGCTGTATTGTGGAGCCGCAGCGCGGGCCGAAGGCGTCATCTTCCCCGATCTTGGCGAGAAGGTTCCCGGTACGGACGTCACATATCTCGATCTTGCCCACCTGGTGGTCCCGGATCTCGCCGCGGCCGATGCACTGTATCAAGGCCACAAGGTGATCGACGTTCGGCATATTGCCGGCGATCAAATCACGAGCGCCCCGCCCGAGACGCTCAGCTTTGGCTACGCTGCCGTGCTGGCTGTCCAGTCCGACGGCAAGGACCGCCTGCTGATCCTCTATGATCTCGGCCAGGCGACCGACAGCGCGGAAGGCTTCGCCGTGCTCGCGCTCTACAGCCTCGCGGGAACGCCGAAGCTGCTCGACGCTGCCGACATCGCTTACGACCAGATCACCAATTTCCTCGAGCCCAGCCATATCTCGCTCGGCGAGGGCAAGGATGCCGTCATCACGATGAGCATGCATTTCAATTCGAACCAGGATTATGTGACGAGCGCGCTGATCCTGCTACGCAAGGACCGGCTGCAACTCATCGATACGATCTTCACCTTCAGCGACAAATCCTGCAGCTTCGAGCATCAGCAGATGCCGGAGTTCCGCGCTGGCGACCGTGACGGGCGCGCCTATTCCGACATCGTCGTGACCGTGACCGAGACGACGAAGCCGACCGGCGAGATCTGCGATGGAGAAGATGCGCTGCAGGAGGCGAACCGCCAGATCGCCGTTACATATCGCTGGGACGAGGCGGCCTCCCGCTTCATCGTCGATTCGGACGCATTGAAGGTGCTGGCCAAGGAGGACGAGAGCCGATTCTAAGGCGTCCGCAACTCACTCGACGACAAGCTGGAAGCAAACCCTCCAGCCCTTGTCAGGATGACGCTTTGGATTCTTGCGTCGCCCGTTTGTCGCCCGGATCGTCTATGATTAGTATTGCCTTCCCGATTGCTAATGTCAGGAATTGCTGAGATGGATACAGGCGACAAAGGCAAGATATTTCGCGCGCTGCACCAGGCGCCAAGCGCATTCGTGATCCCCAACCCGTGGGATATGGGCACGGCCAAGCTTTTCACCTCACTGGGCTTCAAGGCGCTTGCAACGACCAGCGCCGGCTTTGCGTTCTCGCGGGGCCTGCCCGACGGCGCTGTGGGATTCGAGGCGATGATCCACCATTGCCGCGAAATGGCCGCGGCGACCGACCTGCCGGTCTCGGCCGATCTCGAAAAGGGCAAGGGCGACAGCCCGGAAAGCGCCGAGGAAACGATTTTCGCAGCTTCGGCCGCAGGTCTCGCGGGCTGCTCCATCGAGGACCACACGGGCGATCCGGACAGCCCTATCTACGAATTCAGTCTCGCGCTCGAGCGGGTCGCCGCGGCGGCAGATGCCGCCCGTTCGCTGAAGAGCGATTTCGTCTTCACGGCGCGCTGCGAGAACTATCTCTGGGGCCGTCCTGATCTCGATGATACGATCCGCCGCCTGCAGGCCTTCGAGGAGGCCGGTGCCGACGTGCTCTATGCGCCGGGCATCGCCGACATCGAAACGGTCGCGGAGATCTGCAAGGCGGTGTCGAAGCCGGTCAACGTGCTGGTCGTCCCTGGTTTTACCGTAGCCGACCTCTCGAACGCGGGGGCCAAGCGGATCTCACTCGGCTCGAAGCTCACCACCTTCTGCTACGGCATGCTGGAGACCGCCGCGCGCGAGATGCTGGGAGACGGTACCTTCGCGTTCACCCGTGCGGGCATGCCCTTCGCCAAGGTGCAGGAGCTTTTCGCCAAGCCGCAGGGCAAATAGAGCCGACCGGAGACACTGCTTGGACAAGCTCACCGTCATCGACATGCATACCGGCGGCGAGCCGATACGCATAGTGACCGGCGGTTATCCGCCGATACCGAAAGGCACCATCCTAGAAAAGCGCGCCTGGGTCCGCGACAATCTCGACCATCTGCGCAGGATGCTGATGTTCGAGCCGCGCGGCCATTACGACATGTACGGTGCATTGCTGGTCGAACCGGACCTGCCGGGCGCCGACATCGCCGTGCTCTTCATGCACAATGAGGGCTATTCGACCATGTGCGGGCACGCCGTCATCGCCCTCGGTCGCTATGCCGTGGATCAGGGGCTGGTAGCCATTCGCGAGCCGCTGACGACGGTCAACATCGAATGCCCATGCGGCATGGTGGCCGCCTCCGTCGAGGTGAAGGACGGCAAGTCGGGTGCGGTGTCATTCGAGAGCGTGCCAGCTTTCCTGTTCGAAGCCGGCAGATCGGTTTGCCTCGAACGATACGGGTCGATCATTTTCGACATCGCCTATGGCGGCGCCTTTTATGCACTGGCCGACTGCCGCCAGTTCGGCCTCGAATTCGGCCGTGACCGGGCGCGCGATTTCGTCGACGCCGCGTCGGCGTTGACGGAAAAAGTCAAGCTCGAGATCCCGCTGTTTCACCCCGACCATGACGATCTCGCCTTCCTTTACGGTTCGATCCTCACCGACGGCGGCGACGGTTCGTCACAGCCGACAAGAAACGTCTGCGTCTTCGCGGAAGCCGAAGTCGACCGCTCACCGACCGGTTCCGGCGTGACGGCGCGGGTGGCTGCGATGCATGCGAAATGCGAGTTGGGGCTCGGCGAGCCCAGAACCTTCGAGAGCATCGTGGGCTCGCTGTTCACAGGGTCGGTCGCCCGCACCACGAAAGCCGGCGCCTACGATGCCGTCATTGCCCGTGTCGGCGGCCGCGCCTTCTATTCCGGCAAGGCGGAATACTGGCGGGAAGAGGGCGATGAGCTCGGGCGCGGCTTCCTGGTGCGGTAGAGCTCGCCTCTGCCTTTAGGCCTCAGCCGCAAACTTATTTGGACCTGGGAGGGGATCACCAACGGCTTAACGTTTGCCCGTTGGCGCCGCCCCTCACCTGCCTGCCGGCATCCTCTCCCCGTGAACGGGGAGAGGCACGACTGCCGCTTTGATTTCGCCAATCGCCCGCGCTGCAGAAGAAACGCCGTCAAAAACGGCCGGCGTCCTTCTCCCCGTTCCGAGCTTGTCGAGGAAACGGGAAGAAGATGCCGTCCTTCGACAAGCTCAGGAGGGCGATGAGCGACTATCTGACGTGTCAAGTTGCATTAGCGAACTCGATGCGCGCATCGCGTGCTTTTGCATTGAGGATGACGAGCAGCTTGCGGGCGAGCGCGATGCGGATGACCATCTTCTCTT
>NZ_JAWRCU010000016.1:0-124699 GCF_033542235.1 Mesorhizobium sp. BAC0120 | reverse complement strand
CCCTCCAGGTTCAGGTGGATGCGATCCGACGATCGGCGCCAATGGCCGGGTGGCCACCCGGCCATTGGCGTCCCTTGCGAGACCCGTCTTCGTACACAATTTCCAATGCAAGGTGGATCGGCGCTTTGGCGCCGAGACGGTTGAGGGGTAATTGCAGGGCGCTGCGTTGCCGAAACAGCGCTACCGCCACGGCTGCAGGCTGACATCCCGCGCGAAGTCGATGATCGTATCGCAGACGCTGGTGACCTCCCGCAATACCTCGTCGTTCCAGAAGCGCAGCACGCGAAAGCCGCGCCGATTCAATTCCGCATCGCGCACGGCATCGTAGCGCGATTCCGAATGCTGGCTTCCATCCAGCTCGACGATCAATCTTGAATGGAGACAGACGAAGTCGGCGATGTAGTTGCCGATCGGTACCTGCCGACGGAACTTGATGCGGTCGAGCCTGCGGTTGCGCAGCTCGCTCCAGAGCTTCTCTTCCGCCTCCGTCATCTCGCGGCGCATCGTGCGGGCGAAGCGTCTGTTCTTCGGCGGGACGGGCTGGTGCGGCATGGCCGGAGAGTATATCAACGGTGCTCTTTTCGGCAACGTCGCGCCTTTCGCGCACCCCTCATCCGTCTCGGCGCTAGGCGCCGAGCCACCTTCTCCCACAGGGGGAGAAGGGGGGTGCGTTGCATTTGCGTTTCCGCCAATCTCCAACGTAGGGGATTTGCAGTTGAACTCCTCGTTACGCTCATCCCGCAGCGGGCTGCGCCCGGCCGAGCTCGACCCGCTGCAGGACGAGCAAGGCGACCGGCGCCATCAGGGCGGCTACCATCGCGAATGTGGTGAATATGTCGATGTAGGACATCACCGTCGCCTGGCCGGCCACGGTCTGTCCGATCAGCTCGTATGCTTGCCGCTGCGCCTCGGCCGGAGGTATGCCTCGTGCGACCAGTTCCGCGGTGGCCCGGCTCAACGCCTCCTGAAAAGGCACGGAGGACGGAAACAGGTTGCTCGTCAGATATGATTGATGACGCTGGGCGCTGCTGGCGAGAGCCGCCGTCGCGACGGACACGCCGATGCTCCCGCCGAGATTGCGCGCCACGTTGATGAGGGCGGCCGCGTCGTTCGTCTTGTTCGGCGGCAGGTTCGCGTAGGAGGCGGAGGTGATGGGAATGAAAAGGAAGGGCAGCCCGATCGTCTGCAGCAAGCGCGACCAGGCGAAGAAGGAGAAGTTGGCATCCGCCGTGAAGCCAGCCGTGTGCCACATGCCGAATGCCACGGAGAGCATGCCGAAGGCGATCAGGTATTTCGGCTGGATGATGGCCGAGAGGCTGCCTGCGATCGGCATCATGCATGCCATCACAAGCCCTGCCGGCAGGAGCACCAGACCGGCAAACGTAGCGTCGTAGCCAAAGGTCGTCTGCAGAAGCTGTGGCAATTGCTGGGTGGCGCCGAGCAGCACCGCGAATGTCGCCACCATCAGCAGGCAGCACGTCCCGAACTGGCGGCGTGCAAAGAGGCGTATGTCGACGATGGGCTGCTTGCGCGTGAGCTCCCAGGGAATGAGGAGGATGAGACCGATCGCTGAAATGGTCGCGAAGGTGATGATGAAGTTCGACTGGAACCAGTCCTCGCGCTCGCCTTTGTCGAGCACAACCTCGAGACCGCCGAAGAAGAGCACGACGAGAATGAAGCCGACCCAGTCCAGATGGAGGCCGCCGGCCAGGCGCTCCCGGCGTTCCCGCTCGAGCACCTCCGGCTCGATCAAGAGCCAGGCGACGAGCATGAGCGAGAGGACGCCGACCGGACCGTTGATGAAGAATATCCAATGCCAGGAGTAATTGTCGGTGAGCCAACCGCCAAGCGTAGGGCCGATTGTCGGCGCAACGACGACCGCGATGCCGAAGATTCCGAAAGCCTGGCCGCGTTGTCGAGGCGGGAAGCAGTCGGCAAGGATTGCCTGGCCGATCGGCACCATCCCGCCGCCGCCGAGGCCCTGGAGCACGCGAAAGACGATCAGCCAGCCAAGGCTCCACGCCAGTCCGCACAGGATAGAGCTTACCGTGAACACCCCCACGCAGATCATGTAGAAGCGCTTGCGGCCAATCGCATTGGCGAGCCAGCCGCTAATCGGCAGCACGACAGCATTGGCAATGAGATAGCTGGTCAGGATCCAGGTGCTTTCATCCACGCCTGCCGCGAGGCTCCCCGCAATGTGTCGCAGGGCGACATTGGCGATCGAGATGTCGAGCACTTCCATGAAGCTGGCAAAAGCAATGACCACCGCAATCAGCCAGGGATTGCGGTCTCCGGCCGGCGAGCGGCTCCGATCGAAGCCGGGTTCGTCCGCCGCGCTCATCTCACCCGCACATAGGGAACGACGGACATGCCCGGTCCGACGAACACGTCGGGCGGCTCGTCGAAGACGATCTTCACGGGAACGCGCTGCACCACCTTGACGAAGTTGCCGGTCGCGTTCTCCGCCGGGAGCAGGCTGAAAACGGTGCCGCTGCCCGCCTGCAAGCTGTCGACGTGCCCCCGGAACGTTCGGTCGGGATAGGTATCGATCTCGAGGTCCACCGGCTGTCCCGGGCGCATGTCGGTGAGCTGCGTTTCCTTGAAGTTGGCCGTCACCCACACGTCGCGCGGGACGAACATCAGCAGATTCTGGCCCGGCTGCGCATAAGCTCCTTTGGCTGCCGTCAATTTTGTGACGCGTCCAGCAAAAGGCGCAACGACATTTGTGCGGTCGAGGTTGGTCTCAGCCTGCTCGATCGCCGCCTGTGAAAGGCTTCGGCCGGCTTCGGCCTGCTGTTGCTGTGCTTTAAGGATCGGGATCTGCTTTTCAGCCGCGACGACACCTTGCTGGGCGACGTCGAATGCCGCCTGCCTTTGCGTGAGATCGGCGGCGGTCTGATCGGCACGCTGCACGGTCCCCGCCCCGCTCTTGACGAGGTTCTGCGCGCGATCGTTCTCACGCCGGGCGAGGCTCAAGGCGGAGTCGGCTTCGGCCAGTTGCTTGCGGGCCTGGTCGATGCCCGTCTGCTGGGCGTCGAGCTGTGCATTCAGCGTCGCGAGCTGCCCTTCGGATTGAGCGAGCTGCGCCCGGGCCTCGTCAGCCCGGGCCCTGTAGTCCCGGTCGTCGATCTTGAGGAGAGGCTCGCCGGCCTCGACCAGCTGGTTGTCATTGACGAGCACATCGACGATAGCGCCTGCCACCTGCGGACTGATCGAGACGAAGCGCGCCTCGACAAAGGCGTCGTCGGTCGATTCGTAGTGACGGGCCTGGAGCCACCAGAGCCCGACGCCGATCAGCGCGATCAGGACCGCCGCGATCGCGAGTCCTATCAGCGCCCGCCGTCCACGAGCAGGCTTCTTCTTTTTTTCGGCCGTCTGGCCTTGCTCTCTTTCGGCGGGCTCAGCCGGCCGATTCTCCATAACCTTTTGATCCATCTTCCGGACTCCGGAGCAATGAAAAGGACAAGACCGAGCAGGAAGGGGTTATTCTTGGCTTCCGATCGCCGCCCATGCTGGGCGCGGCGATCACTGGTCGTCGCGACGCTTGCGCCCCTGGTCACCGTTTCGACGAAGTGTAAACGGCCGGATCGCCACTGGGTTTCGTCGGCAGGAGGAATGCAATGCAAAACGTCACACAACGCCGCCAGCATGCCGGGGAGTCATTTGCCTGACAAATTATCGTGAGGTCGATGGTGGACCTTTGTTGCCGGATGCAAAATCCGTCCAGGTCGAATCGATGTTCAGCTATGTATTCCTCGGTCGCGGCTCCAGCCTTTACGGATAGAAGCGCCTAGTTCGCGACAAACAGCTTTGGCTTCAGCTCGTTCGGAAAATTCGGTTCCTTGCTAAGCAGCGCGTGCCTGTCGGACCCGAATTCCGAACCGTAATTCGCGTTGAGCCCGACGATCGTGTAGGGCATGTCGCGCAATGGGCCGAACATCCGCCCGAGCGGAAGCGGCTCTACCCTGCCGTCAGCAAAACCGCCCTGAGCAGGCAACTGCCAATACCACCTCTGGAAAACTGTGATGGCGTTGATGGTTTCGGGCCCGCAGTCGCCGTCGATGCGGGGTGCTGGGCCGTTTCCGCCAAAGACCGTCTGCTTGTCCGGTTTCGTGCCCCATAGGGCGTTCAGAAAGAACTGCACCAGAAGGACGTCATCGCGGCGGTTGATGCCGCCGCGCCCCACCACCGCATCGACAAGATAGGTCACCCGGGCGAGCTTTGTCGGCCGCTCGAGAAGTTTGACGTGCGCCATCTTGCCCTCACGCGATCTCGTAGTGAAAAGTCCCGTCCTTCACATCGACCGCAACGCGGCTGATCTCCGACCGCTCCAGCGAGCGGTTCAATATGTGCCTGGAGAGCTCCGGCAGCATCGTGTTGGTGAGGATGTTGTCGATCATGCGGCCGCCCGAATCCGGGTCGTTGCAGCGGCTGACGATAAGGTCCACGACGGCGGGGCTGTAGTCGAAGCTCGCCTCGTAATTATCCGCGATGCGGCGCTTGATGCGGTCGAGCTGCAGCCTGACGATGCCGCCCAGCATCTCGCCCGAAAGCGGGAAATAGGGGATGGTGACGATGCGGCCGAGCAGCGCCGGCGGGAACACCTGCGTGAGATGGGGCTTGAGCGCCTGCTCCAGCTCCTGCGGGCTCGGGCGGGTCCTGCCCTCGTCCGCCATTTTCATGATCACCTCGGTGCCGACATTCGAGGTGAGGATGATCAGCGTGTTCTTGAAATTGATCTTGCGGCCGTTGCCGTCCTCCATGATGCCCTTGTCGAACACCTGGAAGAAGAGCTCGTGCACGTCGGGATGGGCCTTCTCGACCTCGTCGAGCAGCACCACGGAATAGGGCTTGCGCCGCACCGCCTCGGTCAGGCGGCCGCCTTCGCCATAGCCGACATAGCCGGGAGGCGCGCCCTTCAGCAGCGACACGGTGTGCGCCTCCTGGAACTCGCTCATGTTGATGGTGATCATGTTCTGCTCGCCGCCATAGAGCGAGTCGGCGAGCGCCAGCGCGGTCTCGGTCTTGCCGACGCCCGAGGGGCCACACAGCATGAAGACACCGATCGGCTTGTTGGGATTGTCCAGCCTGGCCCGATTGGTCTCGATGCGCTTGGCGATCATTTCGAGGCCGTGATCCTGCCCGACGACGCGCCTGGAGAGCGTGCCGGCGAGCTTCAGGATCGTCTGCACCTCGTCGCTCACCATCTTGCCGACGGGAATGCCGGTCCAGTCGGAGACGACCGAGGCCACCGCCTGCTCGTCGACGAAGGGGTAGATCATGCGGTCTTCGGGCCGCATCTCTGCAAGTTCCGACACGAGCTCGAACAAGCGCTTTTTCGTATCGACGCCCTCGGCAGCGGCTGACGCCTCCGGTTGAGCGGCAGCGTCGGCAGGCTGCGCCTTTTCGGCGGAAAGCGCATCGCGCAGCTTGCCGATGTCGGCGACGATCTCGGCCTGCCTGGCATGCTTGGGCTCGAGATCGTCGAGTTTCTTCTTTATCTCCGCGATCTCGGCATTCAGTTCCTCGATGCGCTTGGGATTGGCCTGACCAATATCGGCCTGGCGGTCGATAGCCTCGAGCTCTTCCTTGCGCGCGTTGATCGCGTCCTTGAGGTCGGCAATCGCGGCGGGCGTCGTCGACTGGCTGATGGCGACACGGGCGCAAGCCGTATCGAGCAGGCTCACCGCCTTGTCCGGGAGCTGGCGTGCCGGGATATAGCGGGCGGAGAGCTCGACGGCCGCGACCACCGCCTCGTCCGAGATGCGCACCTTGTGATGTTTCTCCATCGGAGCGAGCAGGCCGCGCAGCATATAGGCAGCCTTGTCGATCGAAGGCTCGTCGACATTGACCGGCTGGAAGCGGCGTGTGAGAGCCGGATCCTTCTCGATATACTGTCGATACTCGTTCCAGGTTGTGGCGCCGATTGTGCGCAGCGTGCCGCGTGCGAGGGCGGGCTTGAGAAGGTTAGCCGCATCGCCCGTGCCGGCCTGGCCGCCCGCGCCGATCAGCGTGTGGATCTCGTCGATGAAGAGGATGATGGGGACGGGCGAAGCCTGCACCTGGTCGATGACCGAGCGCAGCCGCTGCTCGAACTCGCCCTTCATGGAGGCTCCGGCCTGCATGAGGCCGATATCGAGCGCATGCAGCTTCACGCCCTTCAGATGCGGCGGCACGTCGCCGGATGCGAGCCGCTGCGCGAAACCTTCGACCACCGCGGTCTTGCCGACGCCCGCCTCGCCGGTGAGGATCGGGTTGTTCTGACGGCGGCGCAAGAGCACGTCGATGACCTGACGGATCTCGTCATCACGGCCGACGATCGGATCCATCTTGCCCGAGGCCGCCACCGCCGTCATGTCGGTCGAAAAGCGGTCGAGCGCGGTGTTGCCGCGGGCGCCCTCGCCTGCCGGCGCGTCGGATCCAGGCTCGCGCGCTGCGAGCCCGGAGCCATCCATCGGCCGCAGATTCTCCTCGTCGGACTGCGCCCACATGGAGCGGGCATCGCTCGCGACGCGATCGGGATCGAGCGTGCCGAACTGTTTGGAAAGCTGGTTGAGGGCGCGCCTCAGCTCCAGCGACTTCAGCGTCGCCAGCAATATGTGGCCGGTGCGAATCTGCGTCTCGCCGAAATACAATGTCGCATAGTGCCAGCCACGGTCGAGCGCGTCGGTGATCTGCGTCGAAACGCCGGGCATTTCGGTCTCGTTCTTGCGGAAGCTGTCGACGAGATCGGTGATGTCCTTCAGCGCCCGCGCGCGATCGATTCCATAGTGGTCGAGCGTGAGCGACACGTCTGACCGGTCGTTCGACAGGATGTGCAGCATCCAGTGCGCGAGCTCGACATTGCGGTTGCCGGCCTTTTTGGCATGGCGGAGCGAACGCATGAATGCGTCGTAGCCAAGCCGGTTCAGCTTGCCGGTTACTGTTTCGAGGCTGATTTCACTCATGGCGATCCCCTCCGAAAACCTGTCCGATAGCGCGGCCGCGCTATCCTGCGTTGGAACTGCGCATGGCAGCCCGTTGTGCCCTGCGCCGCTCCAGGGCGTTGAAATGCGCATCGTCGAAATAGACATCGTCGCCGGCGTCATTGTCGGGCGCGATCCAGGCCGTCCAGCCAAGCTCGCCGGACTGGCCAAGCCGGGTGGGCGGCGCATGCCGCGCCGGAAGCGACAGCTTCACATCGAATTCGAAGCGATGGCCGATGTAGAAGAAGGTGAGGTCGGTGAGCTGGTCCGAGAGATCGCCGGTCGGCAGAAACTGCCGGTACTGCCTGAGATCGCGCGCCTTGATGACGATGCAGATCTTGTCGTTGATGCTGTAGACGCGATCGCCGAGATAGGTATCCACGCCGAGCGCCGCGTCGCCGCCGCCCAGCAACAGCCTGTCCGATGGCTCGAAGGTCAGCCAGGAGCCGATGCGCTCTTCGACATCGACCTCGACATGGAAGATGCCGCGGACGAGCTGGCGCAGCCGCGAAGCGCTCTTGACTTGCGGGTCGACCAGTCCGGCAAAGGGAAGCTTGGCGATATCGTCCAGGCTGTCCCGACCCTTGAGGCTCGCCACGCCGATGCCGGCGAAGGCGCCCACATAGTCGGCGAAGCGGTCGTCGTCAGGACGGTCGTGATGGGAGATCGGCCGGGCGTTGGCCCAGGCCCGGAAGAAGAGCTGAAGGAAGCGGTTCGAAAAGATGTCCGTAAAACGCGCGAAGGACGGGTCGCGGCTGTTGGACCAGAGATAGGCGTCGACCGTGGTGTTGAGCGGGAGCGCGCCTTGCGGGCCGAAGAATCCCAGAAATCGCGAGAAGAGCCTCGGGGCCTGTCCGTCGCGCTCCTCGAATTTCGTAACGTTCGAGGCCGGGAACTCGACATAAGGGTCCTGACCTAGATCGATGACGTCCTCAGCGGTAACCGTGCTTTCGCCGATGCGCGGCTTGGCCTTTGCGCCCCGCTCGAGCTCGCGCAGCGCCGCGAAGAAATCGATACTCCAGGGGTCGCGCCGCAGATCCTCGCGAAAGGTCACAGCAGCCGCCCCATTCCGGCGCGCGGGGCCCATCTCTTGATGACGCCGCGCTGCCTGGTTTCGATCACCGTCTCGGTGAAGCTGTTGATCGAGGTGTATTCGGCGAAGAAACGGTCGAGGACCGCGCCGAGCAGGAAAACGCCAATGCCTTCAAAGGCCTTCTCGTCGAGGGTAACGGTGATCTCGACCCCTCGCGCGGCGTTGAAGCCGTTCTTCTGGCGCAGCCGCCGCACGATGGGCCGGCTCGAAACGCTCTCGATGCCGCGGATACGCTGTTCGGAGATCACGTCGGAGAGGTCTGCAAAAAGCGACAGTAGCTCCCTCAGGCCGCCTGCGCTGTTCTTCTCGTCATGATCGACGATGCCAAGATGGTTGAGGGCGAGAAAGGTGATGAGCTTCCACTGCGTTGCGCCGAAGGCGGTAGGATCGGCGTGCCGGCGCTCCATGGTGACCAGGGACTCACGCGCCTTGGTGAGCTCGGAGACGCAGCGAAGCGGGATGGTTGTGTCCTCGACAAGGTAGAAGTCGGCGCCCGCCTCGCCGACCGGCAGCTGGTCGGTGAGATGCCGGTTGGATGCAAGGCAGCGGACGCTGAGCTCGCGAACGCGCTCGCGATCGTCGATCGCCGAGGGTTCGTAGAGCGAGATGAAAAGCTCGGAGCCGACATAGGCGCTCACCGCGCCCGCGCGCCTCTCCTCCGAGGTGCGGCGGCGGGGAAGCCGTCTCGCGGTATAGTAGAGCGCGTCGGAGGCGCGGACATTCTCCGTCGGCTGGCTGTAGAGCGGGAAGACGGGAACCTTGTCCCGCCGCCCCGGATAATGCGCATAGACGTCGATGATGCGATGGGCTTCGAAATCGAGCGTGCGGCTACGATCAGGGACGACATGGTGCTCGTGCTCGTTGCGCCGGATCGGCACGCGGCTGCAGTTCATCTCGAAGAGGTTGACGATCGGAACGGTGTAGAGCGCGAACATCTCCGGGCGGACGACCGACTGGAGGCGCGGCACCGCAGCCGAGAACTCGAAGATCAGGTCGAATGCCGGCGAGTCGATCTGGGCGAGCAGGCGGCGCAGCCCTCGCAGCCTGAAGCCGAGGAACTTGTTCGGGAAGGTAAAGAAGTCGAGCAGCAGGTTGAAGCCGGAGAAAACGCGATCGTCGCTCTCAGACAAGAATTCCTGCTCGCCGAATCCGACCTGTTCGATCAGGTCCAGGGGAGCGGCCAGGAAGCGTGGATCGCCGAAGGCATCGAGATAGCGAATGGTGATGCGTCGGCAATGCGCGAAGAGCTGCTCGTAGACTGCGGCCGCATCGTTGGCGGAGCCTAGGAGGTGGACGGGCAGGCTGTCCACCTTGACATCCTTGACCGGGCCCTCGGGCTTGGAGCCGTTGCCCCTCTCCGATCCCGGCTGCGCCGAAAGCCGGCGGAAGCCGAGACGCAGCCCGGCGGCGATGCCGGGGGCGACTTCGAGGCCGAGCGCATGAAGAGGCGCGGGCGCTGCGTAATACTCGGCCGCCTCCAGATGAAGCGGCCATAGAACAAGGTCGGACCGCAGGCGAAACCGGCAGGCGACGCGGCGCTCCTTCTCGACATAGACGGCATCGAGATAGTCGCCGCGGCCAAAGCGCCTGCCTTCGACCAGCCCCGGATCCTCGTAGGGCGGCGCCGCCTGAACCAGCGTCGTTGCCGGTATCGGCGCCTGATAGTTCGGCAAGAGCTGGTCGAGGAGCGCCGACGTGAATTGTGCGAACTCGCTCTTCAGCTTGAGCTGGACACGCGCCGCCATGAAGGCGCTGCCCTGGAGCACGCTGGTCAGACCGGGGTCCATCGTCTCCCTGGTCAGGCCGCCCAGCCGCTCGGCGACGCCGGGGAATTCCTCCGCGAACTGCTTCGAACGCTCGTAGAGCAGCTGCAGTTCCCGGTTATAGAGCTCGAGAAACGCGCGGTTCATGTGGAGACCGGCAAGCGGGTAAGGCGTATTTTTCCCGAATCCACCTCGACCTCGGCAACGAATTCCAGCGGCAGATCGAGCGGATTGCACGCCATCTCGGCCGTGATGGAGAAGCTCACGCGATGCGTTTCGTCGTCGACCTGCACCGCTTGCTCGACATGGATCGACTCCGGCCGCAGCCGGGGTTCGTGGGCGAGCAGCGCCTCCTTGAGGTACATGCCAATCTCGTCCACACCGGCCTCCAGGCTCGTGAGGCCGGAGAGGTCCGGCAGGCCGTAGTTCACGATCGACCGCTTCACATAGTCGAGGTCGGATATGTCGATCGCGGAGGCGAGGTCGATCGTATTGGCGAGCGACAGAAGATCGACTGCAAGGTCGCGCCGCAGCAACGCCTCGTCGGCGCCGCGGCGGCGTAGCGAGCCGCGCGCGGAGACGATACGCTCGCCCGCCACGCGTTCCTCGATCCGTTTCGTGGCGTCTCCGGCGCTGGAAGCTTCCCGAAATGCCAACATCAACGGGATCTGGAAACCAGGCGCCCTGGAATCTCCCTCACGCATCGCAACCTACGCCGAACCATCGCTTCACACCACGAACATGCTGCCGGCTTGCCGACGGCCTTGTCCATATGCCAGCTCCCTGCCCGGTCCCATCGCGCAGGCGACAGGACCGGCAAGGGCCGCGTGGAGAGCGATCCTACTTCTGCTTCGCGAAGTTGTACTGCTTGGTGATGCCGCCGCCGGGCGTTCCCTTGGTCTCCTGCGGCTTCCAGGTGGCTTCATATTCCGCGAAGTTGATCGCGAAAGACACTTGAGGCGTCTCGCTGCCGTTCGCTGTTCCGATGTTGAATGAGGAGAGGAAGGCTTCCTTCATCTTCAACTCGAAGAATTCCATCGGCTCCTCGCCGGCGCCGGATACCTTGCGCCATACCACCGTCGCGTCGTCGAAATGCGTGCCCTGGACGCAGTGGTCGTACAGTGAGACGGCCGACTTGTCCGCGTCCATCGTGAAGGACACATCGCTCGCGTCGCCCTTGCCTGCGCCGCCGCCGGTTGCCGTGTGCCGGGTTCCGAAGTTGTTGGCCGAGAAAGAGCAGCTGGAAATCTGCAGCTCGTTCGGGTGGCTCTCCACCTTGCTCTCGCCTTCGACCTCAGGGCCATTGAATTTCAGAAAGATGTCAACAGACATTGCACTCTCCTTGATATAGCTGAGCGACAATCCAAGTTCGTTCGTTGCTGACATCTCAGCAACGGTTTACCTTACATTCCGGCAGATTCTTGCTACTTGTTCTGCTGGCCGGGCAGCCGGGACACCAGACTCATGCCGATATCCATACCTTCCAGTTGGAAATGCGGCCGCAGGAAGAAGCGTGCGGAGTAATAACCCGGGTTCTCCTCATCGGGAAACACTTCAACCTTGGCAGCAGCGAGCGGCTTCTTTGCTTTTATTTCGGTCGTCGAATTGCGCGGATCGCCGTCGACATACTGCACGATCCACTTCGTCAACCACTTCTCCAGGTCGGGAGCCTCCTTCGTCTCGCCGATCTGGTCGCGCACCATGCATTTCAGATAGTGGGCAAATCTCGATACCGCGAACATGTACGGGATGCGCGACGAGATGTTGTCCGAGGCGGTCGCGTCGACGTTGTCATACTTCTTCGGCTTGTAGAGCGACTGCGCACCGATGAAGGCCGCCTTGTCGGTGTTCTTGCGATGAATGAGCGGCAAGAGCCCGGATTTCGAAAGCTCCGCCTCGCGCCGGTCGCTGATGGCGATCTCGGTGGGGCACTTCAGGTCGATGTCGCCGTCGTCAGTCGGGAAGGTGTGGGTGGGCAGGTTGATGACCTCTCCTCCCGACTGGACGCCGCGGATGCGGACGGTCCAGCCCCATTCCTTGTAGGCGCGGTTGATGTTGGCGGCCATCGCATAGGCCGCGTTCATCCAGGCATATTTCCCGCCCTTGTGGCCGTCGGTCTCCTCCTCGAAATCGAACTCCTCGACGGGGATCGACTTCGCGCCGAAGGGCTCGCGGGCGAGCACGCGCGGCATGCAGAGCGCCACGTAGCGGGAATTCTCCGAATCCCGGAGCGACTTCCAGCCGGCATAGTCGGGCGTCTCGAAGATCTTGCTGAGGTCGCGCGGATTGGAAAGCTCCGTCCAGGAGTCCATGCCAAGCAAGGTCGGCGCAGCCCCGGAGATGAACGGACAATGCGCAGCGGCCGCGACCTTGCCGAGGTCGCGCAGAAGCCGGACATCGACCGCCGACTGGTCGAAATAGTAGTCGCCCACGAGGCAGCCATAAGGCTGGCCGCCAAGCTGCCCGAACTCGGCCTCGTAGAGCTTCTTGAAGAGCGGGCTCTGATCCCATTTCGCGTCCGGATAGTTGCGCAGGTCGCGATAGAGCTCGTTCTTCGAAACGTTCATGACCTTGAGCTTGAGCGTCGCGTCGGTCTCGGAGTTGTAGACCAGATAGCTCAAGCCACGCCATGCGCTCTCGATGCCCTGGAACTCCGGCGCATGCATGATCGCGTTCATCTGGTCAGAAAGCTTCTCGTCCAGGCGGGCGATCATGTCCTGGATCGTGTCCAGCACGTCTTCCTTGATGATGCTCGTATCGGCGAGCGCCTGCTGCACCAGCGTGCTGATGGCGTTGTCGACCTCGGTCGCAGCCCGTTCGCTACGCGGCTTGAAGCTCTGCTTCAGAAGCGAAGCGAATTCGTCGGCGTCTTGAAACGCGGCTTCCGCCGAGGCCGTCTTTTCCTGTTGGAGTTCAGTAGCCATGATGTCCTCTCATCAGCACCGCACTACGTGTCGCACCGCTCACTGGGCAGCGCCATCTTCCGACTGTGACTGGTTCGCGAGAGCCGTCGCGCGCCGATCGTTGATCGAACGCATCAGCTCCGGGCTCGCGAGGAGCTCACGCAGCTTCTCCTCCGCCGCGGACTTGCCGTCCATGTAGCGCTGCAGGTTGGCGAGCTGCTCGCGGGCCTCGAGCAGCGCCCGAAGCGCCGGCACCTGGCGGGCGATCGCAGCCGGCTCAAAATCAGCCATCTTGGTAAAGGTGAGCTTGACGCCCATCTGCTCGCCGGACTTTTCGCCGAGCCGGTTTTCGGTGCGGAAGGCGACGGCAGGCTTGACGCTCTCCATATACGCGTCGAAATTGTCCATATCGACGTTGACGAACTTGCGGTCCGCCATCGGCGGCTTGGCGACTTCCGAGGCATTTCCCGACAGGTCCGCCATGACGCCCATAACAAAGGGCAGCTCGACCTGTTTGTTGGCCTCGTACGGGTCCTGATAACTTATGTGGACGCGAGGCGGACGATTGCGCTTGATGAACTTCTGACCGCTGTCTGATGCCATGTGAGCAGTTCCCTCTACGTAAGCTGATGAGACCCGAGTGCCCTGACTTTGTCAAACAAATTGGCGGCTGCCACATTGCAGCTCGCAGCTTGTCGTCGCTCTAGGCAGGCGGCCCTATCAGATCCTTCAAAATCGCGTTGAAATCCCGGTTGGCGAAACCGCTGGCCTTGGCCAACAGCATGGGCACCGGGCTCGACGGCTCCGCCGTCTTGAAGAAATGCTCCACCTCAGCCATCAGCGTCATCGCCTCTCCCCTGGAGCCTGCCGAGAACGTGTTCGAACTCGCATCGGACCCGTTGGCGCCATTCGCAGGGTTCGCAACATCTGCCGTCAACTGCTTCAGCTGCGCCATGTTGAGCTGGAGATTAAAGTCGCCTTGTATCTTGATCATGGCGCGCGGTGCGGCCTCAGGTAACAGAACCTCGATGGCATGTATCAACGGTTTGCCGACCAGCGTCCGCGCCTGATGGATGAGGAGCAGAGCCGGCGCCGAGGGCTCGTGCGCCGCGAAATAGGTCTCGATCGCAAGCAGAGCTGCGGCCGCGTCCGCCTGGCTTGCGATAACGCCTTGGACCGAAGGCGCTTTCGCTTCGGCAGAAACATCGGCCGCCTGCGAGCCGTCGCCGTCGCCTGTTGCCGGCGCCTCTTCGACAGGCGCGGCAGCCACCACCAGTTCGGGCCGCGCCGCCTGAAACAATTTCAGCAGCGGCTCGAGGAAAGCCTGCAGCCGGTCGAAACTCGGCACGTAGTCGTAGCCCGAGTTTTCAATGAAGGCCTCGCGTATCCGGGTCAGCGCAGCCGCGGCCCTCTTCGCCGCGTCGAAGCTGATGTCGCAAAGCGCGCGGTTTTCCTCGGCAGCGAGCGCCCTATGGATGTCGCCGATGTCGGGCACGGCTTCGTTGCCCCGCTTCTCGGCGCTGCCGCTGGCGATTGCGAAGTGCCTGAAAAGAACCGGGCCAAGACGCTTGTCGCGCACAAGCGCCGCGTGCTGAAGCGGCTGGATGACCTGCCACCAGTCGTCGAGGCCGCCCAGCATGTTCTGGCGCAGCGTGAAATCGCCGTCGATGGCCTTGGGATGCACGTCTTCCCAGAAGCGCTCCACGAGCCCGGCTATCGCTTCGACGCAGTCGGCGAAGCCCGACAATTCGCCGGCAAAGCTCTGGAATCGCGCCTCGATGCACAGCAGCCTGACGTCGCGCGTCTCCTTCAGGAGAGAGCCGATCGTCTCCACCTCGTCCTTGAGCTTGATTTCGGCGCGGTCGATCGCCTTGTCGGTGTCGGCCCTATAATACCGCTCCGGAATGCGGCTGGTGACGGAAAGGACGTAATTCAGATATTTCTCGTCACCGATATCGTCCAGGTCGGGACCGCAGGGCTCCGCTTCCGATACAGGTTCGAGCAGCCAATCATATCGCATGCGAGCAGGCCCACCCCTGAAAATGCAACGCCGCCCGCGAGCGCCTTCTTGCCGATGCTATGCGGTCACTGCAGTTTGATCCGCATCTCCACGCGGCGGTTCACCGCATCCAGCGGATCGGGCACGCGCGGATTTGTCTTGCCCAAGCCGACCGCCGTCACCTTGTCCGGGGCAATGCCCTTGTCATAGAGGAACTTCGTGACCGCCTCGGCCCGGCGTTCCGAAAGGCCGAGATTGTACTGATCGCTCCCACGCGCGTCCGTATAACCTTCGACGACGAAATGAGCGCTTGAGAGCTGTTCGTTGCGCAGCGCCTTGGCGAATTCCTCGAGGTTCTGCCGCGCCTGGTCCGTGAGCCTGGCCGAATCCAGGTCGAAGTTGACCAGCATATCGAAGCCCTTCGGCTTGGGGGCGGTCTTGTCGCATTCCTGCGCCGTACCGATGCAGAGCCCTCGGGCAGCTCCGAGCTTCGCAGAGTGCACGAAAAACTGCACGATATCGTCCGCCTTGACGTTCGGATCTGCAACCGCAGGCTGAATCCCGATGGTGCCGGCGCCCAGGAGCACAGCCGCCAGAAACTTCGGAGACATTCGACGACTCCATTTAGTTACGGAAGAAAGCTAATATGGACGATAAAATTCCAGCCGTGCTATGTCAATAAAGGCGATCTGAACCGCTCTGCCTTTCGAAGGAAGTTTCTGAATGCCGGATTCTCTTCGCCAAGACAAACGTCTCGCCAAACTCAACACCCCCCTTGGAAAAGATAAGCTTGTCCTCTCCAGCTTCGACTGCATCGAGGGTGTGAGCGAGAAGTTCCAGATCAACGTCGAAGCTCTGAGCACAGACAAAGGCGTCAACTTCGATTCCGCGATTGGGCAGAACTGCACGATTGCTGTCGAAATAGAACCCGGCAAGAAGCGTTATTTCGACGGAATACTGACCGAAGCGCGCTGGGTCGGCACCAACCCGGACGACAACGAGGCCTACAGCCTGGTCCTCGAGCCATGGCTCAGGCTGCTCGCCTACCGTAGCAATTGTCGAATCTTCCACGAGAAGACCGTGCCGGAGATCATCGAGCAGATCTTCGGGGAGCACAGCTTCGCGCGCTACACCAACAACTTGTCTCGGGGCTATCCCGAGCTCGAATACTGCGTCCAGTATCGCGAGTCCGATATGGATTTCGTCTGCCGGCTCATGGAGGAGTACGGCATCAGTTACTACTTCGAGCATTCCGACGGTGAGCACAAGCTCATCCTCGCCGACGAGATGTCGACTTTCGAGACCCTCCCGGGCGGCGCCAGGCGCTATACACCGCAAGTCGGCGGGCACAGGACGCGCAAGGAGGACTTCTTCACCTGGGAGCAGGACCGCCGTTACGTCTCTGGCAAGATCAAGCTCACCGACTACGACTTCAAGAAGCCGAACAACGATCTGACGGTCAACGAAGACATCAACCCGCCCTTCGAGAACGCCACGCTGGAGGTGTTCGACTATCCCGGCCGCTATGTCGAAAGCTCCGACGGCCAGAAGATCGCGCAGGCATGGCGCGACATGGAACGCGCGAAAGACGGCCATTTCTTCGCCGACGGCGATTGCGTGACCTGCTTTCCCGGCGCGCTCGTCACCCTGGAAGACAAGAGCGGCAGCGGTTTCGACGCCGAGTATCTGGCGCTTCGCTGCCGCCACAAGTTCGGCCCGCAGTCCTACCGCAGCGGCGCCGCCAGCCCGGCAGAGCGCATCTATATGGGATGGTACGAGTTCATCAAAAGCGACAAGACCTACGCACCTCCCCGGGTCACCAAGAAGGCCGTGATCCAAGGCCCGCAGACGGCGGAAGTCGTCGGCAGCGGCGATATAGACGTAGACGAATACGGCCGCATTCTCGTGCGCTTCCATTGGGACCAGAAGAAGGACCAGTCCCGCCGCTGCCGTGTCGCCCAGGTATGGGCAGGCAACCAGTGGGGCGGGATCTATATCCCGCGTGTCGGGATGGAGGTGCTGGTCGATTTCCTCGAAGGCGACCCGGACCAGCCGCTGATCGTCGGCGCGATATACAACGACAAGAACATGCCGCCTTACGACCTGCCCGGCCAGAAGAACATTTCCGGCCTGAAGTCGAATTCAACGGAAGGCGGCGGCGGCTACAACGAGCTCATCTTCGACGACAGCTCAGGCAGCGAACTGCTGCGCCTTCACGCGCAGCGCAATCTGGAATCGGTCGTCGAGAACGACGAAGCGCGCAAGGTCAAGATCAACCGCAAGAGCGAGATCGGACAGAACGACACGTTGGATGTCGGTCAGGTCCTGAAAATCGACGCAGGCACAAAAGTCGAGATCACCGTCGGATCGAGCAAGATCACCATGACGCCTGAAAAGATATCGCTCGAATCGCTGCAGATCGAAATCAAGGCGACCGATCTGAAGTCAGATGCGGTGATGTCGACGCATTCGGCAGGCGGCGTCATGGACATCAAGGGGTCCTTGGTGAAGATCAACAGCTGAGGGGAATAAGGCAATAGGGGAATAGGGGAATAGGGGAATAGGGTTCTTCTCTGACGCGGCTTTCAAAGCCCTAAGGTCTCTCTTCTCCGCCTATTGCCCTATTGCCTTATTGCCCTATTGCCCCTGTGTGGGGACATGACGCAGAGGCTTCGATTCAGCACGGCGCGCGACTTGTTCCAGGCCTTTCCGACCGCGCTGGACGACATGGCCGCGCGTCCGTCGGACCGCGGCTCGCTGGAGTTCGTCAGGGACCTCGCGGGCAGCGCAACGCCGGAGGACGCGATTACCTTCTCGGCCTATCTGCTCGGGCGCCGCGAAGCCGTCTGGTGGGGACACCAGTGCCTGAACACGCTCCCCGACAGGCTCGCCCCCGACGACCTTCGCCTGCTGGCGCTTGCCGAGGATTGGGTGCGGCGCCCCGAGGAGGCGACGCGCATTGCGGCTCTCGATGCGGGCATGGCTTCCCGGACGAGGACCCCAGGCGTATGGATAGCGCTCGCCTCCGGCTGGAGCGGGGGGAGCATGATCGGGCCGGACTCGATGCCGGTCACCCCTCCGCCCTATCTTACCGCAAAGGCCGTGAACGCCGGGGTGCTTTCCGTGCTGGCGCGGGTCGACCGCAAGGACAGAGCGGCGACACTGCGCATTTTCGTCGACATGGCCATCCGCCTTGCAATGAGAACATGACGGGAGCTGGCCCGGGACGGTTTAGTTGTTTTGCAGAAGGGCAGAGCCGCTTTAAGCCACGCACGGCGAAAAAAAGCAAACGTCCTCCGCCCCGCAGGCGGCTCGATCCGCTTTCTTGCAAGAAGCTCGGGCACGGCTAAATTAAGTAAACATTCGGAGTTAGCCTTGCGGGCGTTTCCGATGGGACGGACGCTAGTTGATGACGATCAGCCTGAGGATCGACAATGTCGACGCACTGCCTGACGGCGGGCCGCTGAGCTATCGGGCGAACCAGCGCGGCTTCGAGATCGGCCGTGAGCATCGCGACTGGACGCTGCCCGACCCGAACATGTTCATCTCGGGGCGGCACTGCGAGATCCGCTACGAAAAAGGCGGCTATTGGCTCTACGACGTGTCGCGCAACGGCACGTTTGTGAACGGCGCGTCGCAGCGCGTCCGCAGCCCGCATCCGCTCGCCGACGGCGACCGGCTGAAGATCGGGCACTACCTGATCTCCGTGTCCATCGATGCTGCCGGCGACGCGGAGGAAGGCGAAGCCTCGCCTTTCCAGGCCCCGGCCAGGAATTCCGACAATATCTGGGACACCGGCGAGCCGGCGCCGCCGCCGATCAGCAGACGCGAGCTGATGGCGCGCGAGAAGCAAGGCCAGCGCAGCGCCGATTTCGCCGAGCGCCACCTCGACCTGCCGCCAGTGATCTCGAGCAACCCGTTCGAGGATTTCGCGAAGCCGGCAGAGCGGCCGGCCGCGCAGCAGCCTGACTCGTTCGCGCCGGCCCCGGGTGAATCGCCTTTCGGCCAGGATGCGGCGCCGCAACGCAAAGCCTACCCCGCTGCCGGCCAGCCGTCGCCTGCCGTACGGCCCCCCTCGCCTTTCGATTTCGGCGGCGAGCCGTTTGCGCCGCCTTCCTATCCCACGCCAGCGGCCACCCCTCAGCCGCAACGTCCGGCGACGCCGACCCCGCCCGCGGCTCACCAGCCGGGTGGGGGCGGCTCAGCCGGCGCAGAGGCGATCCTGCGCGCCATAGCTGCGGGTGCCGGCGTGTCGCCCAACGTCTTCCTCCAGCGAGACCAGGCGGATGTCGCGGCCGAGATCGGCACGGTGCTGCGCGCCGTCATCGAGGAGCTGGCGATCCTGCTCAAGGCGCGCGCCGCGGCAAAGGTGATGGCCAAGAGCAGCAACCGCACCATGATCGGCGCGGTCGACAACAACCCGCTCAAATTCGTGCCACGCCCGGAAGAGGTGCTGGAAATCATGTTCGCGCGCCGCGCCGGCTATCTGGACGCCAAGCGCAGCGTCGATGAGGCCTTCCACGACCTCAAGACCCATGAGTTCGCCACCTATGCCGCCATGCAGAAGGCATTGGCGCGCCTCTTGGAAGACCTCTCCCCCGAGGCGATCGAGAAGAAGGTATCGAGCTCGGCCTTCGCCTCGCGAAAGACCCGCGCCTGGGAGACCTTCGTGGCGACCTGGGAAGCGATGGAGAAGCCGCACGAAAACGGCATGCTGGACGTGTTTCTGGCCTATTTCAGCGATGCGTATGCGAAGGCTTCGAAGCCGAAGTAAATCGTGTGGCGTGGTTGGTGGCTGATCACACGCTTCGATTGCGTAAATTTTCATCGTCGGCGCTGCCCCTCACCTGGCTGCCGCCATCCTCTCCCCGTGAACGGGGAGAGGGACGCTCTCTTTTTTGATTTCGCCAATCGCCGACCTTGGGAGAAGAAGCGCCGACAAATCGGCCGGCGTCCTTCTCCCCGTTTACGGGGAGAAGTGCCCGGCAGGGCGATGAGGGGCAGCGCCGACTTCAAAACCTATGGCCGCCAGAGGGCGGATCGCTTCGATCTAAAGCCTGAAAACAGCCTACTCCGCCGCGCGATCATGCAGCTGCCCCTCGCGCAGCGTGAACTCGTGAAAGCCTCCCGCCTCCCGGTTCTCGACCAGATATGCCGACACGCCTTCGAACCAGGGCGCCAGTTCCTCAGGCGTACAGCTCGACAAATACGGCCCGAAGACACGCGGGTCGTAGAAGCGGAATTGCGCGACCATGCCGTCGGGGAGCTTCGCCACCATGAAGCGCCTGAAATGCCGCCTGAGCTCGCCGAGCGGCATGGCAGACCTTGCCATGATGCCCCAGGACTGGCCGCGGCCCTCGTCGCGCCAGGAGTTGAACAGCGGCTCACGGCTCTTCAGGTCGACGAGATAGGGGGCTGCCCGGTTGAGCGGCTCGGCAAGCTCGCCGCCGAACAGGCAAGCCTGGTCGGAAGCCTGCATCACGAGCCCATAGAGCCGCGCGTCCCGGGCGGTATCGATGACGGCATAAAGCGTCTCGGCACCTGCCGTCATTGGTTGCAGAGCTCGCAGAAGGGCACGCCGTCCTTTGCCGCCTGCCGCAGGGCTTCGGCCTGCTTCGTGGCGGCCGAGGAGGAGGAATTGGCACTGGTGAGCAACCCGGCGGAGCCCTCCCCGGCATCCGGGGCGCCACCTTCCCCAGCGCCTGCGCCGCCGCCCATATAGCCGGAGCCACCGCCGGCTTCGCCGATGAGCACATTGAACTGGCCCATAACGATCGTCCCGCCATGCGCCGTCATGTCGCCGATGCGCGCGGCTGGCATGCCGCCGATCAGGACCGTATAGGCACCGGTCACGATGACGTCGGGAGGGCCAGCGCAGGTGCAGAGATCCGAAACGCGGGCGGCCGGCAACCCGCCGATGAGGACGGTCGGCATGCCGGGCGGCAGGATAGGGCCGCCGACATGGGGAACGAGCACGTTCACCATGGGGCAGACATGCATGTCAGTGACGCGCGCGGCAGGCGGCATGGCGAAATCCTAGACCGTGTAGGCAGCGCGCGCTTCCGCAGTATTGAAGCGGCCGACCAGCCAGACGAAAAAGTCGTTCATCTCATCGTCGTCGTCAACATAATCGTCCGGCTCCGGCGCCGGGATCTCGGCGAGCACGTCGTCGCCCCGCGCGATCACCAGGAAGCGGCCTTGGCCGGTCTGCCGAAGGGCAAGCCGTGTGCCGGCATCGAGGATGAGGAGATGGCCGTTGAAGCCGAGACAAGGTCCGCGTTTCGAGGGAACGACGAAGACATGCCGCTCGGGCGTGCCCGAGAAAAAGCCCGGCGCGAGCGGCGCGGCGAAATTGGCCGGCCGGCCCTTGACGCTCAGATCCTGAGCCAGCTCGAGCCGGTCGGCGATGTCGTAGAAGCTGCGGATGATCATGGCTTCAGCTTTTTCACCTCGTCGGCCCATTTGGCGATGTCGTCGGCCGGCATCGTATCCAGCCATTTCTTGAACCCGCCAAGCAGCTTGTCCACCTCCTCGTTTGGCCTGCTGGCCTTTTCGATGATCTCCTTGTTGGAAAGCAACCGCTCGCGGAAGGCCTGACAGGTCGGGCCAAGCGGGTCGCCATATCGCTTGTGGTTGACGGCGCGGATATAGGTCTGAAGCGGTTCCGGCGTCAGCTCCTTGTATTCTTGGCCGAGGGCGCGCCGCTTCCAGCTCACGATCTCCGCCACCTCGCCCTCGTCCATTCCCGCGGCCAGCATGTTGTCGGCGGTGGTCTTCAGGTCCCGCACCTTCTCCATGTATTCCTGCCGCAGCGGGTGCGAACCGATATCCTTGCCGATCGCATCGACGATCGCCGCCACCTGCGCCTGCTTGACGTGAGGCGGCCCAGGGATCGTCTTGCCGCAAGGCAGCACGACCGGGCTGGAATCCGGTGCCGGCATTGCGGGCGCCGCTATCGCGCTCGCCGCCCTGGCGGCCGCACTCGTCGCCGCCGCCGGGATTTGCCCGGCGGCCGCCTGCAGAGCATCGGCCGCCGGCCCGAGCTTGGCGGCAATGCCTTGCGGGATGAGCTGGGGGACAGCAGGCAGTTCATGCCGAACCATCTCCTCGAGCGCCTCGGGGACGCCCGGCGCCTTGAGCTGATCTTCGAGCGTGGAATAGAGCTGGTTCGCACCGTCGGCCGCGTCGCGAAACGCCTTGCTTGCATCGCCCAGCGCCTTGTCGGCCCGATGCTCGAGCGCGGAGGCCATCTGCCGGGCCTTTGCGAAGGCCTGCTCGCGCAAGGCCGGGTCCTTGGCGAGCGCATAGGCCTGCCTGGCGAGTTCTGCCGCCTCTTTGGCCTTGGCCTTCACCTTGTCGGCCGTCTTCTTCGCCGCGTCGGCAGTCTTCAACGCCTTGTCGGCTGCGTCGCCTGCCTTCTTGGCGGCCTGTGCCGCCTGCTTCGCCGCTTCGCCGGGGTCGGGGAGCTTCGCCATATCCGCCTCAAACGAACCGGGCGAAGTCGAGCGCCAGCCTGAGGCGCAGCGCGTTCACGACCGCCCGCGGCGGCAGGCCGGCGCCGAACACGCCGTCGGCCCACGGCAGCCGGCTCTCGTCGAACGCCTGGCCGTAGAGCGAGCGGCAGGCCGCGAGGACCAGCAGCGCATCCGGGATATCCGCAAGGCCGAGCCGACCGGCAAGCGCCTGGGCGGCCTCTACCGTCGCGGATGCGGAAGCCGCCTCCGGCCGGTCGTGGAGCACGAGCAGAATGGCCGCAGCCGTCCGTTCCGCTTCACCCGCTTCGATCATCGAAGGCCTGACGTAGAAAGACAGGGTGGTCGCATTGCGCTCCGCCTCGGCCCAGGCCGCCTCCGAGACGAGGCCGGGCAGCGCAGTCAGCACCTGGTCGCGCGCCCCGTCCTGCCCTTGCAGCACGGCACGAATGTCAGGCTGCTCGTCGAAATTCGCGGCGACCGAAATCATCAGCTCGCAGAAGGCGAGCAGGGCGCGCTGGCCGTATATGCCCCAGCGCGAGGCGCGCCCGAGCATATTGCCGACGATCGCCGCCTGCACCGGTTCCGGAAAGCGCGGCAGGAAATGCAGATATTTCTCAGCAAGCGCGGCCTGGACCCGGCGCGCGAAGAGCGGCCGCGCCGAGGCCTCCAATGTCCGCAATGTCGTCTCGGAAATGGACAGCATTCAGGTCTGCCGCGGCGTCGCCAGGTTTAAATCTGTGCCAATGCCAGCGAAACTGCGCAACTGGCACTACTAGACGTAGCAGAACTGCCGCGGCTCGGCTTCAGCAATTCCCAAGGGGATCATCCCCAGCCTCCGCCACCGCCACCGTTGCCACCACCGCCGCCGCCACCAGCGCCACCTCCACCGTTGCCGCCGCCACCGCCGCCATTACCTCCACCACCGCCGCCATTACCTCCGCCGCCTCGGCTATGTTCCATGGGCGTTGGGAACGGCATCGGATCTGCTGCGTCTGCTGGTTGCTGCGAAACGCGACGTTTCAGCTTCGCTTGTTTCGCCTTGGTCGGCTTAGCCTGGACCGGCTGGTCGACTCTCTGCATCGGCAGCTGCATCGGCAGCTGCGACACGCATGCGGACACCGTGGCCATTGCGGTGCAAGTCAATAGGGCCAATACAATCCTAGGCATCGCATTTCCCCAATCAAAGCATGTCAAGTCTCGGTCTCGAGGTAATCCATTCCTTGCGGACCAGCTGGACCAGGAGTTCGCGCGAATCCTTCGGCGCGCCTGCGCCGAGCACTGCCACTGCGGCTTTGCGCGTAGAGGACCCGAGCTTGCCGTTGATCCTGCCGGTATCGTGTCCCATCCTCGCCAGCGTCGCCTGCACTTCCGAGGCGATGGCCTTGTCGGAAAGATGAGCCAAAGCAGCTCTCGCAGTTTTCGAAACGTCTCCGGTATTCTGCGAGGCGGCCAGGGCGTAGTACCGGATGCCTTCTCCCGAATCCTTCGCCAGGTCAGGATGCGCGGCAATGAAATCGGCGGCGGTGACGGCACACCAAGCCTGGCCGAGCTCAGCGCTCTTGCGGTACCAGCCCAAGACCTCATCCGGACTGGCGTTGCCGGTGTCCAGCAGCAGTTGGCCGATCAGCGTTCCAGCTTCCGGCTGGCCGCCCTTTTCGGCCTGCTTGAAAAGGTCCAGCGCCTTTCCGGTGTTTTTGTCTACCCCTTGGCCGTCGCGATAAAGGATGCCCAGATTGACCATCCCCCACACATCGCCGCGATTCGTAGACTTCTGGAAGAACGATACCGCGCGCGGCAGATCCTGCCCGATATTCTTGCCGTTCCGATATTCAAAACCCAGCTGGTTCAGCGCGTAGGTGTGGCCGGACTCGGCCGCGCTCATCAGCAGCTTCATGCCGCGATCGACGTCGACAGCGATGCCGTTGCCCTGGATAAGCGTCTTGGCGAGAGAATACTGGGCGTAAGGGTCGCCTTTCTTGGTGCCCGCCTCGAAATAGGTAACGGCCTTGGCCGGATCGCGCTCCACGCCGACGCCGAGCTGGTAGAAACGCCCGAGCATGTATCCGGCGCGCACGTGTCCCTGATCATAGGCCGACTTGAACTGCTCGACCGCGCCGTCGAAATCGCCCTTGGCATAGAGCCCCCGGCCGTATTGATATTTGAAGCGCGCGACGTCGGGATATTGCGCGACCGCTTGCTTGCAGGCTTCGCCGGCGGCCTGAACGTCGATCTCGTTTGGCAGCACCCCTTCGGTGACACCCTGAATGTCGAAGGGCTCGGCTGCGAGCTCGTCACATTTGTTCACCGCAGCGGCAACGGTGATCGCCACAGGCTTCGTGTTGCCGTCCGCAGTCGCCGGGACAAGGTTGACCGCCAGCTTCTCGCCGGCCGCCGCGAGCGAGGGACGTATCACGAGATGTCTCACATCTGCCGTCCGGAACAGGTCGCCGCTCGAAACCACCTTGTCGTTTAGCGCCACAAGCACGCCGGGGTCATGATCTGCCAATCGCAGCCAGCCGGTATCGGCTTGCGCGTCGGAAAGCTGAGCGCCGGGCAGGTTGGCAAAGCCGGTTCCCACATCGACAGCCATCGCCATCTGCACTGGCTTTTTGTCCGAATTGGATTGGGCCACCGCGGGCGCGGCTTTGTCGCTCTCCGGCGCTGCCTCAAAGGCAATGTTCACCTCGCCGCTGGCCGTGCGCCCGTCATCGGTGCTCACGACATATTTGACGTGCTGCGGCGATCGGTCGGCAGGATCCGGCTCGAATGCAACCTGGGAAAGCTGCTCGGCGGAAATTGCGGAAGACTGATCAATCTTTTCATTGCCGATCCAAAGCGTGCCGCGATCGGGGAGCTGCGCAAACTGGACCGACAAGGGCGCGTTTCCGCTGCCAAGCGGCATCGGAATCTTCAGCGCCGCCTTGGCCATCACCGTGGACGGTATTCTGACGTCGGTCGTATTCTGCACGACCAGCAGGTTCTGGTTCTTCACGAAGTAGAACGAGGTCGTGAGGCTCGACACGTCCCAGGGAACCTGCCTGCCGCCGGTCTCGCTGATCACTTCGTTCCGGATCCTGGTGATCAGCTCCCGCACTTCGGTGCCGGGCGTCAGTGCGTTTTTCGCGAAGGCACCGGTGAAAGGGCTGACCGACCCGCCGCCGTCATAAGCCACCTGATCGGGCGCCGTGGAATAAACGATCAGCGAGCCAAGACCCGGCATCGGCGCGGCGAGGCCCTGATTTCCGGCCACGTCGACCTTCTTCTTTCCTACGTAGTAGACACCGTTTCTGAAGGGGTTGTCGCGGCAGGCGTCAAGGATCGCAATCTGCAGGGACGAGGACTGCCGCATGTAGTCCAGCAGGTTGCCGACATTATACGCCTGGACTTCCAGATCATAGGAGGACGCCAGGCTGGCATCGACTGGAAAGATGTAGTTCTCGCCCGCCACCTGCGCGGCATGCCCGCTATAGTAGAACAATGCGATGTCGCCGTCGTTCAGGCTGCGCAGGAAATCGCGAATGGTCTTTTCCAGTCCCTTGCCATCGAGATTCTCGCCAACCACGACGTCGAAGTTTGCGCGTTGGAGGACTTCCTTCACACGATTGGCGTCGTTGACAGCGTTGGGAAGCTTGGGGAGCGCCTGGTACTCGCTGTTGCCGATGACCAGGGCGGTCCTGCGGCCGGTGATGTTAAGCGACGCAAATGCCGAATCCTGCAGAAGGAGGAGAGAGGCGATGACGACGAGAAGGGCGACCAACATGCGTTCGCCCGGTAGAATGAAGCGGACACGCGGAACATCTCTCCGCATAGGGCTCCTCCCTTTCACTCGGCTCCCAGGCCTCTGCTGGCCAGATACTCGAACCGCTCTGTAACCGCACAATGCGACGCGCAGGACTTTCTGTAACAGCCAGGTTGCCGCTACGTGCGACTCCGGCATCGCAATCTTCCGTTAGGGAAGCCACGACCTTCCTCATGTCCGCAAACAATGGCGAAATTCCTGATGGAACGAGGTTGCGCTCGAACTGTTCGTGCAAGGCTGCGCCCCGAGTATTCCATGTCATGCGGTTCCCTGGTCTTATCAGCGGCCACCGATCGTTTGACCGTAGTCTGTGAATTGCTTCTCCAACCTCGCCTGCCTCCGGAAACATCGCTCGGCGTCCTGCGTTTGCTGCACGGATCGCAAGAATCGCATCCTCGAAAGGGAATTCATGAAAAGAATTGCAATCGTCGTTCCGCTGTTGTTCGCCGCGGCGGATGCTTCGGCCATTTCGCGCTACGAGATCACCAACATGAGCTGCGCCAAGGTCCAGGGTCTGATCCAATCGCAGGGCGCCGCCATCCTGCGCTATAAGTCGGCGCGTGTCCCGGGCCTGCCGCTCTACGATCGCTATGTTCGGGACAGCGGCTACTGCGACCCCTCCCAGTTCGCTACCTGGGCGACCGTGCCGACCGCAGATACCAATTCTTGTCCGGTCGCGAAGTGTATCGAGAGGGACTTCTTGGAGTTCGACAGGCGGCGCTGACCCGCTCTCGCCTCGTCTGTCGCTGCTCACCTTTCAGCAATTTGAGCCACATTGAACGACGAGCCTCTTGAATTTCGGGGCGCGCCAGCCGCAGATGATTGTCGGGTTTGGGGCCCCAAGCGCCTCCGGAAAGGAGCCCGATGAAGAGGATCGCGATCGCAATCCCCTTGCTGCTCATTGCGGCCAATGCCTGGGCTGCCGATCGCTACGACATAGCCGGCATGACCTGCGAGCAGGTGCAGGCGGTCCTTTCAAAGGACGGCGCCGCCATTCTGCGCTACCCCTCGACCCGCAGCTTCAGCCTGCCGATTTACGACCGCTTTGTGGACGGCCAGAAAGAATGCCAAACCGACGAAGTGGCCGCCAGGACAGGCGTTCCAACCGCCGACAAGAAATACTGTCCCGTTCACAAATGCGTGCTGAGCAGTACGTTCGTCGCGCGGTGAAGCGCGTGGCGGCTGTGATGCCCCCCCGTCAATTCGATGAACTGGATCTGCTCGACACATCCCTTGGCCCGCGTGAGTCCGAGCGAGGCGTCCGTTCCGGCAACGTCGCATTCCGTCCAATGCCCCTTATGGTCCATCGCGAGGCGAGGCGGAGGTAGGTTGGATAGGCCGGCGGGACAGTGCCCCCCTCTGTCCTGCCGGACATCTCCCCCACAAGGGGGGAGATCGGACGGCCGCATCGGTTTCGCCAGCCAGCGTTGGAGATTGGCGAAACCCTTGACGATGGCTGATCTCCCCCCTTGTGGGGGAGATGTCCGGCAGGACAGAGGGGGGCAACGTAGGGCACGTAGTTTTCCGCGGTCTTCGCGCTGGAAGATCGCTTGATGCCGGACACTCCAGGCTGCGGAGGCGGCGCGCGCTGCCCAGGCCTCACCTCACAAATTCCTCGCACGCGGTGATTGATCCATCGTAATAGTTGAGTGTATTTGTCCAGAATTATCTCCGGACGAGCCGAGGACGAATTCGTGGGCAGAGTGACGAGTTGTATGAGCCTTATGAAAGCGGCGAGCCTGGCCGCCGTGCTTCTCTCAGGTCTGTCGATGCCTCCCCAGAGCTTTGCTCAAGAGCAGGCTGCCCAGCCTGCACCGGGGCAAGCCGTTCAGCCCGAAGCCGCAGCACAAGATGCCGTGGAGACTTCGCCGGCCGCCGAGGCAACGCAGGCGGCGCACCCCGCTCCGCCTGCGATAAAGCTCGCTCTGCCCCACAACCTCTCGCCCTGGGGCATGTTCATGAATGCCGATGTCGTGGTGAAGGCGGTGATGATCGGGCTCGCTTTCGCCTCATTCGTCACCTGGACCGTGTGGCTGGCCAAATCACTGGAGCTTCTTGCCGCAAGGATCGCCGCGAGGCGCGCATTTCGATCGATCAGCGAGGCGCTGAGCCTCGCGGATGCAAGCCGCGCGCTCGACGGCAGCAACGGTACCGGTGCCTTACTGGTACGGGCGGCAAGCCAGGAGGTGGAGCTCTCGCAAGGCGCGCTGGCCCATGCCAAGGGCGACGGACTCAAGGAACGCGTCGCCTCGCGCCTGACGCGGATCGAGGCGCAGGCAGGGCGGCGCATGTCACGCGGCACCGGCGTGATCGCCACGATCGGCTCGACCGCGCCGTTCGTTGGCCTGTTCGGTACGGTCTGGGGCATCATGAACGCCTTCATCGGCATTTCGGAAGCGCAGACCACCAACCTCGCGGTGGTCGCGCCGGGCATTGCCGAGGCCTTGCTCGCCACGGCGCTCGGCCTCGTTGCCGCCATTCCGGCAGTCGTCATCTACAACGTCTTTGCCCGCTCCATCACCGGCTATCGGCAGATGCTCGCCGACGTGTCGGCGAGCGTGGAACGGCTGGTGAGCCGCGACCTCGACTTCCGCATGCTGCAGCACCCTGCAGCGCTGGCGGCGGAGTGAGGGAAGCTAGCCATGGCAGCAAGATTGAACGAAAGGTTCGGCGACGAGCTCGAGGAGGCGCATGAGATCAATGTGACGCCGTTCATCGACGTCATGCTCGTGCTGCTCATCATCTTCATGGTGGCCGCGCCGCTGGCGACCGTCGACGTCAATGTCGACCTGCCGGGGTCGACCGCAGCGGCCGCGCCGCGCCCGGAGACGCCGCTCTTCCTGACGCTGAAGCAGGATCTCAGCCTCGCGCTCGGCAATGAAAGCGTGCCGCGTGAAACGTTCGGAACCGTGCTCGACGCCCGCACGGATGGAGACAAGGAGACGCGCATTTTTCTGCGCGCCGACAAGTCGGTCGATTATGGCGACCTCATGGAGGTGATGAACCTGCTCAGCGCCAGCGGCTATCTCAAGGTCGCGCTGGTGGGGCTGGAGACGGCGCCCGGCACGGCGCCGCCGGCGGCAGGTCAGTGACGGCCTATGTCGACATAGGAAGCCGGCCCCAGTCTCTGCCGTCCGCGCGAGAGGCGGGGCTTTGGGTGGGCGCAGGGCTGGTCGTGATGACCACCTATGCCATGATCGCCTATGCCGTGCATACGTTCGTGCCTGCCGAGCCGTCGCCCGAGGCGGCCCAGCCTGCGATGGTGGTCGAGCTGACGCCCCTGCCGGTATCGCAGCCGGAATCGGTCCAGTCGGAGACGCTGACGGAGGAGCGCACCTCAGAGACAGTACCGGTCGAGGAAACTCCCGAAATCATCCCCGAAACGGCGGAACCCGCAGAAGCAGCGCCTGCCGAGGAGGCCGTCAGGCCGGAGGCGATCGCGCCCGAGACACTGAAACCCGAAACCACCGAGCCGGCCACGCAAACGGCGGAACCGGAGACCGTAGCGCCGGAAACACCGGAGGTGGAGGAGCCTGAGACGGTGGAGCCGGAGCTGGCACCGGAAGTCGCAGAGGCGGTGACGCCGGACGTCGCCGTGCCGCTTCCGCAGCCACGCCCCATCGTCGAGGAAAATCCGAAGCAGGCGGAGCCGGCTAGGAGGGCGGAGAAGCCGGCCAGCAAGAAAGCCGAGAAGGAGCCGAGCAGGAAGGAGGTGGCCAAGGCCGAACCCAAGCCCACGCCGAAATCCAATGCGTCCACGGAAAGCCGCGCCTCGAAGGCGCCGACGATCAGCCCGGCCAAATGGCAGTCGAAGGTTCTCGCCTGGCTCAATCGCCACAAGCGCTATCCGCGCGGTGCACGGTCGCGCAAAGAGGAGGGAATGGTGCGCGTGGCTTTTGCCATCGACGAGTACGGCGCCGTGCTCTCGGCCCGCATCGCACGCTCCTCCGGCAACTCCGAGCTCGATCAGGCAGCGCTCGACATGGTGCGCCGCGCCTCGCCGGTCCCGCCCCCGCCGCCGGAGGTGGCTAGGAATATCACGGTGCCGGTGCAGTTCAGCCTGAGGTGATCAATGCTGGTGTGGCTGGATAAATGGGGGTAGCGCCCTTCAGACCCCCCTCTGTCCCGCCAACCTGTTCCGGCTCGCCTACTATGCCGTCGGCATCGTGACGCCCTGTTCTTCAAGCCCTGCGCCTATGCTTTCCCCATTGGTCGCGATCACGCGCTGGTACCAGCGTGCGCTGTCCTTGAAGGTGCGTCGCTGCGTCGCGTAGTCGATGTGGATCAGGCCATAGCGGCGCGAATAGCCGGCCTGCCATTCGAAGGTGTCGATCATCGACCAGGCGATGTAGCCGCGCACATCGACGCCGCGCGCAATGGCTTCGCGGATAGCGGCAATATGACCACCCAGGAATTCGATGCGTTCCTGGTCGCGGATGCGGCCACTCGGATCGACATAGTCGAAGCAGGCGACGCCGTTCTCGGTGATCAGGAGCGGCAGGTCCGTGTATTCGCGGCGGACGCGGGTGAGCACGTCGAGCAGGCCCTCGGGGTTGAAGCCGACATTCATCGCAGTGCGTCGCTCACCCGGATAGGTGAAGAGCGCTTTGCGTTCCGGATCGGTCGGGTCGGCGCGGGTCAGGTGCTGTTCGTAGAAATTGACGCCGAGAAAATCGATCGGGCGGCTGATCGCGGCAAGGTCGCCGTCCCGCACGAAGCCGAAATCGGTGACGGGTTCATAGAACCGGAGGACGTCGTCCGGGTAGGAACCGCGGAACAGCGGATCGAGCAGCAGGCGGTTTTCGAGGCCGTCCTGCCGGCGTGTGGCCGCAATGTCGGCCGGGCTGTTCGTCGCCGGGATCTCCGACACAAGATTGAGGGCGAGCCCGATCCTCCCGGCGACGCTCTCGGCGCGCAGGCGCTCGTTGGCTCGCGCATGCGCCAGCAGCTGATGGTGGATCACCCGCGGCGCCAGGGCCTCGTCGCTGACCCCCGGCGCATGAATGCCGTCGCGGTGACCGACGAAGGCAACGCACCACGGCTCGTTGATCGTGTTCCAGAAGGCAACGCGGTCCCTCATCCTCTCCGCCACCGCGGTCACGTAGTCGGCAAAATAGTCTGTGGTCGCCCGCGACCCCCAGCCTCCCTCATCCTGCAGAGCCTGCGGCAGGTCCCAGTGATAGAGGGTGAGCATCGGCTCGATGCCGCGGACGAGAAGCCCGTCAACCATGCGCTCGTAGTAATCGAGACCCCTTTCGTTCACCGTTCCTTTCCCGTCAGGCACGACGCGCGACCAGGAGACGGAGAAGCGATGCAGCTTGAGGCCGAGCTCGGCGGCGAGGTCGAGGTCGCTCTCGAGCCGGTGATACTGGTCGCCCGCCACGTCACCAGTGTCGCCGCGGACGATCTTGCCCGGCTGGCGGACGAAGCTGTCCCAGATCGACGGGCCGCGGCCGTCCTCGGCCGCGGCGCCCTCCACCTGGTAGGCAGCGGTGGAAGCGCCCCAGAGGAAATTCTGAGGAAAGGCGTTCATGTATCTCTCCGATTTCAGCGGTTCTGTCTGTTGGCGCGCGCCATGGCGTCGATGGCAACGGCGATCACGAGGATCGCGCCGGTGGCAATGTTCTTGGTGCTCGAAGGAGAGCCGAGCAGGTCGAGGCCATTGGCTACGCTGCCAATGACGAGCGCGCCGAGTATGGCGTGATAGATGCGCCCGCGCCCCCCGAACAGGCTGGTGCCGCCGATCACGGCCGCGGCGATGGCGTCGAGCAACAGCGTGCCGCCGCCCGTGCCGATCGACACGGCGAACTGGCGCGAGGCGCTGATGACGCCGCCGAGGCCGGCAAGCGCGGCGATCAGCGAGAAGACGCCTATCCTGACCGCGGCGACCGGGATGCCGGCCCGGCGGGCCGCTTCGGCATGGCCGCCGATCGCGTAGATATGCCGGCCGGTCATGGTCCGCTCGGTGAACCAGGTGAGCGTCAGCACCACCGCACCAAGAAGGAGCAGGATGAAGGGCACGCCGAAATAGGCGTTGAGCGCGGTAATGAAGAGCGCAACTACGAGTGCGAGCGCTGCAAGCCGGAAGGCAGCCCTCCCTGCCGGCTCGTTGTCGAGTCCGGCTTTCTGCCGCAGCGTGCGGCGGCGCAGGACCACGGCCGCGGCGGCAAGCACAACGAGCGCACCGATCGCATAGCCCATCGCAGGACTGAGATAGCCCGAGGCGATGCTGCGGATCAGCGGATCGCGCACCAGCCGCTCGCCGGTCGGCCCGAGCAGGATGAGCTGCACGCCCTGCCAGGCGAGCAGGCCCGCTAGCGTCGCGATGAAGGACGGCACCCTGAACACCACGATGACGAAGCCCTGGAGGAGCCCCAGCAGCGCGCCGGTGACGATCGCCGCCAGCAAGGCCAGCCAGCCCGGCCAGCCATATTCGCTGAGCATCACGCCGAGCACGGCCGCGGCGACGCCCGCGACGGCCCCGAGCGACAGGTCGATCTCTCCGAGAAGCAGCGCGAGCACGACGCCCGAGCCAAGCGTACCGACCACCCCGATCTGCAGAATCAGGTTGGACATGTTGCGCGGCGTCAGGAAATTGGGATTGAGGCTTTGGAAGACGATGGCGATGACGACGAGCCCAGCAAGCACGGGGATCGGCCCCAGCTCGCCGTGACGCAATCTCTCCCGCAGGCGCGCCAGCAAGGCCGGGCGCCCCAGCGCACCATGCGCAATTTCCGTCATGGCCCGGCCTCCGCGAGTTCGTTGCCGCCGGTGATTGCCGCGACCACGTCGTTCCGGTTCGTCTCGTCGACCCGGAAGCTCGCCACGCGACGGCCGAGCCTCAGCACGATGATACGGTCGGCCACGCGAAAGACATCCGACAGATTGTGTGAGATCAGCACGACCGCGAGGCCGCGATCGCGCAATTGCCGGACGAGCCGGAGCACCATCGCGGTCTGCTCGACCCCGAGCGCCGCGGTCGGTTCGTCCAGCAGCACGACCTTCGAGCCCCACAGCACGGCGCGGCTGACGGCCACCGCCTGGCGCTGCCCGCCGGACAGGAAAGAGACCGGCCGTCTCAGCGACGGCAGCTTGACCGCGAGCCCCGACAGGACCTCGATTGCGCGCGCCTCCATCGCGTATTCATCGAGCGGTCTGAGCGGCGGCGGCAGGCTTCGCGGCCCTGTCTCGCGGCCGAGAAAGAGGTTGGCGACGACGTCGAGGTTCTCGCAAAGCGCGAGGTCCTGGTAGACCGCCGAGATGCCCAGCCTGCCCGCGTCCTCCGGCGAGGCGATGTGAACGGGCTGGCCTTCGAAGAGTATCTCACCTTCGTCGGCGCGATAGGCGCCCGACATGATCTTCGTGAGCGTCGACTTGCCGGCGCCGTTGTCGCCGACCAGCGCCACGACTTCCCCGACATCGACCTCGAAATTCACCCCGGAAAGCGCGACGACCGAACCGAAACGCTTGTGGATGTTGCGCAGGGCGAGCCGGTGGCCGCCCTGCGCCGGTGCTTGGGAGAGTGCCACGACCAGCCTACTTGCACTCGGCAGCGGCGGCCGCTGCTTCGACGCAGATGCGCTCGCGAGTGGTGAACCCGTCTGCGATCACCGTTTCCTTGATGTTTTCGCGGGTGACGACCACGGGATCGAGCAGGATGGAGGGGACCTTTCCGGCGCCGTTGTCGACCTCGGTGGTCGCCAGCGCCGCCACCTCATCCTTCTTGCCGGCGGCGAGCAGCAAGGCTGCCTTGGCGGCGGCTTCAGCCTCGGCCTTGATGGCCTTGTAGACGCTCATCGTCTGATCGCCGGCCAGAATGCGCTGGAGCCCGGCATCGGTCGCGTCCTGCCCTGTGACCAGCACCTTGCCGTTGAGGTTTCGTGCGGTGAGCGCTGCAATCACCGCGCCGGCCATGCCGTCATTGGCGACGAGCACGGCATCGACCTTGTCGTCGAGGCTGGTCAGCCCCTGCTCCATCGCGGCCTGTGCCTTGGCGGGGTCGAACTGCGGGATATCCGCTTCATAGCCGAGCACCAGCTTGCCGCTTTGAACCACCGGATCGACGGCCTCGTGCGCGCCTGCCTTGAACTCGCGTCCGGGAGCGATGTCCTGCGAGCCGTTGATGAGGGCAATCGTGCTGCCTTGCGGCAACTTGTCGGCCAGGAACTTCCCTTGCAGCTCGCCGACCTTCTTGTTCTGGAACGACACGAAAAAGTCGGCCGGAGCTCCGGTCAGAAGGCCGTCGTAGGAAAGGACCGGAACCCCTTGCGACTGCGCCTTGTCGACGATCGCCGCGCCCGCAGCCTCGGTGAGCGGCGAAACGACGATCACCTTGGCGCCGTTGGTGAGCGCCGCCTCGGCCTGGCTGACCTGCGTCTCGGCCGACCCCTGCGCATTGTTCGCAATCACCGTGGCGCTCGGGTCGAGCGCCTTCACGGCCGCGATGAAAAGAGGCTTGTCCTGTCCTTCGAAGCGGTCCGCGCAGGTCGAGCACGGCATGAGGAAGGCGATGACCGGGCCGTCCGCCGCTGCCTGCCCGATGCCTGCGGCAGCGGAAACGGCAAGCAGCGAGGCTGCCAGGAATGTGGATTGCAAGCGAGACATGACCAATTTCCTCCCTGGTCGTTGATACCGGCCGCTATGCGGGCCGTCGGTCCGTCAGCTCACTCGGAGCGGCCCCCTGCCCCCCGGTTCTGACAAAGCATGCAGTCGGCGACGATCCGTCAGCCGCGACCTCCCGCGCCGTTCCGCGACGGGACGCTGGAATCACGGACGATCAGATGCGTGCCGATGACTTCCTCCGATTTTTCGATTGGCTTGTTGGCCTTCACGCCGTCGAGCAGCTGCGCCATCGCCCTGGCGCTCATCTCATAAAGCGGGTTGTGAACGGTTGTGAGCCGCGGCTCGGTGAACTCGGCCGACGCGAAGTCGTCGAAGCCTACGACCGATACGTCGTCCGGAATAGCGAGGCCACGTTGCTTCAGAGCGCGCATCGCGCCGACCGCCATCGCGTCGCTTGACGCGAAGAGCGCGTCGAAGCCGACGCCGCGATCAACCAGCGCCAAAGTCGCGGCCTGCGCAGCGGGCGCGGTGAAGGGCGCCTCGATTACCAGCTGCTCGTCGAGCTCGAGCCCGTGCTTGCGGATTGCCTGCCGATAGGCGTCGAGACGTGTCGCGGAGATCGGAAAATCGGGTGTGCCGGCGATGATGGCGAAGCGCCTGCGGCCCACAGCAACCAGATGCGCTACGGCCTCGGCAATGCCCACCGCCTCGTCGGGAATGATGTCGGCCAGCCCGGCATTGAAGCCGTAGTCGTTGAGCATGACAACGGGAAGGCCATCGGCCGCGGCCTTGGCTATCGCCGGCACCTCCTGCTGCAGCGACACCACCATCAGCGCATCCATCGAGCCGTTGTTCAGCTGGTCGGCAAAGCGGGCCATCTCGGCCGGGGAGTGCGGAAAACTGTGCAGTACGAGGCTGAAATGGGTGGCCTGAACCCTCTCCATCGCAGCGCGCAACACCTCGATCATCCAAGGCGAGGTATCGAACGGGGCCAGCAGACCGACCACATTGGCGCGGCCCTTGGCGAGCTGTACCGCACGCGCGCTGCGCACATACCCGACGTCTTCTATTAGCGCCAGCAGGCGCGCCGACGTCTCGGCGTCGACATCCGGACGACCATTCAGAACGCGCGATACAGTCGTCTTCGAGACATTCGCCTCGCGGGCGAGATCACTGATGGTCCATTTACGCATGCGCGGCTGAAATCTCGTCTTATCCCAGAAACCGGTACCGGAATCGGTTCCGGAACCGGTTTCATGATTTCTCGGCCAAAGATTTTGGAAAGTCAATCGTGTTTGGGATCGTGCGGAATCGGCTAGCAGGACAGCGACGGCGGGCAACAAGCGCCCCGAGGCTCAATAACCGGCCTCTTCAGTCTCGGCGCAAGTGACGGATGAGCCGGCGCGCGTCGCGCCCCCCTCTGTCCTGCCGGACATCTCCCCCACAAGGGGGGATGTCCGGCAGGACAGAGGGGGGCGCCGTAGAGCGCGGCGTCGGGATTGTCTCGACGACTGCGCCACAGGAGGAAGCCTGCCGCGCCTCCGCCTACATCACCCTAAGCCGACTAGCATCGCTCGCTTCACCCCCTGTCCAACCATTCGACATCTTCCCGCGAAAGCGAGATATCAAGCGCCTTGAGGCTGTCGTCCAGCTCGTCGAGCGTGCGCGGGCCGATCAGCGGGATCGATGGAAAAGGCTGCGCGAGCACGTAGGCGAGCGCGATGTGGATCGGGCTTTTGCCCAGCCTGGCGGCGAGCTCGACGGCGCGGTCGCGGCGGCCGAAATTTTTCTCCGAGTACCAGACGCGCACCAGCTCTTCATTATCCCGCTTGTCGCGGCCGGCGCGATCGGTGAAGAAGCCCCGCCCCTGGCTCGACCAGGCGAAGTTCGGCATCTGCCGGGCTGTCAGCCAGCCCTTCCAATCGTCGGTCGACGAGGTGATGCAGCCCGGCCAGATCGGCTCCAGCATCTCGGCCAGCGAAAAGTTGTTGGAGAGCGCGCCGGGTTTCTGCTTGCCGGTGCGCTCGGCATAGGCGATCGCCTCGTCCATGCGCTCGCGCGTCCAGTTCGAGCCGCCGAAGGGGCCGCGAATGCGGCCGGCCTTGATCTCCGCGTCCATAGCATCGACGAACTCGCCGACCGGCACGTCCGGGTTGTCTCGGTGCATGAAATAGACGTCGACATAGTCAGTCTTGAGCCGGTCGAGCGATTGCGTGAGCTGCTTGCCGATTACGTCGGGATAGCAGAGCGGCGAGTGTGCCCCCTTCCCGATGACGACGGCCTCACCGCGCACGCCGCGGTTCGATAGCCATTCGCCGAGCAGCTTTTCCGTATAGCCGGCGCCGTAGACGTAAGCGGTGTCGAAGAGATTGCCGCCTGCCTCGAAATAGGCGTCGAGAAGGATCGAGCCCGACGAGAAGGTGCGGAAATCCTCAAAGCCGAGCGCGAGGCGCGATGCGGGCTGGGCGAGCCCCGGAATCTGGCGTTTGGGAATGATGCTGCCGCCGGAGCCCAGTTTGCGGCCCGAAATCGTGTTGACGCGCTTCGATGCCTTCTCGATCTCGTATTCGAGCCCGACCGCCGCCCGCCATTTGTCGAGCACGCGAAGGTTGCCGAGGCTGTCGGCCCAACCCATGCCCGGCCAGGCGAATTCCTGCCGGCCGGCCGAAATCGCTTCGCCTGCGCCGTCGACCTCGAAGGAATAGAGATGGCGCGTTTCGTTGAGGCTGATCGTCTCGGGCCTTCCGTCAGCACGGAACAGGTCGATCCTACCAGGTCCGACATCGCGATTGCCGGCCGCGAACCAGAAATCCGGAACCTCGATGCGGCCCTTCGTACCGAAAATGCGCAGCACATTGTCCTGGTCGAGGGAAATGCTGCAGGAGACTTCCGCGACGATCCCGCCCGGAAAATGCAGCACGGCAGATGCCCATTCGTCGACGCCGGACTGTCCGAGATGTGCGACGCCCGCCACCTTGTCCGGCTCGGCGAAGGGCTTTCCGGTCGCCGCACCCGCGATCAGCCGCGCCATCGAGACCGGGTAGCCGCCGACGTCGAGAATACCGCCGCCCGCGAGATCATTGGCGTAGAGCCTGTGTTCTGGCATGAAGCCTGGCATGGCGAAGCCGAAACTCGACTTCACCATGCGCACCTCGCCGATCGCGCCGGACTTCACCAGCTCGGCAAGCTGCGCGGTCTGCGGGTGCAGCCGGTACATGAAGGCTTCCCCGAGGAAGGTGCCGGCCTTCTTTGCTGCATGGATCATCGCGTCGGCCTCGAAGGCGGTGAGGCCCATAGGCTTCTCGCAAAGCACGTGCTTGCCCGCCTCGGCGGCCTTGATCGCCCATTCGGCATGGCCCGGATGCGGGATCGCGATGTAGATCGCATCGACGCCGGGATCCTTCAGCAGCGCGTCGTAGCTCTCGAGGATGCGGGCACCCGGGAAGGCTTCGGCGAGCCCAGGCTTGGCGGGATTGCGCGTGCCCAGGGCGACGAGCTCGCCGGTGCGCGAGCCGGCGACGCCGCCGGCAAAGGCCCTGGCTATGCCGCCAGGTCCGAGAATGCCCCAGCGGATTTTTCTTTGCGAGGAAGTCATGGCAGTCTCCATAAGCCGCTAGGGCGGATCGTTGAGGGAGGTCAGTGAATACGGGCGCCGCCGGCATCGAAGAGCAGCGCGCGCTCGGCCTTGATTGAAACCGTGAGCAGGTCGCCGTGGCCGCCATGGCGCGAGTCCCCACGCTCGATGATGAGCTCCTCGCTGCCGCTCCTGGCATAGACGTAGCTCACCGAGCCGAGATGCTCCGCGACATCCGCCTTGACGGTGATGTCACAGTCGCCTTGGCCGGCTTCGAAGAAATGTTCGGGCCTGACCCCGATGGTGATGTCGCTGCCGGCCGATGGCAGGGAACCGGTCAGGGGTTTCCTCAGCCGCGCGCCACCGTGGTTGCGAAGCTCCAGGACCGCCACGCCGTGATCGGCTTCGACCATCGTCGCCGAGATGAAATTCATCTTCGGCGAGCCGACAAACCCCGCCACGAACCGGTTCACCGGGTCGTCATAGAGGTCGAGCGGGGCACCGATCTGCTGGACATTGCCGCGATTAAGCACAACGATCCTGTCGGCGAGCGTCATCGCCTCGGTCTGGTCATGCGTGACATAGATCATGGTGACGCCCAATTCCTTGTGGAGCCGCGCGAGTTCCACCCGCATCTGCACGCGCAGTTCCGCATCGAGATTGGAGAGCGGCTCGTCGAAAAGGAACACCTGCGGGTGCCTGACGATGGCGCGACCGATCGCGACGCGCTGGCGCTGCCCACCCGAGAGCTGCTTCGGATACCGGTCGAGCAGCGGTTCGAGCTCGAGGATGCGCGCAGCGTGGCTCACTTGCCTGGCGATTTCGTCCTTTGGCGTGCCGGCAAAGCGCAGCGCAAACCCCATGTTGTCGCGCACCGTCATATGCGGGTAGAGCGCATAGGTCTGGAACACCATGGCGATGCCGCGCTTGGACGGGTCGACTTCGTTCATGCGCTCCCCGCCGATCTCGAGATCGCCAGAGGTGATCGGCTCTAGCCCGGCGATCATGCGCAGCAGTGTCGATTTTCCACAGCCCGAAGGCCCTACGAAGACGACGAATTCCTTGCTTCTTATGTCGAGATCGACACCCTTGATGACTTCGAGGGACCCGAACGACTTGCTTACAGCCCTCAGCTTCACGCTGCTCATATGGTCGCAACCCTATTTGACGGCGCCCAGCATGCCTTCGACAAAGCGGCGCTGGAGCAGAAAGAAGATGATGAGGGTGGGGAGAGTGGCCAGGATCGTTCCAACCATGACGACCCCGAAATCGGGATAGTAGGCCGAGCTCAGCGACTGGATGACGAGTGTGATGGTCTTCTGCTCATTGGTCTGGAGCACGATGAGCGGCCAGAGATAGTTGTTCCAGTTGGCCATGAACACGATGATTACCGCCGCCGCGTAGGTGGACCGCATCACAGGCAGGTAGATATGGAGGAATATCTGCCACTCCTTGAGGCCGTCGATGCGCGCGGCATCGCGAAGCTCGGAAGGGAAGGCCTTCGTCGCCTGGCGGAAGTAGAAGATCATGAAGATCGAGGCGATCGTCGGCAGGATGATGGCGGTGTACGTATTGATGAGCTTCAAATTCGCCATCATGACGAAGAGCGGCACCATGAGTGCTGCGAACGGGATCGAAAGCATCAGCAGCAGGACGCCAAAGATCTTCTCGCGAACACGGCTCCTGAACATCTCGAAGCCGTAGCCGGCGAGCGAGGAGACGGCGAGCGTCAGCACGGTGCCGACGATGGCGAGGAACGCCGAGTTCCAGAAGATGCGCAGCACATCCACTTGCGTGAAGAAGTTGACGATGTTGGTCCAGAGCGCATCGCCGAACGTCGCCTTGCCCTTCAGGACATCGGCGGCCGTATTGGTGCTTGAAACGATCATCCAACAGAACGGGAAGACCGAGATGACGGCGGCGACGATCAGCAAGAGGTAGACGATGGCGCGGCGCAGGACGCCGAGCACGTTGAAGGTGGGGCTCAAGTGGCGCGTCGCGAGCGCCGGTCCGAACCCCGCAGTCTCTCCGGACGCGCTCATGTTCGACTGTCCCTGGAACCGCGCGCGTTCAGGGATCGCTGCGCCGCTCCGTCTGCCTGTTCGCGCATTGGATCGGCTCGAAAACCGCTACGCAGCTTCCGGTCCGACGCCACCATGAACTGGAGGAGGCTCAAGATGCCGACCAGCACCACGATGACGTAGGAAACGGTCGATGCGTAGCCGAAGCTTGGCATGAACTTGAAGGTGAGGTTGTAGATGTAGAGCGAGAGCGTGAGCGTCGAATCCGACGGGCCGCCCAAGGTGATGGTGTTCACCTCATCGAAGAGCTGCAACGTCCCGATGGTCGAGATCACCGAGGTGAAGAGGATGACCGGCTTGAGCATCGGCACGGTGATGTACCAGAAGCGTGCCCAGCCTGGCACGCCATCGATCCTGGCCGCCTCATAGATCGAGCGGTCGATATTCTGCATCGCCGCGAGGTAGAAGATCATGTTGTAGCCGGTCCATCGCCAGGTGATGGCGGCTATGATTACAACCTTGGCCCAGAAGGGATCGCCCAGCCACGGGATCGGGTCGGTGATGATGCCGGCAAAACGCAGGAAGTCGTTGATGACGCCTTCATTGGCGAACATCGACTTGAAAAGGATCGAATAGGCGACAAGCGAGGTCGCGCAGGGCAGGAATATCGCGGTACGGAAGAGGCCGCGGCCCCAGAGCTTGTTATCGTTGAGCGCCACCGCAAAAAGCAGCGCCAGGAGCAGCATGATCGGCACCTGCACGATCAGGAAAGTGAGCGTGTTGCGCAGTGCACGCAGAAAGATCGGGTCCTGCGTCAGGCGGACGATGTTGGCGAAACCGCCGAAGGTGAGGTTCATGCCGCGGCCGACCTGAAAGCTCATCCAGAGCGACCAGATGATCGGGTAGACCATGAAGATGCCGAGGAGCACCAGAGCCGGCATGATGAAAAGCCAGCCATTGATCTGCTCGTCGCGCCCGAGTCTTGCCTGTGCCAAGAGGTGCTCCGGATCCCTGCAGAACGGACGCGTGCCCGCTCGCGGCACGTGTCCCACGGAAAGGGGGCGGGAGGACCGTCCCGCCCCGCAGTCCTTATTGGATCTGCTGCTTCACCTGTGCGCCGATGGCCGCGATGGCATCGTCGAGCGAGCCGCCCTTGGCGAGGGCAGGCGCCTGAGCGACGATCGCCGCGTCGACCTCGTTTGTGAAGATGCCGTAGTTGACGGCCGGAACGGCAGCGAGCCAATCGGAGAAGTTCTGCCAGACTGGCTGACCGCCGAAATAGTCGTCGCTGGCCTTATAGGCTTCGCCGTTACGGGCCGCGAGCAGCGAGCCGAGCGCCCCTTGGCCCACGAGGATCTTCTGATAGAAATCGACGTCCTTGCCCCAGATCTCGGCAAGGAAATCCACTGCTTCGTCCTTCTTTCCCGAAGAGGCAAGGACATACCAGCTCGAGCCGCCCAGGTTGGAAGCGTGGGTCGCACCCTCGACATCAGAAAGCTTCGGGATCGGGGCGACACCCCATTTCCCGGCCTGGTTGGCCGCCTTGATGGTCGCGGTCATCCAAACGCCGGTATTGACCGCGGCGGTTTCGCCGGAGACGAAAGCGCCGGTATATTCGTTCCAGCCCGCGACCGGCTTATAGATGTCGGTCGCCTGGAGCAGCTTGGCATAGGTCCCGAGCGCCGCCTTGAAGGTCGGGCTGCCGGCGATGTCGGGTTTCCCGTCAGGGGTGAAATACCACTTGCCGGCCGATTGCAGCATGATGCGAACGATGCCGGCATCGTTGATGTCGACGCCAAGCAACGGATGGCCGGTCTTTTCCTTGACGGCCTTGCCGATCTCGATGAGCTTGTCCCAGGTGAGATCCTGGAGCGCCGCGGCATCATAGCCGGCCTGCCCAAGGTAGTCGCTGCGGTAGAAGAGGCCGGTGACGCCTGAGTCGAAAGGCAGCGAATAGGTCTGGCCGTTGACGGTGGCAAGCTCGACCTTATAGGGCGCGAAGGCGGAGTAATCGACCTTGCCGTTGAGAGGCTCGAACGCGCCGGGAAACGACTGCAGGTACTTCTGCGCCCCATAGTCCTCGATCAGCACAATATCCGGCAGGCCTTGGGTGGAGCCGGAGGCGAGCTGGGCCTGCAGCTTCTGCTCGAGGTCGGCCTTGGCGAAGTCCACCACGTTGAGAGTGAAGTCAGGGTGCTTGGCCTTATAGCGCTCGCCAGCTTCTTTCATCGTGGCGCCATTGAAATTCGGGTCCCAGCACCAGACAGTCACTTCTGCTGCCGAAGCCGTGGCGATCGACAGCAGGCTGACGCCGAACGCCAAGGCAAGCGCTCTGCGCAACCGCGAATGGATGCGATCCATATACTCCTCCCTTTTCGTTTGCTCTCCTCTTGAGCGGCCCCTAGACTACCGGCCGAAAGGGTTTCGTCGCCTTCAACGGTAATATGGACTTGCCGGAAAGTAAGATGGGAGGTCGGGGGTAGTTGGGAGAACGCGCGTTCTACCAGCCGGGTGCGAGCAGCGTCGAAGGACTGCCGCTTGCGCTGCAGATGTTTCACAACAAGCCGCTGATCATGCTGAAGCCGCATTGGCACGCGCAGGTCGAGGTGAATTTCATCGTCAGCGGCCGCGTGCGCTACCGCATGAACGATCACGAGATCTCGCTTACGGCCGGCGAGATGTGCCTGTTCTGGGGCGGGCTTCCGCACCAGTTGCACGAGGCTTCGGACGACGTGTTCTATGCCGGGGCGCATCTGCCGCTGGTGCATTTCTTCCGGCTGCATCTGCCCGCCGATGTGCGCCACCGCCTGATGACGGGCGCGGCGCTGGTGACCAGCGCGACGGATGCTTCCGATGCTCATAATTTCGAGCGCTGGTATCGCTACGGTCGCTCGGGCGACCCCGCAAAGGCGCAGCATGCCGTCGACGAGCTTGTTCTGAGGCTTGAGCGGGTGCGCTTCGAGCCCTACCGCCTCGTGCCCGAAGCTCAGGCGATCGAGGGCGCAGCCAGCCCCTTCGACCAGCAGTCGTCGCGAAATGTCGGGCGCATGTGCGACTTCATCGCCGAGAATTTCCTCTACGACATCGATTCGGTCGACATCGCCGCAGCGGCCGACATCCATCCCAAATACGCCATGAGCCTGTTCCGCAAGTCGACCGGGATGACGCTCAACGAATATGTCAATTTGCTGAGATTGAGCTATGCGCAGGCGCTGCTGATCGACCAGGACGCCAAGGTGCTGAGGGTCGCCATGGAGAGCGGCTTCGGCTCGCTCAGCGCCTTCAACAAGGCATTCCGCAAGCTCGCCGGCATGTCGCCGTCGGATTTCCGGAAGGTTTCGGCGGTGAGGTAGGTGGGAGGCATGCGTCTGAGGCGCAACGCAAGTCGCTTGAGGTTGGCGCCGCCCCTCACCCTTACCCTCTCCCCGTAAGGACGGGGAGAGGGGGTCGCCAACGTCTCAGAATCCCCTCTCCCCGTAGTTCACGGGGAGAGGGTAAGGGTGAGGGGCAGCGCCAACCTGAAAACCATCAGGCTCCAATCAGCGCCGCCGGAAAACCGGCGAGCGCTTTTCCTTGAAAGCGGCGCGGCCCTCCTGCGCATCCTCCGTCGCGAAGCAGATCGTCTGCAGGTCGCGCTCATATTCGATGGCTTTCTCGGCCGGCATGGAGAAGGCTGCCTTGAGGTTCAGCTTGGCAGTCTCAGCAGCGATCGGCGCCCGCGAGGCGATCGTGGCGGCGATCTCGCGGGCGCGATCGAGGAGCCGCTGGCGCGGGACGACGTCGCTCACCAGACCCCAGGCCAGCGCCTTCTCGGCGCCGATCGGATCGCCGGTCATGATCATCAGCGCGGCGTTCGATGCGCCGATCGAATGGGCGAGGAACATCGTCATGCCGCCGCCGCCGATCCAGCCGAGCTTGATCTCGGGCGCGGCGAACTGCGCGTTGTCGGAGGCGATGCGGATGTCGCAGGACATCGCCGTCTCGAGCCCCCCGCCGAATGCATAGCCGTTGATTGCCGCGATCGAAGGCTTGGAAAGCCGGCGGATGGCGTCGCAATAGTCGGGGCGGTTGCGGAATTGCCAGGGCGTGTCATAGGCGTCGAGCTCGCGAATGTCGGAGCCCGCGCAGAAGGATTTTTCGCCGGCTCCCGTCACGATCACGCAACGGATCGTGTCGGAGTCGTTGCACTCCTTCACGGCAGCAACGATGGCATCGGCCATCTCCGGCGTGACGGCATTGAGCTTCTGCGGACGGTTCAGCGTGATGACGGCGACGTGGCCGTCGACCTCGAACAGGACATCCTGGGTCATCGTGGTCTCCTAACTCGTCGCAACGTCGCACTCCGTCCAAGGCCGCTCTTCCGAGATCGTGGAAAGCTTAGCGCCCTTCGTTGCCCCCCTCTGTCCTGCCGGACATCTCCCCCACAAGGGGGGAGATTGGCTGTCATCGAGAGTTTCGCCAATCTCCGACGCTGGCGATTAGCGAAACCAAAGCGGCCGTCCGATCTCCCCCCTTGTGGGGGAGATGTCCGGCAGGACAGAGGGGGGCGCTGTCCCGCCGACCTCCCCGCGATAGATCGAACTGCCCTGACCGCCTTACCTCCAGATGGTGATTTGTGAGAGAAGGTGTCGCCGAAGGCGAATCGATGGGGTTCTCCAGGAGGCGCGGCCGACAATCAAAAGCCCCCCATCCCGATCACCCCCGCCTTCTCCAGCCGATCGATCGTCTCGCCATCATAGCCGGCTTCAGTCAGCACCTCGCGCGTATGCTCGCCGGCGAGCGGTGCGCCGCGCTCGACCTTCGAGGGCGTCTTCGAGAATTTGATCGGGAAGCCAGGGGTCTTCACATGGCCCTCGGTCGGATGATCATATTCGACGAAGGCGCCGTTGTGCTTGATCTGTGGATCCTCGACGAGCTCCTTGTAGCCGTAGACTGGGCCGGCCCAGATATCGGCATCGGCGAAGAGCTTCAGCCATTCGGCCGAGGTCTTCGCCTTCAGCCTCTCGCGCGTCTTGGCGAAGATCTCGTCGCGGCGCGTCCAGCTGTCCACCTCGTCATTCATATCGAGGAAGCTCGGCTCGCCGATGATCTCGCCGAATTTCTTCAGCGACGGGAAGGCGATGACGATATAGCCGTCGCTCGTGGCGAAGGCGCCGTAAGGCGAGCGGATATAGACATGCGCGTGCGGCTCGGCCGACCGTTTCTGCTCCTTGCCGCCGACGGTGAAGACGGAAAGCTCCTGCATCTGGATCGTGGTGATCGCGTCGAGCATGTTGACCTGGACGAGCTGGCCTTCGCCTGTGCGCTCGCGATGGAACAATGCGGCGAGCGTTCCTTCGAAGGCCGTATAGGCGGTGATGGCGTCGACCAGATATTGGCCCGACGGGGTCGGCGGCTCTCCGGCGCGCCCGGCGGAAAGCATCGCTCCCGACATCGCCTGCAGGATGAGGTCCTGGCCCGGCCGGTTCATATAGGGACCGCTCTCGCCATAGCCGGACATCGAGACATAGACGAGGCGCGGATTGATCTTCGACAATGTCTCGTAATCGACGCCGAGGCGCCTGGCGACGCCGGGTCGGTAGTTCTGCAGGAACACGTCGGCCGTCTTCACGAGATCGTAGAGGATCTTCCTGCCCTCTTCCGCCTTCAGGTCGATCGCAAGCGAGCGCTTGTTGCGGTTGAGCGAGAGGAAGGAGACGTTGACCTTGTTGCCGCGCGCGCCGCCCGCAGCGACATGGCGCTGCCATTCGCCGTTGACCGGCTCGACCTTCACCACGTCCGCGCCGAGATCGCCGAGGCGCTGCGCTGCAAAAGGCCCCGCCATGGCGATCGAGCAGTCGAGCACGCGGATACCGCTCAGAATTCCCATGATCTGTCTTTGATCCTTATTGCCTGTCAGTGCATCACCCAGCCGCCGTCGACACTGAGCGTCTGGCCGGTGATGAAGCCGGCTTCGTCGGAAGCGAGGAATATCAGCGCATTTGCGATGTCGCGAGCATGCCCGCGCCGCTTCACCGCCTGATGATCGAGCACGAAGCGCGTATAGCCTTCGGGGTCGGGATGGATCTTCTCGGCGTCCGTCGGGAAGGCGCCCGGCGCGATCGCATTGACGGTAATGCCGTACTCGCCGAACTCGCGAGCCCAGGCGCGCGTCAGGCCGACCAGCGCGCCTTTGGACTGGACATAGGGCGCGAGCTTTGCCCAGCCGCCATAGAAGGTCACCGAGGCGATGTTGATGATGCGGCCAAAAGCCTGTTCGCGCATGTGCGGCAGCCCCACCTGCACGCAGACGATGCCGGCATCGACATTGACGCGCTGCACGGCCTGGAACTCCTCGATCGTATACTCCTCGAAGTCCTTCGAGGGGTAGATCGCGGCGTTGTTGATGACGACATCGAAACCGCCGACCTCGGCCGATTTCTTCTCCAGTCTCGTGCGCAGGCCCGCAAGGTCCGACAGATCGGCCTCACAGATTGTCAGACCTTTCAGGCTTTCCTGTTTCGCCAAAGCGAGCAGGTTCTCGACCTTCCCGTGGTCGTTGTCGACCGCGATGACCTGCGCGCCGGCGCGCAGGAACTGCAGCGTGGTCTCGGTGCCGAGCCCGCCGGCTGCGCCCGTGTAAAGGATCGTCTTGCCGGCAATCGAAAGCGAACCTGGCCTGCCGGCAGACTGCCTGGCATTCATGACCGGCCTCCGATCGGGAGATGATTGCCGGAAGGTTCCGGGAAATCCTCTTCCGGCTGCCTGGCCAGCGCGGTGATGCGCTTCTCGGCCGCCGCGATCTCGTCCTTGCCGGCGAGGATACGAAAAATCGTGTCGTAGCTGCGCTCGTCGCCATGCTCGAGCCAGATCAGCTCGCCGCGCTCGCGCGCCGCCTTGTGGCCGAGCACGTGGTTGGTCGACGGCTCAATCCCGACCGCATATTGCCCGGCCTGCAGGTTCTGCCACTCATACATGCAGGGAAACTGATCCTTGCGGGTGACGACCTCGAAGCCGATGCCGAGCGCGTCGTTGACCAGGGCGACGGGAGCCTCGCCGCTGTCGCCGGCGGCAAGCTCGTGCTGCCAGACCTGCTCATGGAAATTGAGCTGCGGCGCGGGAAATGTGCGATAGCCGACCTTCTGTTTGCGGTAGTCCGCGCCGGCATGTGCTGCCCAGACGACGTCCTTGATCGGCGCCAGGTAGCGCGAACCTTCGGCCACGACCGGATGCCCGACATTGATGTGGTAGCAGAACATATGCGGCGTCCTGTAGAAGCCGCGGTTGACAACGCGATCGAAGAGCCTGATCTCGTTCGAGCCGACCTTGGCCTCGATGCGCCGCACGAGTTCGAGGTCCTCGCCGAACACCGTGCCCTGCCTCACCACGCCTTCGCACCAGAGCGTGCAGTCGTCGCCCTCCCAGGACTCGCCGTAGCCGGTGAGCCGTGCGGGGATGGTGGCGACGCGGCCGTGGATCGAGTGGCTGACCGATTTGCGTGGGCCGTAGACATAATGGTCGGCCGGCTCGTCATACATGAAGAGGATGTGATCGAGGCCGCAGGTCATCACCAGACCCGAGAAGCTGCGTAGCCAGGCAAGTCCGCCCTCGCCCTCATATTCGGCAAGCCCGGGATGCTTGAAGCCCGACGGCGAATGCCAGCCGACGGCCATGCCGCGATACTCGCAGTCGGCAATGTCGAGCGCGCGGTCGACGAGCACTGTGAACCGCAGGCCCGTGCCGGTGCGGAACTCGAGCATGCGGATGCCGCGCTCGACGCCGTCCCCCAACGTCATCAGCCGCACACCTGCGAATTGCGACAGCGCACTCGAGCGCTCGGAGAGCTGCCGACGCGTCAGCGTCTCACCGTATAGTTTCACCATGAAGTGTCATCCTTCAGTCTATATTGCGTCTTCGGGACAAAGCGCGGGCCACGCTCAATGCGAGATGGCGCTGCGCAGCTCGCTGTCCGACATGCCGGTGATCACCTCTTCAACCTTCTCGATGCTGCTCTTCTTCGGATCGATATCGTCAGCCACCACTCTGCCCCGGCGCAGCACCACGATGCGGTCCACGACCTGGAAGACGTGATGAATGTTGTGGGCGATGAAGATGCAGGAATGGCCGGTATCGCGCGCGTTGCGAACGAAGCGAAGGACGCCCTGGGTTTCGGCCACGCCGAGATTGTTGGTCGGCTCGTCGAGAATAATCAGGTCGCTGTCGAAATGCATGGCCCGGGCGATCGCCACGGCCTGACGCTCGCCGCCAGAAAGGGCGCCGATCGGCGTGGTCGGTGGAATGTTCTTGCTGATGCCGACACGTTTCAAGAGGTCGCTCGCCACCTGCTCCATGACCGCCTGATCCATCCGGTTGAGGAATCGCGGGCCCTTGATGGGCTCGCGGCCGAGGAAGAGATTGCGCGTGATGGAAAGCTGCGTGACCAGCGCCGAGTCCTGGTAGATCGTCTCGATGCCGTGCGCGATCGCGTCGGTCGTGCTCCTGATCTCGACCTTCTTGCCCTTGATATAGATGTCGCCGCTGCTGGGGCGTACCGCCCCCGAGAGCACCTTGATCAGCGTCGACTTGCCGGCGCCGTTGTCGCCGAGAAGCCCGACGATTTCGTTCTCGAACACCCGGAACGTCACGCCATCGAGCGCGCGCACGCGGCCGTAAAACTTGCTGATATTGTCCATGCGGACGAGTTCTTCGGCCATGGTCCTAGTTCCCCGTCTGGTGTCTGCGCTCGAGGCCCGAGTGAAGGGCCATCATGCCGAGGATGATTGCGCCGATGAAAATATTGTAGGCGAGGCCGGGCACGCCGATCATGACGATGCCGTTACGCATCACGCGCAGGATGAAGATGCCGATCACCGTGCCGATGATGGTGCCTCGCCCCCCGGTCAGTGCTGTGCCGCCGATGACGACCATGGCGATCACCTCCAGCTCATAGCCTGTGCCGCTGTTCGGGTTGGCGGCAGAGGTGCGTATCGAGCTGATGATGCCCGCAAAGGCCGACAGGACGGAGGTGAGCATGAAGAGCGCGACCTTGGTACGGTCGACATTGACGCCGCGCGCGCGGGCGGCATTGGGATTGCCGCCTGAGGCCTGGATCCAGTTGCCGAACTTGGTCTGCGTCAGTGTGTATCCTAGCGCGACCGCGACCAGGATGAACCAGAACAGAGACATGTAGATGCGGAATGGGCCGACATAGAAATCGCCCACCAGCACCTGTGCCAGCCAATGCCCGCCGGAGTTCCATGTCCGCTGCGGGAAGCCGTCAGTGACGAAAAGCGCCGTCCCACGCGCCACGAGCAGCATGCCCAGCGTCACCAGGAAGGACGGTATCTTCAGCCTGGTCACGAACAGACCATTGGCAAGCCCGATCAAGGCGGCAAGCAGCATGGCGGCGACGAAAGAAATCTCGAGAGGAAGCGAACCGCTGTTGAACAGCGTCCACATGATCACCGGCGTCAGGCCGAAGACTGAGCCGACCGACAGATCGAACTCGCCGGACGTCATCAGCAGCGTCATCCCCAATGCGATGAGGCCAAGCTCGACGGAGAAGGCCATTGTGTTGCTGATGTTAAGCGGCGACAGGAATTGCGGGTTGATCGCGTAGAAGATGACGAGCTCGGCGATCAACAGCACGAGCGGGCCGAATTCGGGTTTGGCAAACAGACGCTGGGCCATATTCGACTTTCAGGGCTGCCGGGCGATCAGCGCCTGCAGCGTTTTTCGGGATCATCGTTGCCTGGACGGCCTCCGCGGCGATTAGGCCGCGGGGGCCTGTGCTCGGGGGACCTACTTGCCCGCCATGACTTTCTCGTAGACGTCGGCGCCGTCCTTCTCGTAGAGCGCACCGGTGATGATGTTGAAGGCCGGCGGAATGCCGTCGCTCGCCATCAGCGCCAGCGAGAGCGCGAGATAGCTGGTCGCCTGCGGATCCTGCCACTGGGCGGCGTTCACATAGCCTTCCTTGACCTCGCCGGTGGTGTCGAGCGAGTTGCCCCAGCCGACAACCGGGATTTCGCCCGGCTTCACACCGACCTGGTCGAACACGCGCTTGATGCTGCCCGTCGCCAGATCGCCAAGGCCGATGATCGCCTTGATCTTCCCGCGATTGGCGCTGAGGTAGTCGCTCATGCGCGTGATGACTTCGGCCTGGTCGAGCGTCGTTTCGGTGATCTCCCAGGTGATGCCGAGCGGTTCGAAGACCTGCTTGATGCCCTTCTCCTCCTCGACACCGTAGCTGGCGCCGGGGACCTCGACTGGCATCCAGACGAAATCGCCCTTCTTCACGAGGCCCTTGTCGACCAGGTATTGCGCCCAGCCCTTGCCGACGACGATGAGATCGGTGCCGACATAGGCCTGGAAATGAGCCGACGGATCAGGCGTATTGAAGTTGATCAGCGGGATGTTGGCGGCCTTCGCTTCCTTGACGATCTCCACAAGGCTGCCCGGGTCTGGGCTGGTGGTGACGATCGCGTCGGCTTTGGCGGCGATCGCCGCGCGGATCGCTTCCTGCTGGGAGGGAACATCGCCGTTGTGGAACGAGGTCTTGACGGTCTGGCCCGTCGACTTCGCCCACAACTCGGCGCCCTGCAGGAAGTAGGTCCAGACCGGATCGGCCGGGCCGCCATGCGAGATCCAGTAGAGCGTCTTTGCCTGTGCCGCTACCGGCAGCGCCAGCGCGATCATCAGGCCATAGAACAACAGTCGCAACTTCTTCATCTGTTTCCTCCCATTGTGAAACTGCTACTCTGCTCCTCCTCGGCCCGGATCGTTTCGGGCCTCGTCTCGACGTCAGCTCGGCATGACCTTCGCTGCAGCCGGACGTCTCCTCAGAGCCCGTTCGCCTTGAACTTGCCGTCGAGGAACTTCTTCGCCCGGGGCACATCGTCTTCCGCCAGGTGCTCGATGATGACCGGGATGTTCGGATGTTTCTCGGCGAGCCGCCTGAGATAGAGGTCATAGTTCAGCTCGCCGAGGCCGGGCGCCGGGAGCTCGATCTCGCCGACCCCGCGGAATGTATGGCTTTCCATTGCATTGGCGTCGCCGATATCGGCGTGCTTCTCGGACTTGTCCTCGCCCGAGCGCTTCACATCCTTGGCGTGCGCTATCCTGATCTTGTCGGTGAGCGTGTCGAAGACCTGGTTCAGGATCTGGTCCATGCGGTCGATATTGTGGCTCTCGAAATAGTTGGTCGGGTCCATCAGGAGACCGAGGCCCGGATGATCGACCTGCGCGAACATCTTCACCGTTTCCTCGACCGAGCCCACCACGTTGTTGACGTAGGTTTCGAGACAGAACACCGCACCGTGATCATAGGCCGTCTGGGCAAGGTCGGCGATCACTTTGCGGCATTCCTCGAACCCCTCCTCGGTCTTGTTTTTCGGGTGGTGGACCCAGTCGGATTCGGTGTTGAAGGTGCCCGTCTCGGAGATCACGTAAGGCGAGCCGAGATCGCGAGCGCTGCGGATGATCTCCTTGAGGTAGCCGACGCGCTTCTCGCGCTCGGCCTTGTCCGGATGGACGATGTTCGTATAGCCGGAGACGCAGCAGATCGGCAGCTCGTGGTCGCGGAAGACGTCGCGCACCCTCTTCGCCTTGTCCTTGGTGATCTGGCCGGCCGACATGTCGATATCCCTGAAATGAAGGTCGAGCTGCACCGTATTGAAGCCGAGCCCGCGGATCTTCCTTGCCGTCTCCTCCAGGCCGTACGGGAAATAACCCGTGAAAATGCCAGCTTGCATCATGGCGTGAATTCCTCCTCGGCAGATCAGTTTATCGGGATTTCGGAGAGCTTGACCGTGCGCCCCTTGGCGATCGAGCGATAGCCCGCCTCGACCAGTGCCATGGTCTTGACGTTGTCGGCGACCGAGAGAGCCGGCGGCTCCCCCGTCTTCACGGCGTGTTGGAGTTGCTCCATGACGCCGATGAAGGCATGCGGGAACCACATGGTTTCCCATTTCGGCGTGACCCATTTGCCGCCGGTCGTGCTGGTCGATGCATAGGTGAGCGTGGAGGCGACGCCGGTCGGCCAGCCAATCGTGCCCTTGGCGACGCCAAACGTGCCGTCCACCCGCCAGCTGATGTGCTGGTCGTCCTTGTAGCCTTTCTCACGGGGACCGGACCACACGTCCTCCAGCGAAACTGCCATGACGCCCGACGGGAATTTGATCGTCGAGACCGTGATACCGTCCGAGTGATCGAATTTCGTGCGCGGGTCCTTGCGAGTGAGGGTCGTGATCTCGGTCGGATCGCCGAACAGGAAGCGCAGCACGTCGAGATGATGGACGGCCATGTTCGAGAGCGTCAGCCGGTCATAGTCTTCGAGGAACGTCTGCCAGTGCGGGATCGCGTGCATGTCGATCTCGGCGAAGACGATGTCGCCGAGCGCGCCCGAGTCGATGATCTGCTTCAGGACACGCATCGACTGGTCGTAGCGCATGTTCTGGTTGACCGAGAGGATCTTGCCGGCCTTCTCAGCCTGGTCGCGCAGCTTGACCGCTTCTTTGAGCGACAGCGCCAGCGGCTTCTGGGCCAGGATCGCCTTGACGTGCTCCTGCTTCAGCGCATGCCGGATGAGCGCAGGCTGTTGGTCGGGCGGGAAGGCGAGGTCGACGATCTCGATACTTGGATCTTCGATCAGCTCTTCCGGCGTTTCGTGGACTTTCGGGATACCCCAGCGCTTGGCGACCTTTTCCGCATTTGCCTTGGTCCGCGAGGCGATCGCCGCCACTTGAAAGCCCGCCTGCTTATAGGCGGCGAGATGGCATTCCGCCATGATCATCCCTGCTCCAATGCAGCCGATCTTGTACCCCTTCGTGCGGACCTTCACGTCCGGCTCGAATTTCGGCGCCTTGGCCATCTCTCCTCCCGGGCTTTCTCTCAGGCGCTCGTCGGACGAACGCTTCCTGTTCGTTCGTTTTGGCGACGGCTACCCTCAGCTGGCGCAGTCGAATACGCGAAGCGACGAACGCCGCATCAAGCGGGTCAAATCCGACATTGGAATCCTCCCTGTGGACCCGCTCCTCCAGGTCCATCCTGATTGATATTGACGACCCCGCCCGATCGCTGTCAACATCATTTCTACTCAGAAAACATCATAATGGCTCACGAGCGAGGGAATATGCCGGAAAATCAATCGGATCCCGCATGGCAGTCATGCCGTCTCGCGGTGCAACTGCTGGATTTTGATGTGTTTTCCGATGGTTTTCGAGGCCACTGGACCCAGGCTGCCACGAGATGCAGCCCGGGTCCGCTTGCATCATCTTGCGACGCAGATACATCATTTCACATCAGAATCACTCGTCGCGAGGGGGCGGCGAGCAGCTCAACGAGATCCGGCCATGCGGCAGCGACCTGCGCTCACGCATCGCCGGCAAAAGGCAACTGACGTGCGCTCTACCCTGATCGACATCGCCCGGGAGGCAGGCGTATCGGCCGCCACGGTCGACCGTGTCCTGAACAACAGGGCGGGCGTGCGCAGCCGCACGCGGGAGATCGTCATCGAGACGGCGCAGCGGCTGGGCTATATTTCTGCCGGCTCGAACAGCGGCCAGGCCGCACCCGAAGCGATCGTTCGCCTTGACTTCGTGCTGCCCATGGGCACCAACCCCTATATCAAACTGTTGCGACAGCAGATCGAGTCCCAGGCCGAGGCGCGTCCCGACCTCGACGTGCGCGTCCATTCCATCGAGGGTTTCCACCCCGATACGCTTGCCCGCACGCTGCGGGACCTGACGGACCGAACTCAGGGCGTCGGGGTGATTGCGTTCGACCATCCGACGGTGCGCGAGGCGATCAGAGGCCTCTCGGCGAGCGGCGCGAAGGTCCTCACGCTTGCGACGGACATCCTGCACGTTCCGCGGGTCGCCTATGTCGGCATCGACAACCGCCAGGCCGGGCGGCTCGCAGGCTATATCGTCGGGCGCTTCCTCGGCACGACGGAGCCGAAGAAGGTCGCGCTTTTTGCAGGCTCGCTCTCCTATCGCGGCCATGAGGAGCGCGAGATGGGCTTCCGGCATATCCTCGCAGAGGAATTTCCGAACCTTTCGATCGTCGAATTGCGCGAGATGCGCGACGACCGCGAGAAAGCCTATGCCGAGGCGGCCGCATTGCTCGACCGCTACGACGACCTTGCCGGCATCTACAATATCGGCGCGGGCAATCAGGGCATTGCGCGAGCCCTCAAGGAGCGCGGCCGTGAACGCTCGGTGGTCTTCCTTGCGCATGAGGCGACCGAAGGCAACAAGGCGCTGCTGCTCGACGGGACGATCGACGCGGTCATCGACCAGAATGCGCGGGTCGAGGTCCGCGAAGCGCTCAATATCCTGAGCAGCAGCGTGCGTGGCATTACATGCGAGCAGCACCCGCCCAGGCTGCAGATCATCTTCAAGGAAAACATCCCGGAGTTTTGAGGGGATCTGAAGCGCGGAGCTAGATTAAAAGGCTCTGATGGCGCCCTTCAGACCCCCCTCTGTCCTGCCGGACATCTCCCCCTCAAGGGGGGAGATTGGCTGTCATCGTCGGTTTCGCCAATCTCCAACGTAGATGACTAGCGAAACCAAAGCGGCCGTCCAATCTCCCCCCTTGAGGGGGAGATGTCCGGCAGGACAGAGGGGGGTTCACACGCGCTACTCTTCCCGCTTAGCTTAGCTTCCCACCTACGGCCGACGCGCAATGAGCGCGTTCGACGTGACCACCTCCAGGAGTGGACCGGAGGACGACAGCTCGGCGGCAAGCGCGCGCAGTTCCTCGATCATGACGTCTACCCGTTCACCGAGCCGGGCCCGCGACGTGCTCGACCGTGAGAGCGCACGATCGACAAGACCATCGATGGTGAGCTCCCGCTCCGCCGTCACGCCGAATTGCTGGAGCCGGTTGAAGGGTGAGCGGAGCAGCACCGAGATATGAGGCGCGAACGCATCGGAACGGCGATGCCTGCGGCCCTCGTCGTCCTCGGAGTAGCGCTCGAGCAATGCCTCGACTTCCTTCACCCATTTGTTCTCCGGGATAGCCGGCCGGCCATCGCCGAACAGCACGACTGCGCCGTCGGGTTCGATCAGCCGGTCAAGCCGTTTCAGCGTCTCTTCGCGATCCATCCAGTGAAAGGCGCGCCCGATCAGCACCGCCCTGAAGCGACCGAATTCAGGGCCGAGGTCATCGGAACTGCCCTCGGCCACCTTGACGTTGGGCAGGCCATTGGTCGCTTCGCGCGCGAGCGCCAGCATGTGCGGCTCAGGGTCGAGCGCGAGCACTTCCCCGGCGAAAGGCGCGAATGCCGTAGCGAGTTGCGCCGGGCCGCAGCCGAGATCGAGTATCCGGTCGGTGGACAGCAATTCAAGCAATCGCGCAACATTGGCGATCAACGCCTCGGGATATGGCGTGCGGCCTGCGAGATAGTGCGCAGCAGCCGACTGGAAGCGGCGCGTGGCGAAATCGAGCGCGGTCATCGCCGGTATCCCCATTCTGGCCCTGCACGGCTGGATATCAGGCTCTAGGCGAATTTCGGAATCAAAGGGGCGCGAGCAACCTCTCAGCCACTAGACGTTTCAATTCTTGCCTTGAGATCAGGAGGCGCGACGCGGGTGTCCCCCTCCCCCTTGTGGGGAGGGATTCAGGGTGGGGGTGCCTCGCGATTAGCTTGCAGGGTTAGCTGACGCAGCACTTCCGGCTTGGATTGGCGCGCCTCGGACCCTGAATCCCTCCTCACACAGGGGAGGGGGGCACCAGCGTCGCGCTTTCCATATGCGATTGCCCTGCCCTTGCGGGCAGGAGTCGTCGACCTCGCGCCCGTCTTCCTTAACCGGTCCGGGAATCTTGGCTCTTGCCCCTCCCCGCAGTCAACGGCGCAATCCGAGACGCATGACGATATCCTGGTCGTAATTGCCGAAGCCGCGCCCGAATATATTGATGCCGCCGGGATGCTTGGCCTTAGCGTCGATGCCGATCCGCATGCGGATCGAGTGATGTTTGGTGATGTCGAGATCGTCCATGGTGACGTCCGAGATGCGGACGCCGTCGATGAAGGATCCCGACTGGCCGATGCGCCAGGTCTTGAGCTTGCCATATTGCGAACCCGCCAACTTCCACCAGCTCGGCGTATAGACCCCGCGCTTGTCGCCATAGTCGCCAGGCGACGTCCAGGTGCCGACGGCGACGTCGTTGACCCAGAGCGTAAGGTCGGACGGCCAATCCATGTTTGTTCCGGGAACCTCCGACGAAAGCTCCATCGAGAACTCGATCGACTCCACCCCGGCATTGAGCAGCTTGGCGTTGTTCGGAAACTTGTACTCGACGCTGCCCATCCCGAACCAGATCAGCGCAGCCTGCACTCGTGCCGGATCAAGGAAGGAATCCGGTACGTCCAGCATGCCGATCACGCCATCCGCCGAGCAGAGACCGCAAGGTGGGCTGACCTCGACGGAGGTGAACAGGCCGAGCGGCATCGCCACTTCGACGATATTGGCGTCGCGCTGAAGTCCCTCCTCCGCCTCGAACCGCACGATGATCTCGTCGAAGCGGGCGGTGCAGATCTTCTGGTGGCCTTTCCTGGCCTTGACGGCCTCGGTCACGATCAGGCCGGCGTCCTCGAGCATCTGCACATTGATGGCGACCGTCGATTGCGGCAGCTCCAGCCGGCGGCTGATGTCGTTGACGTTGAGGGGGCCCGCGCTTCGCAGGAGCTTCAAGATGCGGATGCGGATCGGCGACGCCAGTCCCTTGAGGACCTCGATGTCATCCTCGGGATCGATGGTCAGGAAATTGGGCTTCATGGAAGGCGGCGACCTTAGCCAGCAAAGGCTGCGTGTTTATATCAGAGTTTCTGATAGTCCAACTACATGCTGCCGCAGGCCTCCATTTCCGGACTGGGCAATACAAGGCCGTCACCCCTTGATGCCGGCCGACAGCGTGATCGCCTGGGTCACCCGACGCTGGAAGATCAAATAGGCGAGTGCAACTGGCAGTCCTGCAAGCACGGCACCTGCGAGCTCGCGCGCATATTGGACGCCGAAGGCGGAATGCACCTGCGTGATGCCCACCGTGATGTTCATCATCTCTTCCGAGTTCTGGGCGAGGAACGGCCACAGGAAGGCATTCCACGCGCCGATGAAGGTGATGATGGCAAGGGCCGTGGTGACCCCCCAGTTCATCGGCAGGTAGATCTTGAAGAGAAGCTGAAACTCGTTGGCGCCGTCCATGATCGCCGCCTCGCGAAAGTCGCGCGGGATGGAATCGAAAAACTGTTTGTAGACGAGCACGACGACCGGAACGATGAGCTGGGGAAGGATGACCCCGAGCCAGGTGTTCAGCAGGCCGAAATTCGACATCAGCACGAAATGCGTGATCATCAACGCCTGGATGGGCACCATGAAGCTCGCCATGATCGACAAAAAGAGCAGGCGGCGGCCGGGGAAACGAAGCTGCGATATCGCATAGCCGCAGGCGGCTGCCATGAAGATGACGATCACGGTGACCGCCCCTGAGGTCACCAGCGAATTCAGGTACCAAAGCCCGATCTTGGTGTTCAGGAGGACATAGGTATAGGCCTCGAGTGTGAAGGTCGCTGGCCACAAGCGTATGCCGGGCTCGACGACCTCATATTCGGGCTTGAGCGTGGTCACTATGGCCCAGTAGAGCGGGAAGGCCCAGATGATGGCGAACGCTAGCGTCGCCAGGGTCAGGATCAGCCCAACGATATCGAAGGCCCGCAGCTTGCCGCGCGGGCTTTCGGCGCCGACTGCGACGGTGGGGAATTCTATCCGGCCGGCTTCGACGCTCATCGTTCCGCGCCCCTTGCGCGTAGCACCTGGTATTGCAAAACCGATAGGGCGGCGATCAGCACGAACAGCGCGGTGGCTATCGTCGCGCCATAGCCGCCGTGGTTGCGCTGGAACGCCTCGCGGTAGATCAGCTGCACCAGCACCATCGTCGGGTCGGCGCGACCGCCGGTCGAGAACAGATAGACCTGGTCGAATATCTTGAGCTGCAGGATGAGCTGGATCGTCAGCACGAGTGCGGTAACCGGCCATATCAGCGGCCAGGTGATCTTCCAGAACAGCTGCCAGCGATTGGCGCCATCGATCGCGGCAGCGTCATAGATTTCCGGGGAGATGTTCTTCAACCCGGCGATGAAGAGCAAAACGTTGAAGCCGTTGGTCCACCAGATCGTGATCAGCGCGACCATCGGCAGGAACCACGGGATGCTTCGGAAGACCGCGACCCGCTCGCCGTAGAAGAATTCGATGACGTATTGCGCGATCCCGAACTGAAGGTCGAAAATCCATCGCCACATCAGGAAGACCACCGAAACAGGCAGAATATAGGGGAGGAAGAAAGCGGCGAGGATGATGCTTTGCGTCCATCCCTTGAGCCGGCTCACCATGAGCGCGATCACCAGGCCAATCGCCACGTTCGGCACTACGGTGAGCACGACGAAATAGCCCGTGTTCCAGACGGCCGTATTGAACGCGCGGTCGCTGAAAAGCTTGAGATAATTCTTGAAGGAGACCCAATCCCCGGCGCCGATCAGCGGAGCGTTGGTGAAGGAGAGCTCCAGCATCTTCACGGTCGGATAGATGAAAAGCACGACAAAGATGACCAGATAGGGCGCAATCAGGATGTAAGCGCTGCGCCGCTCGCTGCGTCTGGTGCTTGCTAGCATCGGACCGGGGTCTCCTGCTCGATACAATCCAACCTCTAGAGCGCCACGGCTCTAGAGGTCGCCCGCCGACAACCGCAGTCGCCGGCGGGCTTCCCCGGAACTCACTCGGTCTGACCGTTCAGATCGTCGCGCATCTGCTCCATCGCCCCTTGGGGATCGAGCTCGCCGTTGATCGCCGGCATCATGTAGTTTCCGGCCGCGTCATAGACCGGCGAGGCCACGCCAGCGAGCTTGGAGCTCGGGTCGAACACTGCCGTTTTGGCGAGCGTCGAATAGGTGGCGTTCGGCTCCATCTTCTTGAAATCGTCGCTCGACGTGACCGGGAGGTAGGCAGGGATGTGTCCTGCGGTCGCCCAGAAGAGCGAATGCTCGTTCATCCATTTCACGGTTTCGAGTACAGCCTTAAACTTCTCAGGCGAGATCTCCTTGCCTTTGCGGTTCGGGATCGCGAAGGAATGCGAGTCGGCCCAGGTCGCCGGCTGGTCGAAGAAGGTCGGCAGCTGGATCGCGCCCCACTCGAAGCCGAGCTTGTTCTGCTTGGCAAGATCGGTGAAGGTCGGCACCTCCCAGACGCCGTTGATATGCATGGCAGCCTTGCCCGACGTGAAGAGCGCGATCGAGGCCGGATAGTCAGTCGACTTGGGCGCGAGCCCGTCGGCGACCCACTTCGCCATGACGCTCGTGGCCTTGACCGCCTTGTCGAGGTTATCGCCTTCGAGAAACTTTCCGTCGTCAGAAAGGAACTTGCCGCCCTGCTGACTGAACAGCGAGTAGAAGATGCGCCACGCCGAGTCGCTTGCGGCGCTGTGGATGGAAACGCCATATTCCGAGCCGCCCTCCTTCAACTTCTCGAGAGCTGCGTGGAAGTTGTCGACGCCGTCGAGGCCCTTCGGCAGGCCGTCGTCGCCCAGCAGGCCGGCCGCCTTGAGCTTGTCCTTATTATAATAGAGAACGATCGAATGGATGTCGAAGGGGATAGCGTATTGCTTGCCGTCCACCTGAGCCGCCTTCCAGTTGGCTGGCGCGTAATTGTCGGCCGAGAAACCCGCCGCCTTCAGCTCGTCGGGCGTGATTTCACGGAGCGTGCCGGTGCTGACCCCGAGCGGCAGGCGCGACAGGTGGTAGGTCATGACGTCCGGTCCCTCGCCGACGGCCGCCGAGGTCTGGACCTTCGTGTAGAACGGCACGCCCCATTCGAGGGTCGTCGCCTGGATCTCGATCGAGTCCGCATGTTCCTTGTTGAACTGATCGATCAGCGACTTCATGCGCACGCCGTCGCCGCCGCTCAGGAAATCCCACCACACTACCGTCTCCTTGGCTTGCGCGGTGGTGGCCAACGCGATCAGCGCCGCCGTGGCGAGCGCCCTCGTCAGAATAGTCCTCATCATGATCCTCCCTTTCGGTTGTCTTCCGCTTCCTTCGAGAACTTGCCGTAGCGCTCGAACTCCTCAACCGACGCGGCAGTAGCGACCAATCCAGCTTGCCGTGCCCATGATCCTTTCATGAAGATCGGCGAGAGAGCCGGTTGTCCGGACACGTCTCACGTCCGTTCCTCCCTCGTCGCAAACGCGGATGCCGATCCGCGCTTGTGTGCCATGTACGATCCGCTTCCCAGTACCCTGACGATATCTTTGCCTTACAGGCGGGTCAACCAAGCTTCTGGTATGTATCATAGTTCATGATATTCCAGTGAGCTGGCTGGCCACCTTCTTATCTGCAGACCTCAGACGCTCACGCGCACCAGGTGATAGGACCTTGGTGGCAGGCTCCCCCTCACCCGACCGTCGGTGACTGAAATCCCCTCACCGTTGCGAGGCGAGACGCGGCCCGGCTGGGCGGCCGTATTCGTGGCCTTGAGGTCGGGATGGGCGATGACCACATGCTCCGCCATCCCTTTCGGCGCGAAGCCGGCCATCTCTATGTCGATTTCCATGGCCTCGTCCGGGTGACGATTGACCATGAAGAAGGCCACGGTCCCGCCGTCCGGGCTGCGCACAGCAGCGATGTCGAGATAGGGAACATCATCCGCCACCTTGGCGTCGTAGGTCGGCACGTCCACGGCCACGTTCAAAGCATCGCCACGGCCATAGAGCGAGGCGTAGTAATAAGGATAGTAGATCGTCTGCTTCCAGGCCGGCCCGCCGGTCTCCGTCATGATCGGCGCAATCACGTTCACGAGCTGCGCGATGCAGGCGATCCGCACGCGGTCCGAGCGGCGGATGAAGGTGTTGAGCGCGCAGCCGACAAGCAGGATGTCCTCGAAATTGTAGACGTCCTCCAAAAGGCTCGGCGCCTTGGCCCAATTGACCCCATCGCCGTCACTGCCCCCCCTCTTGCGAGAGTGGTACCAGACATTCCACTCGTCGAAGGAGATGTAGACGTCGTGCTTCGAGCGTCGCTTCGCCTTCACATAATCGATCACGCCGCCGATCGTCTGGATGTAGCGATCAACCGGGACGGATTTGGCCATGAAGTTCAGGTAGTCGTCATCCCAATTGTCCCAATACTGGTGCAGGGAGATATAGTCGACATTCTCGTAAGCCAGCTCAAGGACCCCGGCCTCCCATGCGGGATAGGTGGGCATGTTGTGGTTGGAAGAGCCGCAGGCGATGAGCTCGAGGGTCGGGTCGAAGACCTTCATGGCACGGCCGACCTCGTTGGCGACCCGGCCATATTCATGTGGCGTGCGGTGGTTCATCTGCCAAGGGCCGTCCATCTCGTTGCCGAGGCACCAGATGCGCACATTGTGCGGCTCGGCAGAGCCGTTCTTCTTGCGCAGATCGCTCCAATAACTGCCACCCGGATGGTTGCAGTATTCGAGCATGGCGAGCGCCTCGGTGAACCCCTTGGAGCCGAGATTGACAGCCAGCATGGGTTCGGTGCCCGCCTTGCGGCACCAGCGTATGAACTCGTCCGTGCCGATCTCGTTGGTCTCGGTCGTCTTCCAGGCGTAGTCGAGCCGGACGGGCCGCTGATCCTTCGGCCCGATCCCGTCCAGCCAGTCATAGTTGGAGACGAAATTGCCGCCGGGATAGCGAACCAGCGGCGCGTTCAGGCCGCGTACGAGCTCCAGCACGTCGCCGCGGAACCCGTCCTCGTCTGCGGTCTCGTGACCGGGTTCATAGATGCCGCCATAGACGGCGCGGCCGAGATGCTCCAGAAAGGCGCTGTAGATACGATCGTCGATGGTTCCTATTTTGAAATCCCGGTGGATCGCTACGCGCGCCTTCATGTCCGTCGCCTGCCCTATTTATATCGTATAATTTGATACGTACCCGATGATATGAACATCAGCGGTGACGAGTGTCAATCGCAACTTGGAGGCGGCTGCGGGAAAATCAGATGGGGCCCATTCATCGATGAGGCAGGCTTGTGGCTGCAGACACTGCTGTGTCGAATTCGACAACTCGAATATCCTGCGCTGAGCTGATGAGTGTGCCTTGCAGCACTCGTGTGTCAGGTTGACGCTGCCCTCACCCTCTCCCCGTGAAGAACGGGGAGAGGGGGCCACCGACGTTGGCGCCTCACCTTCTCTCTGCACGGCATTTGGACTGGGGTGGCGATTAACCGCGACGCTGACGCCCCCCTCTCCCCGTCCTTCACGGGGAGAGGGTGAGGGTGAGGGGCGGCGGCAACCAAAAACCAGAAGGCTCTGGCGGCCTACGACCACGTCACTCGAATCTATATTCACGATGCCATGATCTTGTCCGAAAACTCCGCAGCTTTTTCGCCCCCAGGTTCGGGATCGTACTCTACCCCGCGAACACAACGGTCCGGTGGCCATTGAGCATGACCCGGCTTTCAAGGTGGAGCTTCACCGCGCGGGCGAGGACCCGGCTTTCGATGTCGCGGCCGGTAGCGACGAAGTCGTCAGCCGTCATGGCATGCGTCACGCGTTCAGTTTCCTGCTCGATGATCGGTCCTTCATCGAGATCGGGCGTCACGTAATGTGCGGTCGCGCCGATCAGCTTCACGCCGCGCTCATGCGCCTGATGATAGGGTTTCGCGCCTTTGAAGGACGGTAGAAAGGAATGGTGGATATTGACGACCTTGCCGAACAGGCGGGTCGAAAGCGGGTTCGACAGGACCTGCATGTAGCGGGCAAGTACGACGAGATCGGCCTCGCTCTCCTGCGCTAGCGATAGAAGTTTTTTCTCCTGCTCCGCCTTGTTCGCCTTGGTGACCGGCCAATAATGGAATGGGATGCCCTCGAGCTCGGCGGTCCTGCGGCTGTCCTCGTGGTTGGAGACGATCGCGGCAACCTCGGCGCGAAGCCACCCGACGCGGATCTGATAGAGAAGATGAAGCATCGCATGGTCGAACTTCGAGACCATGACGATCATTCTGGGGGTGCGCGACTGATCGACCAGCGAGGTCTTCATGTCGAAGCGCTCGATGGCAGGCTTCAACGCGCGCTCGATGCGATCCTTGGCGAGACCCTCGGGCGCCTGGAAGGCGATGCGCATGAAGAAGCGATTGGGCTCTTTGTCCCAGAACTGGTTCGACTCGGCGATGTTCGCGCCGAGTGCGGCGAGTTCGGTCGTGACCGCCGCGACGATTCCCGGGCGATCGGAACAGGACAATGTCAGAATGTAGCTGGACCAGGGCATTTACTCTCCTATTCGCGCGAGCCGGCTCGACGGAATATGCTGCATACTCACCGCCGGGCGGCGAATCCACTGCGCGGTCGTCGCAGTGTAGCCCCTGTGCCTTTCCGCGGGAAAAAGTGATCTGTCCTCGGGCGCTTCCCCTTTCTCCAACTCGCTCCTGGCGCGCCGATGAACCGCTAAAGACCGCCCCGCGTTGTCAAAACGGATTGGGCGTTTTGCAGGCGCAGACTGCGTTTTCCGCTCGCGCCAGCTGTGAAGCGCCACGGCCTTTCTGCGGGAAGAAGTAGACCGCCCCCGGCACTAGCCCGACGGCCGGTCGGATCATGAAAGGAGCATGGCGTGCCCAAGTCGCAGCAAAACAGAAGTGAAGACGAACAAAACAAGGGACGCCGTGGCACAGCGTCCGCGGCGCCGGACGAGGGATCTGCGCAGGCGCAGCGGCACGCCCGGCAAACACCGCACGCGCAGCACGAACGCAAGCAGCGGGTGCTCGCCGGCCAGCCGGCCATCGTCGGCAGTATCGCCGATGCCGTGACGATCAAGCACGGCGACCTGTTCTGGCTTGCCAGGCAGGACGGGCAGGTGCCGCTCGAGGGCGAACACGGTTTCGGTCTCTATTTTAACGATTGCCGGTTTCTGAGCGGCTACGAAATGCTGCTCGCCGGGATCGTGCCTGTCGTCCTCGCATCGACCGCCGAGAAAGGCTACACGGCGCTGTTCGAGCTCACCAATCCGGACCTTCACCTCGGCAACGGGCAACTGATGCCCAAGGAAGAGCTCGGTATTCGCTGGGAGCGCGGGCTCGATGGCGAACAGCTCGCGCTGAACGAGACCGTAAGCTTCCGGAGTTTTGGCCAGCATGCGCATGAAATTCCGCTCACGCTGCGCTTTCATGCCGACTTCGGAGATGTGTTCGCGGTGCGCGGATTGCTGACGGAGAGGCTCGGCCGGCCTGAGCCGCCGACCTGGAGGGACGGCAAGCTCACCTTCGTCTATCATGGCGCGGACCAGTTGCTGAGAACAGTGGCTGTCGCGTTCTCGCCAGCGCCGCACCGGACGGAAGCAACCGCCGCGCATTTTCGGATTGCGCTGTCCCCCGGGGAAAGAGCGACGCTCACGATTGCCGTCGAGGTGAATGAACAGCGCGAGCATTCGAGGGCCACGGCGAAGACGCGACGTCCGTCAGCCCCCGTGCGCAAGGCTGCCGAAAAGGCGGGCGACAGATCCGCAGAGAGGCTGGAGCGCCAGACAAGATTTCAGAGCGACAGCCTGCTCCTCAACAGCATGGTGGAGCGTTCGCTCTGGGATCTGAACATGCTGCGGTCAGAGCTCGGGGCAATGCACTACTTCTCAGCCGGCGTGCCATGGTACGTGGCCCTGTTCGGGCGCGACAGCCTGATCGTGGCGCTCGAGATGCTGGCCTTTCAGCCCGAGATGGCTGCCGAGACATTGCGCACTCTTGCAGCGCATCAAGGGCAGCGTGTCGACGATTGGCGCGACGAGCAGCCGGGCAAGATTCTTCACGAGTTTCGCCTGGGCGAATTGGCCGGATGCGGAGAGATTCCTCATAATCCCTATTACGGCACAGTCGATGCTACCCCGCTCTTCCTGGTGCTGCTGGGGCGTTACGCCGCCTGGACGGGCGACCTGGCGCTGTTCCATGAGCTCAGGCCGGCGGTGGAAGGCGCGCTCGAGTGGATCGACCGCTATGGCGACCGCAACGGCGACGGCTATGTCGACTACCAGGGCGCTTCGGAGAAAGGCCTGATCAATCAGGGATGGAAGGATTCAGGCGACGCCATCGTGCGGAGCGACGGAACGCTTGCCGAGCCTCCGATCGCGCTAGTCGAGGTGCAGGGCTACGTCTTCGCGGCCAAGCAGGCGATTGCCGATCTCTATGAGCGCGCCGGGGAGTTGGACCGCGCGGAACAGCTTCGCCGCCACGCAGATGCGCTGCGCGCAAGGTTCAATCGCGACTTCTGGTGCGAGGGGAATGGCATCTATGCGCTCGCGCTCGAAGGAGATGGCCGCCAGGTCTCGGTGGTATCGTCCAATCCAGGGCAGGCGCTGTGGACGGGCATAGCCGATGCGGACAAGGCGCGGCGAACGGCCGGCCGGCTCATGGCGAACGACATGTTTAACGGTTGGGGAGTGCGCACCCTGTCGGCGAACGAGCGGCGCTACAACCCCGTCGGATATCACCTCGGGACAGTCTGGCCGCACGACAACGCGCTGATTGCAGCAGGTTGCCGGCGCTATGGAGAGGATCAGGCGACGGAGCGCATCCTCACCGGAATAGCAGAGGCCGCGATGTACTTCCGCTATCACCGGCTGCCGGAAGTTTTCGCAGGCTTCCGCCGGGAGGATTTCGGGATGCCGGTGCGCTATCCCGTCGCGTGCCACCCTCAGGCATGGGCTGCCGGTGCCATACCCTTTCTGCTTACCTCTTGCCTCGGGCTGGAGCCGGACGCCTTCGCCAACCGGCTCAGAGTAATCCGGCCAAGCCTTCCGGAATTTGTCCATCACCTCCAGCTTTCCGGCCTGCGTGTCGGCCGTGGGTCGGCAGACCTCTATTTCCAGCGGACGCCGGACGGCACCGCTGTCGATGTCCTTGGGACGGCGGGGGAACTAGGAGTCTCGGTGGAGACCTGACTATCCTGCACTCTGCAAGGGAATAAGGGCGGACACCGCCCGGTCTGAAGGCCGCTCGCTCTCCAACAGCCCATTCACGACCCCACGACGGTCCGCATCGCTGCGGTTCTGGCTCATCTTGCGCTTACCCTCGAGCCTGGTGATCGGCATGCGGATACCGACGATCCCGCGCAGTTGCGCCTGAACGAAATCCGCCGGGGCATCCGACACCGCCCAGGGCGAGGCACGCTCACCTTCATGGAGGTTGGTCAAACGTCTGACGACTTCCAGCAGCCTGTCCGGGTCCTCGAAGAACTCGACCGGGCCGTGGGCGTGGACAGCGACGTAGTTCCAGGTCGGCACGACCTTCCCTGTTTCCTGCTTGGTCGCATACCAGGTCGGTGTCACGTAAGCATCCGGCCCCATGAAGATTGCGAGACCATCACCCAGCGGCGGAATACGCCACTGAGGGTTTGCCTTCGCAAGGTGGCCATAGATCACGCCATGCTCGCCCTCGCTCTCGTCGAGATAGAGAGGCAATGCGGTCGCCAACGGCCCGTCCGGCGTGGCGGTGACGAAGTTTGCCAGCCGCGCGGCGCGGATCGTCGCCCTCAAACTCTCCTGAACGTCGTCGCGGAAGGCGGGAGGCGTGTACATCGCAGAACTCCTTGCACTGCAAAAACAGATGCCAGATGGCCTGGCTTGTTGAAAATAGCCAGTTCACAAAATTTGCTGTGATCCAGCTTATACAGGCTCCTGAGAACCATTAATTTTGCCGCCAGCGCGATTTCGGGAACTTTGCCCGATTCCAGCCCCCCAGCGCTCCCGGCCGGCAGGGCCGATGTGGGGTCATTCGCCCATCTTCGCCAGTTCTTCCTTCGCCTCAGAGCTCCAGCGTGCGGCGCGCTTGAGATACTCGATCGCCTTGGCCTTGTTCGCTTCATAACCTCCCCGGCCCTCCGCCATGTAGCGGGCGAGAACAAGCGTCGCGTCGCTATTGCCCTGATCTGCTGCAAGCTTGTAGAGGCGCGCCGCTTCTCGCGTATCCTGCGGCAGTCCGCCATTGCCCTCCTCGTAAAACCTCCCGAGCTCGTATTGCGCGAATGCATTGCCTTCGTCGCTCGCCAGCTTGAAAAGCCTGGCCGCCTCCTTGTCGTCTTTCGGCAGGCCGTAGCTGCCCCGTTCATAGAGCACCGCTACGAGCTGCCACGCTTGGGGATCGTCTCCCGCTACGGCCTTTTGGAAAAGGCGCAGAGACTCTTCCGGGTTTCTCCCCAGGCCGCCTTTGCCCCGGAAGTACATTCTTGCGAGATCTTGCGCCGCAGTGGCGCTGCCTTGCGCAGCAGCCTGGTGCAGCAGGCGAGCAAGTTCTGCCTCCTGGTCTGCGTCCCCGCCCAGGTTCAACGGCAGGCTGAGCGCGTAGAGCGCGTCGGCATCGCCGGCGTCGGCCGCCTCCTCGACGATCCGGAGTTGCGCCTCGTCGGCCTCAGGGTTGAAGGTCGTATCGCCAAACAGGCTCCGGCGCTGCGACTTGGCCTCATTGGCGTCCGCCATCATCGCCTTTTCCAACAGACGCATGGCCTCGTCCGCATCTCGCTCGAAGCCGCCCCAGCCATACCAATGGAAGGCCGCCAAAGCGACTTGTGCCGCCGGATAGCCCTGGTCCGCCGCAGCCTTGAAATTCCGTCCGGCCTCCGCCTTCTGCTCGGGCTGTTTGTCGACGAGGCTTGCCGCATCGTGCGCCCGGCCGAGATTGAAAAGGAGGCGCGGATTTTGCGGGTCGGAAGCCAATGCCTTTTCGCAAGCCGCGATGGCCTCAGCCGGTTCGATCCCGTAGAGGCCAATTCCCTCCCCGACCCGGTTTGGGTCGGTGGGCGATCCGGCCAAACGGTCGCATTCGGTTGGTTCCCCGGCAAGGGCGGCCCCTGCCATCGACAACGCAAATAATCCGGCAACGATCAATTGGCGCGAACACATGGAGCCCCCTCCCCCTGTTGGTTCTCCAATTCTAGCCGGATTTTGCGCTTGTTGCATGCCCTGCGGCACTTCTACTTTGCGAGCGTAGACAGGCGCGCTAGTATGACCTCGGCGAGGCGGCCGTAACAAAGGATACGCGAGATCATCGGTACAGACGCCGTGCTTGTTTGATTTCTCCAGACAGAATGGCTGCGCACCTGCCGTCTGCGACCTCTCGTGATGGAGGTTTTAGTGTCTCGATCTCCCCTGGCAGCTCTTGTCCTCACCCTCGCCCTCTTGGTCGAGCCGATGGCGCTTTCGACACCCGCGGAGGCAGTATCGATAAGCATTCATGTCGGCACCAATCTCAGCGGTGGAAGGGCGATCAGTTGCGCCGAGGGCGCGCGGCGTGTGCGCAGTCGCGGGTTCCGCGACGTCCGAAGGATAAATTGCAGCGGGCGCTATTTCGTCTACCGCGCGTGGCGAAGCGGCCGCCAGTATGAGATTGCAGTGCGCAGAAGCAATGGCCGCGTCGTGGATGTGCGCCGCGTCGGGCGGCGACGCTTCTAGGTTAAGACTAGTATTCGGTTTGAGCGCATTCTCAGCCGAAGGGAGAGCCTGCTGAATTGAGGATCGTCGCCATGGCGGCTACCGTCGCGATGGCCGTTGCAGTGTTCGTGCTGTTTTTCCTGCCATCAGAATCGTACATTGAAATCAGCTCTGAAGCCGTGCTGCCGGGCATCTTGGGCAATCTGTCCGCTGTAGGAAAGACCGAGGATGGTGGTCGGCGCCGGCTTGAAATCGAGCCCGGCCTCGATGACAGCCGCATCCTCTGCGATCGGCACGCCTGCAATGGTGAAGGCGTCACCCACCGACAAAGCCTGGGTGGAAAGTGGCGTGAGGTCGCCAAAGGCATGCCGCCAGCCGAGCAAGCCCCGCGCCGTCATCGCCACGCCGCCGAGATCGAAGTTCGTCGCGGCTCGCAGGCCGAGCGTGGAGAAGGTCGTGTTGGTGGTCTGGCCATCGCCATGAAGTGCCGCCGCGCCCCCCTGTTCTGTGAACCCGTCGGTGTGCAGGCTGACATGAGCGAGGTTGGCGAAAGGCTCGAAGGAGGCGAGGCTCGCGTCGAGGCGGTAGCCGAGATCGCCAAAGGCCTGGAAGGTTCCGGCACGATAGCCGCTCGCCAACCGATCGCTGAAGCCCGGAAAGGCGATGGTTCGGCTGGTTGAGATGTCCTGCCATGTGTAGGCGAGACCGGCGCGCAAACCAAGATTGCCAGATTGCGTGCCGCCATAGAGGCCGAGGTGATAGTTATCGCTGTCGCCCGACGAGGCGCGATCTCTTGCCGAAAAGCTGGAACGGCTGTAGCCGCCGAGCACGCCGAGACGCCATGTATCGAAGACCGGCGCATCGACACCAACCAGGAAACCGCCCGTGTCATGGCTGAGGTTTCCGGCGTTGCCGTCGCCGTCCAATTGGCCCCATGAGCCGAAGCCCTGTCCCCAGATCGCAAGGCCGTCGTCGGTCGGGTCTGCGGTCCTCGCCCGCTTGTCGTCATAAACCGTGACAGGAGCCGAGGATGCGCCGACATCTCCGAAAGCGGCGCGGATGCGGTCTGTGGCGGTTTCCCGGACGAAACGGCTGTCGTCGATCAGCGCCGTCGTCGCGCTGGCATATATCTCTCCGGAGAGTTGGTCGAAGCTTTGGCGGATGAGGTTTGTGTCATCGGGAAGCAGCGCGATGGCGTCGTAGACGGCGTCGCCTGCATCAAAGCCGATGCTCTCGATCCCGGTAGCCGTGGCGCGCTGGTTGCGGGTTTCCGCCATCGACGCAAAGTCGCGATTGTTGTGCACCAGTTCGAGCGAGACCGTACCCGCCCCGTAATCATAGGCGAGGTCCGGCGTCACGAAGGCATAGGCCGAAGTCGCATTGTCGAACCGGCCGGTTAGCTTGCCGTCCGCCGACAGGATCGTGTAGCTGGAATGCAGCCCATATCTGCCGGGATAGCCGACATGGACCACCAGCCCGCCATCGAGTGTGGCGTTGCCGGTGACATGGACCAGGTCGGACGTCGTGCCTTGCGGATCGACTTCGACGGCAAAGTGCGAGCCCTTCTCGATGATGAGATCACCATTGACGGTCAGGGTGCCGATAGAATTGCCGGGCGCCAGCGTCCCACCCGCAGCGACGGTGATCACCGAGCCGGCGCCCGAACCGATGATGCCCGTGCCGTGAAGCAGCCCCCCTGCGCCAATGATGGTCGAGCCGCCAAGAACTTCGTCGACTCTCAACACCGCGTCCGTGACCGTGGACAGCCCCGTGAAACCGGAGCTGTCGCCAGTGAGCTGTACCGCGCCCCCGCCGATGAAAGAAAGACTGCCCGATCCCGAGATCATCCCCGCATAGACACCGGCGTAAGCCTGATCGAAGACGAAGCTTGAACCAGCGGCCAGCGTCACGTCCCCGGTAAAGCGATCGGTAGCAGATATCAACCCGCCCGCCTCGACTGACCAGTCGAGATTGGAGATGCCGCCGAGCTTCAGAACGCCCGCCCCCTTTTTGATCATCGCGCCGCGTGTGCCGTTCAGCCCAAGGATATCGCCAGCAAAGGACCCGTCGGCCGCCTGCTCGAACACCACTGTGCCGGCATTGCCGATGTCACCGCGTATCGATGAGGCATTTCCGACCAGCGTCCCGGCCTCGACGAGGGTATTTCCGTATCCGTTTCCGGTATTGTCGAGGCGCAGAACGCCGTTGCCCAGCTTCACCAGATCACCCGAGCCGGAAATCGTGCCGGACAGGCCGAGTTCGGTGCTCGCGGCCACGTTGACGCTTCCGCCCCGTGTCAGCATGATCGCGCGGCTCGTATCGAAACTGGCCGTCGTCGCCAGCGTGCCACCGGAGAAAGTCAGGCCGCCGGATGCGGCGCCGAGATTGTTGTCTGCCGAGACCTGCAAGATGCCGGCGCGCAGTTCCGTCCCGCTGGAATGGGTATTGGCTCCCGTGATCACCAGAGTACCAAGGTCGTCTTTGACCAGGGCGGAAACACCGCTCAGACTTGAGGCAATGGTTGCCGTCATCGACACGCCCGCCGCCGTGCCGTCGCCGACCCTGATGATAGTCACGCCGTTCGTACCCTGGAGCGCCAGCGGGTCGCCTTCGATCCGGTAGCCGTTTGAGGCAAATTGCATCCCGCTCACGCCAAGGGCACCGGCATCGTCATCGACGGTCACGGTTCCGGATGCACCCTGAAATACCGCAAAGGTCGGGTTGGGCTTGAAGCGACCATTCACCATACCGCTCTGGTCGGTCCAATTGCGGCCGTCCGCGCGCCAGGAGCCGGAGCCACCGTCCACCCTTCCGTTGTCGTGCATGCTCGCATCGGCGCCATCCCAGAAGCCGAGCGTTGCACCTGCCGAGGAAACGAGATTGACCTGGTTTGTCACGGCCGTCTGAACGGAGAGGCTGTCAGCGCCTACCCCCGCAGGTTTCGTTCCAATGTCGAGGCCGTGGTCGATGAGGGTCCCGCGATAGTCGATGAGGCGATAGACGCCCGCGCCGAAGCCGCCCGCGTCCGAAACATTCAACTTCCCATCCAATGTGAGATCGCCGCCGACGCTGAATAGCGCGGCGTTGCCCGGCAGGCCGAGGCTCACATCGACAACAGAACTTGGTGCCAGCGACAGGTTGCCCCCAATAGAAAGCGTCTCACCGGAACGGCCGTGAAGGGTGCCACCACCGTAGATCTGCACGGTTCCGGCAATGCTGCCGTGGCCGCTAAGCGTTCCCCCCGTGCCGACATCGACGAGCCCGCTGGCAATCGATCCATCCACCGCCAGCGCGCCGCCGCTTACGAGGACCGCTTGTTGTGAATCGCTGGTTCCAGTCAGCGTGAAGGTGCCACTGCCCGTCTTCGTGAGACCATAGAGCGGCGGAAAGCCCGGCCTTGCCGGATCTCCGCCCGATATGTTGCCCGCGAACGTAAAATCGCGATCTGTGGCTCCGACCGTCAGCCCCAGATCGCCGGCATAGGTAATGTCGACCACACCGGCCCCGGCAAGCTCGCCGATCGTTTCCGCCTTCTGGAAGGCGATGACCGCGCCGGCGTCGACTGTCACGCGTGCGGTGTCGGCGATGGCGCGGTTGGGCTGGGCAGCCCAATTGTCGACCCAGAGCCTGCCTTGGCGGACATGAACGTCGCCCGCAAAGCTATTATCGCCATATAGGCTGAGTGTGCCGAGGCCGGTCTTGGCGAAGCCACCCGCGCCCGAGATCGTCCGGTTGAGCGATGCGTTCCGATACTGGTCGACCTCGAACGTGACATCGCCGCCAAGATCGACAGCGCCCATCGTCTGCCAGGGAGAGGTGGCGAAGCTGAGGGCAGTTCCCGCCAGCATGTTGATCGGGCCGCTCCCGAGCGCGCGGTCGTTCAGAATCCGTACGGTACCGGATCGGATGACGGTCCCGCCGGTATAAGTGTTGGTTCCGGCCAGCGCGAGCGTGCCGAGATCATCCTTGACGAGGCTGGAGTTGCCGCTGAGCACGGCTCCTATGGTCGCCGTCATCGACGCTCCCGCAGCTGTGCCGTCGCCGACACGGATCACGGTCGCATTGTTCTGGCCGTGAAGCGTGAGCGGGTCGCCCTCGATGCGGTAGCCATCCGACGCGAAATGCATGCCGGTGACGCCGACCGCCCCCGCCGTGTCATCCACCCTCACTGTACCGGCCGCGCCTTGGAACACGGCGAAGGACGGATTGAGATTGTAGCCGCCGTTCGACGCCCCGGTCTGGTCGGTCCAGTTGCTGTCGAGAGGTCCGAGCCCTGCAGTCCAGACGCCCGAGCCGCCGTCCACCACGTCATTGTTGTGCGAATCCGGGTCGCCGCCGTCCCAGTAAATACTCGGCTGAGCGAAGGACTGATCCTGCGACCGCGCCGGCTGACAACAGAGCACAAGCGAGAGGGTCGAGACCCCCGCCGCCAACGTCTTGGCCATGGCCGTCGTCCCGTATCCCGACCACCGAAGCCTTGACGACCGAACGGGCTCGAGCACCCCAACCGAGGCATGCGCGCAACGATCCTCAATGAACAGGGAACCAGGTCTTCTCGTCCTCGGCATTCCTTGCGAACTTTCCCGCTCTCGTCGCGTCTCACAGACTCGTCGTCCTTATCGCGGAACCGTGGGGGCGTTCGCCAATCCAAACTTTGCACCATTCCGGCTTTTCGTTACATATCGCGCGAAAGCATGTTACGGGCACCCAAGGGCCCCATGAGAGACAGCGCCAAGTTCAGAGAGTCCGCCGGGCAGTATTGCGAGACGATGATCGAGCCCTCCCCATTGAGTTGGCCGATCAGGAAGCTTCTCAATCAATTCGACAGATACTACGCCGCCTACATGCTCATCTGGAATTTCTACGGCTGGCGTGAACAGGGCGGTCCGGCTCCCACCTTGTCGCGACTGAAAACGGTTTCCAGCCTCAGTCCTCGCCAGTTGACGAGTTTCGTGAACCTCCTCAAGGACTCCGGGCTGGTATCTGCAGAGCCGGTGACGGGAAATCGGCGCCAGTCGGTCCTGCGGCCGCAACCGCGCCTCGTGCGGGAAATAGGCAGATCTTGCGTCGCCTTCCTCGCAGCCTACGATCATATCCATGGAGCCGCGCTAGCCCGTCTTGCCGAGTCGTCCGCGGACAGGATCGGCAGGATGATCTGGGGCTCGGCCCGGCATGTGCTCGAGGCGGGCACCGTCATCGCTCCGTTTCCGACGGTTTTTGCGATGGCCGGCTACGACGGCGGTTATCCCGTGCTAACCGCCATCATGGCCGATCATTACAGGCGGCTGGCCGGCAGGGACCGGATTGCGCTCACCTACTCGGCGCTGGCCGAGCGGTTTCAGGTTTCCCGTTCACATGTCGGAAACGTCGTCACCTGGCTGCACCGGTCGGGGGCCATCGAGGCCGACCGCTCCGCGAGCGCAGCGCTCGTGGATGAGTTCGAGCGCTGGTGCGTTGCCGAAATGTCGCATTACGCAGCGTTGGCGCCGTCTCTCGGGGAACCCATTCGATGATGGCCCCAGTCATCGCTCTCCGGAACACGCTCTGCTGATCCGACAGCGTCACACCGAGGCGATGGCGAGTGTCTCGCCCGGGACGCCGAGCGAGATCAGTGCCTTTTTGGCGATCAGGAGGGCCAGCATCGCCTGATCATGATATGGCTTCGCGTGGCTTGATCCTGACCGTGGCCGCGCGTGCACGCGCGCTTATCATGGGATCGAGATACTGGCTTTGCCGGTATTTCGAGCGGTAGGCGTCATCGACGCGGTCATTGATGTCCCCCTCAACCGTCTCGAACGTCACGTCCTTCGTCATCCCGGCGGCCGCGATGCGGCCGACCTTCTGGCTCTTGGCAGCCTTGTACCAGCGCGAGTCCTGGCCGTTATAGGCCCGCACATAAAGGTCGCCATCGACAGCGACCGACCAGATCCAGGTCGGCGTGCCGTAGGTCTTCCCATCCTCGCGCAACGGCGCGATGTGCAGATCGTCGGCGGCGGCGATCTGGGCGAATTCGGCTTTGTCCCACGGCATGGCAATCACATGCGGTAGCCGGGCTTCTTGTAGAGCGTCTCGTCCTTGGCGACGATATCGGGCTGATAGACCCGGTCGCGCCACGCATCGGCGCTCACCTCTTCGAAGCCGACAGAGACGGATTCCTCGCCATAGTTCAGGATGCTCATGACGTCCTGGGTGATGGCTTCAGCCAGCCTGGTCTTCTGCTCTTCGGATTTGCCCGGCCAGAGTTTGACTATGACGTGCGGCATGCGTTTCTCCTTTGTCTGGTATGTGCGGCCGACTTCTGCCTCTCACCAGGGTTGGTTCGCCGGCCCGACCGTGAACTCGTTGACCGTGGTATCTTCGGGAAGGTCGAGCGCAAAGGCGACGACATCGGCAATCCGGTCCGGCGAGATGCCGAACTTGGCGTACAGCCCATGCATCGCTTCGGAGACCTGCTTGTCGGTGATGGTGTCCAGCAGTTCGGTATTGATCGCGGCCGGATAGATCGTGGCCGTCCGGATGTTCGTCCCTTCCATGGCCGACTCCATGCGCAGCACCTCCATGAAGTCACGCAGGAACCATTTGGTCCCGCCATAGACGGCGCTGTTCGGGTAGGCCTTCAGCCCCGCAACCGACGAGGTCGCAATGAGATGTCCGGATTTCTGCTCGATGAAGGTCGGCAGCACGGCCGCGACACCGTTGAGGACGCCCTTGATGTTCACGTCCACCATCTTGTGCCACTCATCGGTCTTCAGCGCCGAGACTGGAGAACTCGGCATAAGCCCGGCGTTGAGAAAGATGGCATCGACGCCGCCAAAGGAAGTCTTTGCGAACGTCACGATGTCATCATTGTCGGACTGTCTGGTGACGTCCAGCACCTGATAAACGGCCTGGCCGCCCTCCTTGCCGATCTCCTCGGCGATGGACTTGAGCTTGTCTTCGCGCCGCGCGCCGAGGACGACTTTGGCGCCCTTCCTGGCGAGCAGCCTGGCGGTCGCTTCGCCGATTCCCGATGACGCGCCGGTGATGATCACCACTTTGCCTTTGATCATGGTATTTGCCTTCTCGAGCGCTGATGAAACTGATCAGGCGCCGTATTGTTCGTCTGTCACTTTCTCCATCCAGTCGACGGGCGATCCGTTCAGCTTCTCCTGGATGGCGATATGCGTCATTGCGGTGGCAGGCGCGGCGCCATGCCAGTGCTTCTCGCCCGGCTCGAACCAGACGACGTCGCCGGGACGGATTTCCTCGATCGGGCCCCCTTCGCGCTGCACCCGGCCGAGACCGGAAGTGACGATTAGCGTCTGGCCGAGAGGATGCGTATGCCATGCGGTGCGAGCGCCGGGCTCGAAGGTCACGTTCGCCCCGGCGACACGCGCCGGCTCCGGCGGGCTCATCAGGGGATCGATTCGAACGGTGCCGGTGAAATACTCTTCCGGTCCTTTTGAGGATGGCTGCGAACCGCTGCGCTGAATCTTCATATTTGGCTCCTTTGGCTCGACGCTCTGGTTCTGTGGTGTCTTGGGATGTGGGGCGCCGAACCTTTCCAGGCCAAAGTAGTTCCTTTCCTTACTCTCGATTAGCCTGTATTATTCGAATAGACTTATAAGGCAGGCTAATGAATGCCGCGTGCGGAGCTGAACGACCTGGCGGCTTTCCTGGCGGTGGCCCGGGAGCATAGCTTCACGAAAGCTGCGGCGAAGCTGGGAGTATCGCAGTCCGCACTCAGCCAGACCGTCCGGAATCTGGAAGCCCGCCTGGGATTGCGCCTGCTCACCCGCACGACCCGGAGTGTTCAGACGACCGAAGCAGGCGAGCGGCTCGCCCGCGCGCTCGGCGCCAGGCTGGACGAGATCGACGCGGAGCTGGCAGCCCTCAGCGAATTGCGGGAAAAGCCCGCCGGCACGATCCGCATCACAGCCGACGAACACGCCGCAAACATGGTGCTATGGCCGGCGCTCGAAAAATTCCTGCCGAACTATCCCGACATCAAGGTGGAGATCGTCATCGATTTCGGCCTGACCGACATCGTTGCCGAGCGATACGATGCCGGCGTCCGCAACGTCGAAATGGTCGCCAAGGATATGATCGCGGTGCCCATTGGCCCGGAAATGCGCATGGCGGTCGTCGGCGCTCCGGAGTACTTTTCAGAGAACAAGCACCCGCGGACGCCGCAGGAGCTGACGGCCCACCGGTGCATCAATCTCCGCCTGCCGACCCATGGCGGGCTCTATGCCTGGGAATTCGAAAAGAAAGGCCGCGAGTTGCGCGTGCGCGTCGATGGCCAGCTCACCTTCAACAGCGTTGCGCTTCTGCTGAAGGCCGCGCTTGGCGGCCTCGGCCTGGCCTATATTCCCGAAACGGAAGCCCTGCCCCACATCGAATCTGGGCGCCTTGTCCGCGTGCTTGAAGACTGGTGCGAGCCTTTTTCAGGCTACCACCTCTATTATCCGAGCCGGCGCCAACAGGCCCCCGCGTTCGCGCTTCTCGTGGAGGCTCTCCGCTACCGGGCGTAGCGGTCCGCAGGCGGCGCGAACGAACGCAGCAGTAAAAGACGTCCAGTGACCGCAAGTGCCCGGATTATTCCGCAGCGTGGAACTATGGCGCGCCATATGGGCATATTCACGATGGTCTTGGGCGTATGCTGGTCGAGATAGCTGGGGCCGAGCATCCGGTCATGGCCCCACTTCCTTCATCAGCACAAACGGCAACACGAGAATGGCCCTGGCACCGCAGCGGTGACCAGCCATCTCATGTTTGCCGCTCTTTCGTCTCGACCATCTCCTCAGTGACCAGGTGCGCTTTCTGAGCCAACTCGCTGTAGCACTGGCTGCACATGCCCGGTGCGACGTGGCCGCAGCTCCAGCGCTGCATCGGGCCTGGGCCAGGGTCGACGGTCAGCTCGGCCCATTCGGGGATCGGTCCATCCTCGGACAGGAACGCCGCCATCCGTTCGGCGGCCGGCAACGGCCAGCCGCGCTGGTTGGCGAGGATTCCCTTCCAGGTATCTGCAATCAGTCCGCGAAAAATCCGTCTCATGTCACCCCTCCAGCATCAGCATGGCGATGCCCGCTTGATGTCTTCAAACGGGCATCATCGCCCAAAACCGCCAGCTGACTGCCTCTCCAAAAGCGGTAATTTGTTAGTTCGCCCGATTCGGATGCGACGCTCGCCGATGACAGCGCAGGATCCCGCTCACGATGCGAAGCCGGCGCAACGCGCGATTACTGGAGGATACGATGCGGAACGCGAACAGCATAACGAGCATGCCGAGGACGGCCTGATGGGCTGAAAGTGGCCCATTGTCCTCTTTCGTACTTCCGATTTGGATGGGGACCGAACGGTTGCAGACGCCGCCCGCGATGATCGCCGATGCGGCGATAGGGGCTCGATCGCCTTGGTGGTATTCTGGTGTCAGCACATACAGAACGCCGAGAGAAGGAGGGAGCATGAAAAGGATCGCGATTGCTCTCTCACTTGTGCTCACAGTGGCACAAGCCTCTGCAATCTCGCGCTATGACATCGGCAATATGAGTTGCAGCAAGGTACAAGCGACCATTCAATCCGAAGGTGCGACGCTCCTGCGTTATCGATCACCCCGGACCGGCGTCACGCGCTACAATCGATATGTGAGCAATCGCCGCTATTGCGGGCATGGCGAGGCTGCCATTCGGGCGAGTGTACCGACAGCTGACCGTGCATCTTGCCCCGTCAGCAAATGTATTCTCTCGGCTGAACTCAATGGGCGATAAGGGACAGCATCTCTCGCGGCGCCAGGAAGAAACTCGACCTGCCGCCTCTCGATCAGCATGCCGGTCAGCTGGCGATGCCCATAATTGCGGCGATGGCTTCGCGGACCGCTGGACTAGAACCTGACGTTGAAGTTGGCTTTGACGCCCTGGTCGGTGGCATTGCTACCGAACTGTCCGCCATAGGATATGCCGAGTGTGGTGTTCCTCGCGACGGCGACGTCGAGCCCTACATCGAGCACCAGGGCATCCTTGGCAATCGGCGCGCCGGCGACGGTGAACGGCGAACCACCAGCAAGGGCGAAGGTCGAGAGCGGCGTTGTGTCACCGAAGGCATGGCGCCAGCCTAGCGTGCCGCGCACCGTTGCGGCGGTGTCCCTGAGGGCGAAGTCGGTCGAGGCATGCAGGCCGAGCATGGTGAAGGTGACGCCGGTGTTACTGTCTGCGCTTCGCAGCGCCGCCAAGCCGCCCTTCTCGGTGAAGCCGTCGGTCCGGAGGTTCACATAGGCGAGGTTGGCGAAGGGCTCGAAGCCGAAGTTGCCGACGCGGATGCCGTATCCGAGCTCGCCGAACACCTGAGCTGTCCCTGCGCGATAGTCTCCCTTTAGGCTGTCGACGAAGCCCGGGAAGACGACACTGCGGCTCGTCGAGATGTCGTGCCATGTATAGGCCGCACTGGTGCGGAAGCCGAGATTGCCCCATTGCGTGCCGCCATAGAGGCCGAGGTGGTAATTGTCGCTCGACCCTGACGAAGCGAGATCCCTCACATTGAAGTTAGTGCGGCCGTATCCGGCCATCATGCCCAGGCGCCAGGTGTCGAAGACGGGCGCGTCACCGCCAATCAGGAAGCCTCCGGCCGACTGGGAAAGGCGCGCCGCATTGCCGTCGCTGTCGGTATAGCCCCAGCCGCCAAAACCCTGTCCCCACAGGGCGAAGCGATCCGTGGTCGGCGCGACAGCGATAGCAGCTGTCGTCCGCGGTTCGAGCGAGGCAAAGGCCGCATAGGCGGCGCTGGACCGATCATCGGCGGGATTTGCATAAGCCATGACCGGCGCCTGCGAAGCGCCGACGGAGCCGAAGGCGGCGCGAATGCGGTTCGTCGCCGCGTCGCTTGTGAAGTGGTTGTTCTCGATCAAAGCGGTCAAGATCGAAGCATGGACTTCCCCCGACGCCTGGTCGAAGGCGGCGCGCGCTGCGCCGTCTGTCGGCAATGCGAGAACGGCCTTGTAGAGGGCATTCCCCGAGAAGAATGAGTTGCCGCCCGCCACGCTCTGGATTCCGGAAGCGGCCGCCTTCTGGTTACGGGTCTGGCCTGCATCGGCGAAGTCGCGCACCAGCATCACGTCGAGATAGGCATTGTAGGCGTCGTAGCTGTCAGTGACCCCGAGGAAGGCCGTGATCGGACTGATCCCTGTGACGGACCCGAAGGTTCCGGTGAGGCCGCCGCCGGTGGTCAGGAGCGTATAGCGTCCTATCTTCATGCCCTGCGCCGAAACGTCCAGCGTCGCGCCGTTGATATTGGCCGTGCCGGACACGGCGATGCGATCGGAGGCGCTGGTGCCGTCGATACCGGCAGCGAGATGCGATCGGGTCGCCATGCTGAGATTGCCTTGCACATTGAGCGTGCCGATGCGGCCGTTGGCGGGCGCGATCGTACTGCCGCTTTGCGCCACGACGCTGCCGACCGTGCCGGTGCCGCCCAAAATCGCGTTATTGGCAACGGTGACGGTGGAGTTGGCGAGCGATCCATTAACTGCCAGCAAGCCGGCCTCGATCGTCGTGGGGCCTGTCAATGCGCTGATCCCGGTAAGGGTCAGCGCTCCCGCGCCGGTCTTGGTGAAGGAGCCGCTGCCATTGATGGCATTGGCGAAGACAGCGTGGGTCGGCTGGTCGATGACGAGAGCGGCATTGTCGAGGATCGCGCCGCCGCCGAAGCTCGCTGCCGAGCCGCGCAGCATGCCCGCGCTGATCATGGTGCCGCCGCCATAGGTGTTGACGCCGGTCAGCGTCAACGTGTCGGCGCCGGCTTTCTCGAAGGTGCCGCTTCCGGAAATTGCGTTCGACAGAGTGCCGACCGTGCCCTGATTCAGGACCAGCGCGCCATTGTTGACGATCCCGCCCGTCCCGAAGGAGGCGGAGTTGCCGACCAGCGTACCGGCCGTGATCGTGGTGCCGCCGCCATAGCTGTTCACGCCGGTCAGGGTCAGCGTGCCGACGCCGGTCTTTTCGAAGGTGCCGCTCCCGGAGAGCGCGTTCGACAGGGTGCCAGCGGTGCCCTGATTCAGGACCAGCGCGGCATTGTTGACGATCCCGCCCGTCCCGAAGGAGGCGGAGTTGCCGACCAGCGTACCAGCCGTGATGGTGGTGCCCCCGCCATAGCTGTTGATGCCGGTGAGTGTCAGTGTCCCGGCGCCGGCCTTCTCGAAGGTGCCGCTGCCGCCGATCGTATTGGCGAAGACGGCGTTGGTCGGCTGGTCGATGACAAGGGCCGCGTCGTCGAGGATGGCGCCGCTGCCGAAGCTCGTCGCCGAGCCGCGCAATGTGCCGGCGCTGATCGCGGTGCCGCCGCCGTAGGTGTTGGCCGCCGTCAGCGTCAGATCGCCGGACAATAGGCGGACGCTGCCCGTGCCCGTGATGGTTCCGCTGAAGGTCGTGTTGTCCGAACGGTCGAAGGCCAGAACGCTATCGTTCAACACGTCGCCCGTGATGGAGCCGGACGCGCCGCCATTGCCGATCTGAAGCGTGCCGGCGGCGATGGTGGTGCCCCCGGAATAGCTGTTGGCCCCGGTCAGGATCAGCGTGCCGAGATCGCTCTTCACCAGCCGGCTGCTGCCGGTCAGCTCCGAAGCGATGCCAGCGGTATAGGAAGCGCCCGCCGCCGTGCCGTCGCCGACACGGATCGTGGTGGATCCACCCGCGCCTTGCAGGGCGATGGAATCGCCTTCGATGCCGTAGCCGTCGGCCGCGAACTGCATCCCGGTCACGCCGATCGCGCCGGCCGACGCATCCACCGTCACCACGCCGCCAACGTTCTGGAACACGGCAAAAGTCGGGTTGGGCTGATACTGCCCGTTCACTGCCCCATCGGCCTGCGTCCAGTTGCGCCCGTCCCCGCGCCAAACGCCCGACCCGCCATCGACCGCGCCATTGTCATGCCGTGCCGGGTTGCCGCCATCCCAGAAGCTTAGCGTGGCGCCCGTCGAGGAGATCAAGTTGATCCGATTGTCCACGGAGGTCTGCACGAAGAGATCGGACGGGGCGACGCCGGCCGGCGTAGAGCCGATCGCAAGGCCGTTGTCGGTGAGCGTTCCGCCATAGTCGAAGAGGCGATAGACGCCCGCGCCGAAGCCGCCCGCATCGCTCACATTAAGCGCGCCGGCGAGCGTCATGCTGCCGGTTACGTTGAACAACCCGGTGGTCGAGGGCGCCCCCAGCGCGACGTTGGTGCTGGAGCCGACGTCGAGCGTCAGGCTGCTCATCGTCAGTGTCGATCCAGCCGCGCCCGACAGCGCGCCGCCGGCATTGACCGTCACGGCGCCGCTGATCGAGCCGCTGCCGCTCAGCGTGCCGCTGGTGTCGACTGTCGTGGCGCTGGCAATGGAGCCATTGATCCGCAGTTGGCCGCCGTTCACCGTCGTCGGGCCGGTATAGGTGTTCGCTCCGCTCAGGGTGAGCGTTCCGCCCGAAACCGTCAGGCCGCCGCCGGCTCCCCCGCCAATACCGCCATCCTGGATCACACCGGCAAAGGTTCCGCCGTTCGATACGGTCAGCATCTGGCTGCCCAGCGCCACGGCTGCGGTCTGGCCGGCCGCGTTGTTGTTGAGTGCCTGGATCGTCGCGCCGCTCGTTTGCGAGATGTCCAGGGTCGTGCCGCTCGCCAGCGATACGCCGCTCGACGCCTCGACCGAGCCGGCGCCCGACAGCGCCAATGTGCCGCCACTGACCGTCGTGCCGCCGGTATAGCTGTTGACCGCGGTCAGATTGAGGACGCCGGCGCCGATCTTCTCCAGCGGGCGAGGACCGTTGCTCTCCGAAATCGCGCCACTCTGCGTCGCCGAACCAGCAAGCACCTGCAACTGCGTGTGCTCCGAATTGACGTTGATCGGAGCGCTGTTATCGATGCCGTTCGCATAATCGATAACCGAACCGGTGGTGGTGATCGTGCCAAAACCCGCGGCGAGCCCCTTCTGCAGGCTCAGCGTGCCACCCGCCAGCGTCAGGCCGGCCGAGTAGCCGGAAAGGTCGAGCGCGGAGCCGAACGTCAGTGTGCCGGTTCCGCTTTTTGTCAGCGTACCCGCGCCGGTGCTGGTCAGCGTCCCTGTCAGCGTCAGGTTGTCGGCGCCGGCGACATCGATCCCGCTCGCAGCAGAGGAGGCGATGATTGCACGCGCCGTCGAGAAGGTGCCCGTTGTTTGCAGCGTGCCGCCACTTAGGGCGACGCCGCTCATGGCAGCGCCAAGATTGCCGTCTGAACTCACTGACAGAACGCCGCCGCTGACTGTGGTGCCGCCGGTATAATCGTTCGCACCGGTCAGGATGGTCGTGCCAGCTGCCACGGTCATCGAGCCTGGCCCGGAGATCACCGGGGCGAACGTGTAATTCGTCGAGGTGTGGTTGAAGATGATTTGACCCGTGCCGGCCCCGAAAGTGACAGTGGGAGTGTTCAGCGTACCCGGCGCTACGGCGGGATCGCCGATCCCGCCGCCGATATTGAGCGTGCCGGTCGAACCAGCCGAGGCGGCGATGGTTGTGCTCGCGGCCGAGACCGCGCCGCCGTTCCGGATCGCCAGTGTGCCGGTGCCGTAATAGCCGACATTGAGGTCGCCGGAGTTGGTCCAGGACGAGCCTGGGCCATCGACCGTCACGGTACTTCCGGTCGAGACGGGCATAAAGCCGATATATCCGGTGGCGCTACTGACTTTGCCGCCGTTCTGGATCGTCAGCGCCCCAGCATCGCTTATGCCGACATAGAAATCACCGAAATTGGTCCAGGACGAACCAGTCCCATCGACCAGAACGGTGCTGTGTTCGATGGCACCACTAGAGGTGATTCCGCCGTAGGGAATTCCGTCGGCGCTGCTGATCGTTGCGCCGTTCTTGATCGTCAGCGTGCCGTAGCCAACACTGAGATTGCGAGAATTGGTCCAGGACGAGCCGGCCCCATCGACCGTAACGGTGCTGCGGTAGATATTTCCGGCGGCGCTGCTGACGTTGCCGCCGTTCTGGATCGTCAGCGTACTGCCGATCCCTGCGGAGCCGACAAAGAGATCGCCGGAATTGGTCCAGGACGAGCCCGTGCCATCGACCGTCACGGCGCCGGTCGAGTCCGGGGCGTAGCCGATATACCCATTGGCGCTGTTGACCGCGCCGCCGTTCTGGATGATCAGCGTGCCGGTGCCGCCCCAACCGACCGTGAGGTCCCCGGTATTCGTCCAGGACGAGGCCGTGCCATCGACCGTCACGATCCCGGTCGAGAAGGGTATGAAGCCGATAGCTCCGGCGCCGTTACTGACCTTGCCGCCGTTCTGTATGGTGACCGTGCCGGTGCCCGCGAAGCCGACATACAGGTCGCCGGAATTGGTCCAGGACGAGCCTCCGCCATCGACAGTCACGCTGGCGGGGGAGTTGGGGACGAGGCCTATGGAGCCGTTGGAGCTACTGAGCGCACCGCCATTCTGGATCGTCAGCGTCGCGGTGCCATAACCGCCCATGTTAAGATTGGACGCGGATGCGCCAGCCCGGTCGATCACCGCTGCGTAGGTGCTGTTCGTGGCGATATTCGCATCGACACTGCTGCTCGGCATGCCGTTCGACCAGTTTCCGGAGGTGAACCAGTCGGAGGATTGGGCACCGGTCCAGTCGGTGGCGAACCCAGGACTCGCGGCCGACAGCGCAAGGCCGAACGTCAGGAGCGAGGTGGTACCGAGAAGACGTCGAATGCGTGAGGTACGGCAATGCCAAATGCCGGATGCGCCCGCGACGTATCCCACCGAACAGGCAACGGATTCCGAGTTTGATGGACGCCTGACGGGCGCGCCAATGTTTCGACGCGCATTCTGAAATGATCTATGCAAAATCTTCCGCCCCTACCGTCGCTATTCGACAGCTCGTCCCCGCCCAGGATCGACGGAGGGCAACAAGTGCCGACAACACCCTTCGACCGCAGGTGATTTGGACGCTTACCGAGAGGAAGCGCGAAGGTCATCCCGACTAAACAGTAGGGGCGTCCGCTATGAGTACGGAAGTATCAGCCGCCGCGGTTCAGCCACAGGCTCATAAGGCCCGCGCGGCTGCGCACGCCGAATTTGCGGTATATGCTGACGATATACTGATGGGCGGTGGACGCCGCAATCTTCACCTGATGGGCGATGTCCTTCTCCGTGGCGTCGGTCAGCAATAGCTGCAGCACCTTGCGTTCGGTGCGCGTCAGCGGCGAGGACGCCATCAGGAGGCCATGGCTCAACATCAGATGGCGGTGGAACCACTTGATCCCCCGCAGGGCATAAGCAAGCCGCGCGATCTCGTCGTCCGTGAAGGTCTTGCGGGAATAGAAGCCGAAATGCGACTCGGCATCCTGATTGAGGGGGAACGCGACAAAGACGGCGTCACGAGTGCCGATCGAGCCGTAATGGATGTTGTAAAAAAGCGATTCGAACCATTCCGACGGCAACTCCCTCCGGAACGAATAGGTTCTGAATGTGCCGACGCTCCGCAGCGGAAGGAGAAAGGAAGGGTCGATTTTCCGCTGGTCCCAGAGCCGCAGAATTCCCTTGAAATGCCCTTCGTCGGGATGCGGGGCGACCGGGTGCAGTGCCTCCACCGCGCCAACGCGCCAACCCTGAAGCTCGTCATCGACCGAATCCCCATTGACGCGGATCGCTCCGGCCCAGGTGGCGTTCCATGCATTGCCCTGATCGCAGAGGAATGCCATCAGCTGAGAAGTGGCTTGCTTGGTTTGACTGGCTTCAAAATCCGACAACTCGTCCCATACACGATGTATTTCTTCCTGCGTCGCGGGATTCATGGCGTGTCACTCCTCGTTCAGGCGCTCTCCATCAGGGCGTCGCGTCTTGCTGCATGAATACCGGCGAAGAGACACAAGAAGGCGGCTTGGATCGAATGTCAGCTCATGCTCGCTTCCTTAACCGTTTGGATGGCCGCTTTGTAGCCGCAGGCACCGTGATCCACCTATTTCGCGGTCTTCACGCTCAAGGCGATTCGGGATCAGGCGGAGCCGATGCCGAGTGCACCCAGGCAACGCTCGACGGCGCGGGCAGTCCGGCGATCACCCCGGACATGATCGAGACCTTTCCGGTGCGGCTCGCGATTGGTTGCGGCTGGAAGGCGGCGGTTATCGGCGGGATCACCCGCGCGTTTGCGCAGCTCGTCGAGGTCGCGGAGAGCGAAGTCCGCATCATGGGAAATGGCGCGCCCGAAGAGATTCGAACTCCTGACCCCCAGATTCGTAGTCTGGTGCTCTATCCAGCTGAGCTACGGGCGCGCGGGAGACCGTATTAAGATCATTGAGATCAAGTCGGTCAAGGCTCACAACCGGAGGACCGACTGCAAGTGGCGAGCTAACTAGCGACTGGCGCTCGCAATTGCAAGCGGGGCTGACGCAAAACTTTCAGGCTTCATGCAGAGCGAAGTCCCTGCCGAACCTCCTCGAGGCTCACAGGGCGATCGGCGATCGTGATCGAGAAGACGGTGCGGCCGCTGACGCTCTCCACCAGCTTCAGCGATCCGCCATGGGCGCGCACCAACTCGTAGGCGATGGCGAGGCCGAGGCCAGTGCCGCCGCTGCGCGCCGAGCCGCGGAAGGCCGAGAAGAGGTTGTCGCGTGCCTTCGGCGGCAGGCCGGGGCCCGTGTCGGCGACGAAGATGGTGCAGACGGCGCCGACCCGCTCCGCCGAAATGGTAAGGCGTCGCACCAGTGCGCTCTCGCTGTCGGCGGACATTGCCTGCACCGCGTTGCGGCACAGATTGTTGAGAACCCGGAAAAGCTGCTCGGAATCGGCGTCGACTTCAAAGGCGGGGTCGACGCGATTCTCGAACTCGATGTCGCTCGCCTGGTCGAGCGGCAACATGCTGTGCACTTCGTCGACCAATTGACGCAGCCGGATGCGACGGCGCACCGGAGCCGGCTCCTGCGTGCGGCCGTAGGCGAGCACGCCTTCGGAATAGGAGACAGCGCGATCGAGCGCGCGCAGGAGCTTCGGCGCGAAGGTCTGCACGGTCGGGTCCTTCACCAGCCTCAGCCGATCGGAGATCAGCTGCGCGGAGGCCAGGATGTTGCGCATATCGTGATTGATCTTGGAGACGGCGAGGCCGAGATCGGCCAGATGCTTCTGCTCGCCAAGGATACGCTGGAGCTGCGTCTGCATGCCGGCTAGCTCGTGCTCCGTGACGCCAAGCTCGTCCGCGCGGCCGGTGACGCGGATGATGTTGTTCGGATCGTCGGGCGCGGCGGCAAAGGCGAGCATCGAATTGCGGAAATTGCGGATGGGCCGGACCAGCAGTGCGTGGATCGATGCGTAGACCAGGCCGGCCGTAATTGCCGAGATAAGCAGCGAGAGCAAGGCCGTGTTGCGGGCATACTCCAGCATCGCATTGTGCAGCCGCCTGTCCGACAGGATGAGCTCGAACTCCTTGTCGCTCTCGCCGACCTTGCCGTAGGCGCGGATGATGCTGTTGCCCCCGAAGAACAGCGTGTCAGCGGCCCCGGAGATCGCCTCCCACGGTCCGGTGTCGTCCAGATTGACCTGCATATCCACCTTGGGCGGCATATGGCTCACGACCATCAGCCGCGAGACGCCGCCCTCCCGCACCGCGATCGCTTTGACGCCGGTCGCCATCAGAACATCCCTCTGCACGGCCTGCGGGATCTGGTCCGTTCCCGTTTGCAGCAGCACGGTGCTGACAGCTGCCGCCGTGGCCAGCCGCTGCTGAAGCCACTGCAGGCGGAAGCTTGCGACCAGAGAGGGAAAGATCAGCAGTGCCGAGATCAGTACAAAGCTCACGGTCAGCACCAGCAGCTTCGTCGAAAGCCGGCGCGCAAAGGGCACTGTCCCCGACATCGCGTCGGCGAGCCTGGCTTTCTCTTCCACCGGGAGCGTTTCGTTTGCCATGCCGGTCCCAACGGCGCCGGATCGGTTCTTCATCCAAATACGCATCCAAATACGCACGGGAGAACGATCCGTTTCCCGGCGACAGACTTTCGCGCCATATTAGCAAGATAGGGAATCATAGCGCGCTTGCCAATTTCGCTGAAAGTCGCAGGCAGTAGGGCAGTAGGGCAGTAGGGCAGTAGGGCAGTAGGGCAGTAGGGCAGTAGGGCAGTAGGGCAGTAGAAACTGCTCCTGTGCTCCATTCCAGTCTGCAAGCTCCTTTTTTTGCTCGCTGACGCGCCCGGCGCTCCTTTGTCGTCGACGGCTCTTTCCCCTACTCCCCTACTCCCCTACTCCCCTACTCCCCTATTGCCCTACCACCCTACCCCTTCAGATTGACTCCGGCGCCCCCGCTCTCTATAAGCCCGGCCACGCTGGGATTTGAATTCCGGCGCAATGTCCGTTGCGCCAAGAACCATCCCAGCCCAGCTCCTGTTCCTCAGCGACAGAACGAAGAAGGGCCGCACGCCGCGGTATCAAATAAATGAAGCGCACCTATCAACCCTCGAAACTCGTGCGGAAGCGCCGCCATGGCTTCCGTGCCCGCATGGCGACCAAGGGCGGTCGCGGCGTCGTTGCCGCTCGCCGCAACCGCGGCCGCAAGCGGCTTTCCGCCTGACGGAAGGACCCGAATTGCCGGACCTCGTGCGGCCGTCCGGCATTAATATCCGGCGGCTGCGAAAGCGCGACGAGTTCCTGGCCGTCCGGCGCGGCGAAAAACGGCGCGGGCGGCTGTTCCTGCTCGAAGTGCTCGCGCGCGGCGATCAGGATCCCCCGCGCGTCGGCTTCACGGTAACAAAGAAGACCGGAAATGCCGTCATACGGAACCGCATTCGCCGGCGCCTCAAAGAAGCGTTGCGCGTGCAGGCCGCGGGTGACATGGCGGCCGGCAATGACTATGTGATCGTCGGGCGCGAGGACGTGCTCGCGGCCCCCTTCGGCCAGATCGCGGCCGAACTCTCTCGCCGGATTCGAAACAGGCATGGAAAACAACCGTAATTTCTTCATTACCATCGCGCTATCCGTGCTGATCTTGACGCTCTGGCAGGTGTTCTACGTGAACCCGCGCATCGAGACCGAGCGCAAGACAGCCCAGGTCGAGAGATCGCAGGTTGAAGAGAAGCAGGGCACGCAACCGGCCGCGCCGGGCGGAACGGTTCCGGGTGGCGCGTCAGGGACGGAGGGCGCGGCTGCGGAAACCCGCGACGCGGCGCTGGCCAAGACTGAACGCATCAAGATCGACACGCCGAGCATCGCAGGCTCGATCAGCCTCACCGGCGGCCGCATCGACGACGTGCAGCTCAAGCACTACCACGCCACCGTCGACGACAATTCACCTATCATCGAGCTGCTCAACCCGGCTTCAATGGGGGCCCCTTCACCACATGCGGACGAGTTTGTGGCGCGTCAGTTCGTCGAGATCGGATATTCAGGCAACGACGCATCGGGCGCAGTGCCCGGCGATAAGACCGTCTGGAAGGTCGAAGGCAACACGACGCTCACGCCCGCATCGCCGGTGACGCTTACCTACACCAATGACAAGGGGATCAACTTCAAGCGTACGATCTCCGTCGACAACGAATACATGTTCAAGGTGACCGACACGGTCACGAATGGCGGCGCTCAGCCGATCTCGGTTTCGAACTACGGGCGCGTCACGCGCTTCGACAAGCCGACGGTTGCCAGCACATATGTGTTGCACGAGGGCCTGATCGGGGTGACCGGCGAAGAAGGGCTGCAGGAGCTCAAATACTCGGCGATCGAGAAGGATAAGGAGCACGTACCCGGGAAATCCACCGACGGTTGGCTCGGAATCACGGACAAGTACTGGGCGGTGGCGTTGGTGCCCTCGGGCAAGCAGCCTTTCCAGCCGCGCTTCGCCTATTTCGAAGGTCCTTCCCGCTATCAGTCAGACTTCCTTTCCGATCCCATATCGGTAGCGCCAGGCCAGTCGCAGACCGTCGAGACATTGGTGTTTGCAGGCGCCAAGGTGGTGTCGACGATCAATGACTATGAGAAGAATCTCGGAATCCGCCAGTTCGACCTCCTGATCGACTGGGGCTGGTTCTATTTCATCACCAAGCCGATGTTCTGGCTGATCGACAGCCTCTACAAGCTGTTCGGCAATTTCGGGCTGGCGATCCTCGCCACCACCGTCCTCGTGAAGGCGGCTTTCTTCCCACTCGCCAACAAGTCTTACAAATCGATGGCGAACATGAAGAAGGTGCAGCCGAAGATGCTGGAAATCCGCGAGAAATATGCGGATGACAAGATGAAGCAGCAGCAGGCGATGATGGAGCTCTACAAGACGGAGAAGATCAATCCGATCGCCGGCTGCTGGCCGGTGCTCCTTCAGATCCCGGTGTTCTTCTCGCTTTACAAGGTGCTCTACGTCACTATCGAGATGCGGCACGCGCCTTTCTTCGGCTGGATCCAGGACCTGGCGGCGCCTGACCCGACCTCCATCTTCAACCTGTTCGGATTGCTGCCCTTCGCGGTGCCGCACGCGCTGATGATCGGGGTGTGGCCGCTGATCATGGGCGTCACGATGTTCCTGCAGATGCGCATGCAGCCGACGCCGCCCGACCCGACGCAGGCGATGCTCTTCAACTGGATGCCTGTCATCTTCACCTTCATGCTGTCGTCCTTCCCCGCGGGGCTGGTCATCTACTGGGCATGGAACAACCTGCTGTCTATCATCCAGCAGGGCGTGATCATGAAGCGGCAAGGCGCGAAGATCGAACTGTGGGGCAATCTAGCAGGGATATTCCGAAAGAAACCTACGCCGGCGGAGTAGCTGCGCTCCCCCTTCTCCCCTTGTGGGAGAAGGTGGCTCGGCGCTTTAGCGCCGAGACGGATGAGGGGTTTGCAGGGCGCGGCGTTGCAGGAATAAACACTGGTGCGATATGCTCCGGTCATGCCGCGTCAGTGCGCCTCGCGAACCATCATCGTCTACGCGCGGGATGTCAGCCTGCAATCATCGCGATAGCGCTTCTGCCGGCATCGCCGCGCTCCACGCAACACCCCTCATCCGTCTCGGCGCTGCGCGCCGAGCCACCTTCTCCCACAGGGGGAGAAGGGGGAGCCTGGCATTTAGGCTGGCGGCCAATCGCCACATCGAGGACCCGCGGCGAGTTCGGCGCATGTCACCCTATCTCCGCCAAGCTCCGCAAGCGACATGCGCTTGTAAGTCTCGACAAGAGCGTCGCCCTCCGCCCGCTCGACAGAAATGGCGAGCCGCATTGCCTCTTCGCCGAGATGCATCACCACGAAGGCCGAGCGTTCCAGCTCGGCCGGATCCGCGTGAGGCCGTAGCCGCTTGAGTACCTCGGCGACGAGAGCGCCGTTCCGACGGCTTTCCAGAAGCTGGATTTCGCGCAGCGCCTTGTCAGCCTGTGCGCCGGACCAAATGTCACGCATCGCCGGCTCGGCCAGGAATATCCGGTAATAGGTATCGATCAGCCCGGCGAAAGCGCGGCTGAAGTCGTGTTCGTCGCGAACGGAAGCCATTGCCTCCTCGATGCAGCGGCGGCTCTCGGCGTTGCAGCGCTCGACCAGGGCAGCGAGCAGCGCCGTCTTATCGGGAAAGAATTGATAGAGCGAGCCGATCGACACGCCTGATCGTTCGGCCACCTCGGCCATGCGCAGCGCATCGCTGCCTTTTTCGGCGATCAGCTCGGTAGCCACGGCGAGCATGCGTTCGACGCGCTCGCGGCTGCGCTTCTGCACCGGCATCCTGCGCGGCCCGGGCGATGTCGAAAGCTCCGGCGACGAATTCCGATTTTGCATGGGGGTCCCCGAAGGTAATCCGATTGACAGACATAATATGAGGATTTATCACATTCGCAAATATGAACATTCCTCATATTCAAGGCATCCCCAGGTACAGCCACACGAGGCCAAAATGACCGAACGCATCGCTCTGATCTCCACCTTCTTGGCTGCACTTGGCGCAGGCATGATGGGCGGGCTGTTCTTCATCTTCTCCAATACGGTCATGGCGGCGTTCGGCAAGCTGCCCGCCGTAGACGGCATCGCGGCCATGAACTCGATCAACCTGACGATCCTCAACGGCACCTTTCTTGGCGTGTTCATGGGGACCGCACTCATCTCGGCCGTGCTGCTCGTCTCCTGGTTTCTTGGCTGGATGCCCTCCGGGGGCACGCTCGTGCTTGCCGGAAGCCTGGTTTACCTCGTCGGCATTCTCGGCGTGACCATGGTCTTCAACGTACCGATGAACGATGCGTTGGCCGCTGTGCAGCCGGACAGCGCAGCCGCTGCGAGCCTGTGGCAGGATTATCTCTCACGCTGGACGATGTGGAACCACGTCCGCACGATCGCCGGGATCGGCGCGTCGACGCTGTTCATCCTGGCACTTGCGGCAGGATGAACAAGGGAGAAAGCCGGGCCCTTCCCCTGCCATCCGGCTGCCGGCTATAGATTACCCTGCAGACGGAACATTTATGGAGGGCGGTTGCCATGAATGGCCCCAATCCGGCGATCAAGCACCCGGTACAGATGCACACGCGCATCGGCTTTCTAAAGCCCCTGATCGACGCGCCCAATATCGAGATCGGGGACTACACCTACTATGACGATCCGGAGGGCCCAGACCGTTTTGCCGAGAAATGCGTGCTCCACCACTACCCGTTCATCGGCGACAAGCTGATCATAGGCAAATTCTGCGCTATCGCCGAAGGCGCGCGTTTCATCATGAATGGCGCGAACCACATGCTGTCGGGCTTTTCCACCTACCCTTTCAACATCTTCGGACATGGATGGGAGCATGGGTTCGAGACGAATGCCTGCCGGGGTGAGCTGCGCGGCGACACGGTGATCGGCAACGATGTCTGGATCGGCATGGAGGCCGTCATCCTGCCCGGCGTCAGTATCGGGAACGGATCGATCGTCGCAGCGCGCGCAAACGTCAGCCGCGACGTGCCGCCATATGCAGTCGTAGCCGGCAATCCCGCCAAGGTCGTCAAGATGCGCTTCGACGCTGCTACCGTGCGGCGCCTTGTCGCCATTGCCTGGTGGGACTGGCCGGCCGACAAGATCACCCGCAACCTCGATGCGATCCGCGGATCCGACATCGCCAGACTGGAGACCGCCCGGTGAGCGAGGCGAAGCGCAAGGCGGAGATCGCCGAAGCCGAAATTTTTGCCCGGCCCTGGGTGTTCATCCGTGGCGTGCCGACGATGAAGTTCCTGCCGCCGGAAGGTCCGCCGGAGGTCGCATTCGCCGGCCGCTCCAATGTCGGCAAGTCGTCGCTCATCAACGCCGTCGTCGGGCAGAAGGGATTGGCCAGGACATCGAACACGCCGGGCCGTACCCAGGAGCTCAACTTCTTTGTCCCGGACGGCTATTCCGGTGCCGCCGGCGACGAGCCGCCCATGGCGCTGGTCGATATGCCCGGCTACGGCTACGCCGAGGCACCGAAGGGCGAGGTCGACAAATGGACGAGGCTGGTCTTCGACTACCTGAAGGGGCGCGTAACGCTGAAGCGCGTCTATCTCCTGATCGACGCGCGCCATGGCATCAAGAAGAATGACGAGGAGGCGATGAACCTGCTCGACCGCGCCGCGGTCTCCTATCAGCTGGTTCTCACCAAAACCGACAAGATCAAGCCCCCGGCCGCGGCAAAGCTGGCCGAGGAGACCGCGGCGAAGATCGCCAAGCGGCCGGCGGCCTACCCGATTTTGCTATCGACCTCGTCGGAGAAAGGCGAAGGAGTTTCGGAGCTGCGCCAGGCGATCCTTCAGGCCGTGGCCGGCTAGAGTCTTCCGTTTCAGGTTGACGCTGCCCCTCACCGTCACCCCGTGAACAACCGGGAGAGGGGATTCTGCGACGTTGCCGCCCGCTCTCCCCGTCGTTTACGGGGAGAGGGTAGGCGTGAGAGGCAGCGCCTGAGTCAAGCGAATTGCCTAACGCTTTAGTCTGCCCCTGCGGCCTTCGGTCCGTAGGCGTTGAGAAACACGTCGACGCCTGCCGAGACCGTGGCGCGGATTTCCTCCAAGGGCGGGGACCCGGTCCGGTAGCCGAACAGATATTGCCGATAGTAGCCGCTCAAGCACAAATCCGTGAGCTGGTACGCGGCGAGCTCGAAATCGCCGATCTCGATCAGACCTTTTTGAGCCGCGCTTTTCAGGAATGCCGTCAGCTTTGCATGGCCCTGCTTGGGCCCGCGCTCGTAGAAACGGGCACCGAGCTCAGGAATGCGTTCGCAAATACCGATCACGGTGCGCTGCGCCATGATCACCTTCTCCGACGTGATCTTCGAAGCAAATGCCACACCAAAGCGGATGAGCGTCTCGCGCAGTTCGCCGCCCTGGTCGAGCGCAGCGTACATGTCGCTGAACATCTGCTTGCGCTCTTCGTCGATGAGGCACTCGAACAGCTCTTCCTTGTTGGCGAAATAGACGTAGATGGTGCCCTTCGAGACGCCGGCTGCTCGCGTGATGTCGTTCATCGAGGCGGCATCGAAGCCCATCTCGATGAAAACGCGGCGTGCGCCTTCCATGATCTGCCGTCGCTTGGCAGGATCCTGGCCCGCAGCAGGGCGGCCCCGACGCAGGCTTTCCAGCATCTCGCGCTGGTCCGCCCGGATCGGCGGATTGTCAGTAGTCATCGCTTCCTCGACGTGATTCGAACCAATTGGTTCGATTCCCCCTTGATATGCGTCTTCCCCTCCGTTAAGTCAACATCGAACCGAACGGTTCAGTTCAGTCAGGGGCCTATCTGCATGTCCTCCCAATCCTCAGCACAGCCCGCAGCGCCGCTTGGCGGCAAGAAGAACGAGCCGAGCTCCGAGATTCATCCTTTCCCCAACGTAAAGGCTGTGCCTGAAACGGACAAGACGGCGCCGAGCGTCGAGGCCCCGGCAGCTCACCCTGCCCCCGTGACCGTAGCGGAGGCGACGAAAAAAAAGCGCTCGGCCCGCTCCTTCATCCTGCCTGTTATCTTGCTGGCCCTCGCTGGCGGTGGAGCCTGGTATGGCTACAAATACTGGACCGACGGCCGTTTCCTGATTTCGACCGACGACGCCTATGTGCGGGCAGATATGGCTTCCGTCGCGCCGAAGATCTCCGGCTATGTCGCCAGCGTGCCGATCGTCGAGAACCAGTTCGTGAGGGCGGGTGAGCCGCTGATCATCATGGATGACGGCGACTACAAGATTGCGCTCGACCAGGCCGAAGCGCAGATCGCCACGCAGAACAAGACGCTTGCACGCATAGCCGCGCAAATCGAAGCGGCCAAGGCCTCGCTGCAGCAGGCCGAGGCGCAGAAACTTTCCGCAAACGCCGCGGCTGCCAACGCGAAGCGCGCGGCCGACCGTGCCGCGCAGCTCGTCAAGACCAGCGTCGGCACCCAGGCCAATTTGGACGATGCGCAGACGGCCCTGGATCAGGCCAATGCAGCCGTTGCCGGCGCAGATGCCCAGATCGCCAGCGCCAAGGCCAATATCGACGTGCTCGAGGCGCAATATGGGGAAGCGCAAAGCACGATGAAGACGCTGGAACTTGCCCGCGACAAGGCTCGACGCGATCTCTCCTTCACGGTCCTGCGTGCGCCCTATGACGGCGTGGTGGGCAACCGCTCCGTCGAGCAGGGCGACCTCATCCAACCGGGACAGAAGCTCGCGGCCCTCGTGCCGATGGACAAGCTCTACATCGTAGCGAACTTCAAGGAGACACAGCTCGCCCGGATCGTGCCGGGCGAAAAGGTCCGGGTCTCGGTCGATGCCCTGTCCAGCCATGAGGAGTTCGAAGGGACCGTGTCGTCGCTGGCGCCAGCCTCCGGCGCCGTGTTCTCGCTGCTGCCGCCCGAAAATGCGACCGGCAACTTCACCAAGGTCGTGCAGCGCGTGCCGGTCCGCATCGACGTGCCTGCCGATGTGCTGAAGACCGGCAAGCTGCGCGCCGGTCTCTCCGTCGTGGTCGACGTCGACAGCCGCACCGCACCCGGCGCCGCCGCTTCCAACTAAGCCGGAGGCCGGGGCTCGTCATGGCAACCGTTGAAGCCACGATTGGAGCGCGGCCCGCGCCTGCAGCCGACCATCTGGAGCCGCGCCGTGTCATCGCCTTCTTCGCGATGGTGTTCGGCATGTTCATGGCGATCCTCGATATCCAGATCGTGTCCGCCTCACTGGCGGAGATCCAGGCCGGATTGAGCGCCAGTTCCGACGAGATTTCCTGGGTCCAGACCTCCTACTTGATCGCCGAGGTCGTGATGATCCCGCTGTCGGGCTTCCTGGCGCGGATGCTCTCCACACGCGTGCTCTTCACCATTGCGGCTGCCGGCTTTACCGCTGCCAGCGCGCTCTGCGCCACCGCGACCAGCATCGAGCAGATGATCATTTACCGCGCCATCCAAGGCTTTATCGGCGGCGGCATGATCCCGAGCGTCTTCGCCGCTGCCTTTACGATCTTCCCGCCATCGCGTCGCGCTATCGTCTCGCCGATGATCGGGCTCGTCGCGACGCTGGCGCCGACGATCGGCCCGACTGTCGGCGGCTATCTCAGCAACACCTTCTCCTGGCATTGGCTGTTCCTCGTCAATGTCGTGCCGGGCGTGATGGTCACCGCCGCGGCATGGTCGCTGATCGATTTCGACAAGCCGAACCACGCGCTGCTCAGCAAATTCGACTGGTGGGGGCTAGCCGGAATGGCGGCCTTCCTCGGCTCGCTCGAATATGTGCTCGAGGAAGGGCCGAAGAACGACTGGCTGCAGGATCAAAGCGTCTCCCTGTTCGCGGTCGTGATGTCGGTCGGCGCGGTCGTCTTCTTCTGGCGCGTCTTCGTCGCCGAAGAGCCGATCGTCGACCTCAGCGCCTTCAAGAATGTCAATTTCGCCTTCGGCTCGGTGTTCTCCTTCGTGATGGGCATAGGCCTTTACGGTCTCACCTATGTCTATCCGTTGTTCCTCGGACGCATCCGCGGCTACGATTCGCTGATGATCGGAGAAGCGCTGTTCGTCAGCGGCCTTGCCATGTTCATGACGGCACCGGTGGCAGGCGTCCTGTCGCGCAAACTGGATCCGCGGATCATGATGATGATCGGCTTTCTCGGCTTTGCGGCCGGCACCTGGCGGATGACCCATCTGACGGCCGACTGGGACTTCTACGAGCTTCTGTTGCCGCAGATACTGCGCGGCACGTCCCTGATGCTGTGCATGGTGCCGATCAACAATCTGGCGCTCGGCACGCTGACGCCCGACAAGATGAAGAATGCTTCCGGCCTCTTCAATCTCACCCGCAACCTCGGCGGCGCGGTCGGCCTGGCGGTAATCAATACCGTGCTCACCGACCAGACCTATTTCCACTACCAACGCCTCGCCGAGCACGTGCATTGGGGCAATCCCGAGGCGCGGGACATGCTCGCCAACATGTCGCGCAAGTTCCAGGCGCACGGACTTGAGGGAGACACCACTGCGATCGCGAAGATCAGCGCCATGGTGCATCAGCAGGCATGGACCTTGTCCTTCATGGACGTGTTCTACCTGCTCACCGTGCTCTTCGCTTCGCTCGCCGTGTTCGCGCTCCTGATGCGCAAGCCCCCCGCCGCGGCCGGGGGTGGCGGCGGGCATTGATGGCAATGGCTTTAATTGCATAGGCCGCGGCGCCGGTGCCCCCCTCCCCCTTGTGGGAAGGGATTCAGGGTGGGGGTGCGCCGGCGATTTCCCCACAATATTAGCTTGAGCAAACAGCAGCGCCGGCTTGGCTTGGCGCGCTTCGCACCCCCACCCTGAATCCCTCCCCACAAGGGGGAGGGGGTCGTCAGCGTCGCGCCTTCCAAATGCGATGCGGGGCAGCGCAGTTGGTCCAGATTCGGGGCAAAACTACGAAGCCACTCCTCAAGCCGTCGCCGGCTTGAAGCTCAGCGCGACGCCGTTGATGCAGTGGCGCTTGCCGGTGGGCGGCGGGCCGTCGTCGAAGATGTGGCCGAGATGGCCGCCGCAGCGGCGGCAATGGCATTCGGTGCGCAGCATGAAGTGCGACGTGTCTTGCCTGATGCCGACGGCATTGGGCAGTGCTTCCCAGAAGCTCGGCCAGCCCGTGCCGGACTCGAACTTGGTGTCCGAAGAATAGAGCGGCAGATCGCAGCCGGCGCAATCGAAGGTGCCCTTCCGGTGCTCGTTCAACAGAGGACTGGTGCCGGGATATTCGGTGTCCTCCTGCCTGAGCACGGCGAATTGCTCCGGCGTGAGGATCGCCTTCCACTCGGCATCGGTTTTGGTGACTTCAAAAGTTTCCGCGGCAGCGGGCGCGGGCCGCCCCGTGCGCCATAGCGCAACCGTGCCTGCGGCCAAACCCGACGCGGCGGCAGCGCTCAGCAGAAAGTCGCGACGGTTCATGATCTCATTCCTCCATGATCCATTTGGCAGAGCTGCCCGCCACACGGAAATCAAATGCGGGTGACGATCAGTAGCGGGCAGTTCTGCGGATGCTCGGGTCTGTTGTGCGAGCGACGCGGACCTTGCCTTCGCACTTCTCGAATGCTCATGCTGATTTCTTCGCCAGCTGGGCCGTCTTTGTTACATCTTGGGCAGGACCCCTCGTTGCGACCAGACAATCGGGCTGTGCTGACCCAACGCAAAGGCAAGTCGTTCCGCCGAGGACACTTCGATGATCGTCGTCCTCGGGCTCAAGTCTTTCTGGCGCAGTCGACGGCCTGAACCATTGCCTCCACGGCACCCTCCGGTTTCAGACCGCTCTCGAGCACCAGGGTCCGCCATGTGAAGAAGCTCAGGGCGAGATGCAGCATGGCACGCTGTGCCGTGCTCAACTCGTCGCCGAGCACGTCGCGGTAGGCAGCCATAGTGGGCCCCCAACGCAGCGTGACGATCTCCCTCACCTGCGGATCTTGTTCGGCGTCCCGCAGCACATTGGCGGCGAGCCGGGCGTTGCGCTCATACCAGCCATAAAGAGCCGGAAGGCCGGTCCGGAGACGCTCGCGCCAGTCCTCGATGCCGCGCCACGGCGCGGGATCGGGCAGTGGCTCGCGCTCGCTGTACAGTCCTGAGCATTCAAGAAGCAGACTCTGCTCATCCGGAAAATGCGCATAGAGCGTGTGGCGCTGCACGCCAGCGCGCTCGGCCACCATGCTGAACGTCGTCTGCGCCGGCCCAACGGCGCAGTGGAGCTCGATCGCAGCCTCGACGATGCGCCGGCGGGTCTCCGCCTGGCTCTCGGCGCGCTTTTTAAGGGTGTAGGTCCGGGCCATGTCAATCTGGTTGCAAACCGTTTTCGTTACACGCAGCTGTATAGTGAAAACTCGACTGCAGTCCACCCACGCCCCAATCGTTCCAGCAGCGCTGCATTTTCACTGCACATCTATGTGCATTCATATTTGACATACACGCCAGATTTCACTACACATTTCTGTGTCGCCAAAACTGGCCGCATGTCTGTGCCGTCCGGTAGCGGCCCCAACGATTGCTTGGAGAAAGTCATGGAGACCAGGATCAGTGAGATCGCCGATGGCATCTACCGGCTCTCGACCTTCGTGCCGGATATCGCGCCCCCTGCCGGGTTCACCTTCAACCAGTTCCTCGTCATGGGCGACGAGCCGTTCATGTTCCACACGGGATTGCGCAAGATGTTCCCGCTCAATCGCGAAGCTGTCGGCCGCATCATCGCTCCCGAGAAGCTGCGCTGGATCGCCTTCGGCCACTATGAGGCCGACGAGTGCGGCGCCATGAACGAGTGGCTCGCGATCGCTCCACAGGCCGAGGCGGCGCAGGGCCAAACCGGCTGCCTGGTGTCGCTGAACGACATGGCGGACCGGGCGCCGCGTGTCTTGCAGCACGGAGAGACGATCGAGCTCGGCCGTGGAAAGCGGGTCCGCTACATCGACACGCCGCATACCCCACATGGCTGGGATGCCGGCGTCATGTACGAAGAAGCAACGGGAACGCTGCTGTGCGGCGACCTCTTTACCCAGCTCGGCAACGGCTCGTCCCTCACGGAAGGTGATATTGTCGGGCCGGCAATCGAGGCTGAAGACCTGTTCAAATATTCAAGCCTGAACCCGGATATGGGGCCGACGCTACGCACTCTTGCCAGGCTCGAGCCCCGCACGCTCGCGCTCATGCATGGCCCATCCTTCGCCGGCGACGGCGGGGCCGCGCTCCGTGCGCTGGCGGACGACTATGACCGCCGCGCATCCGACAGAACCAGGGCTGCTAGTGCGCATTGAGGGCGGTCTCCCGCTGCCCGGGTGTCGCTGCACCTGGGTCTGCGCGAGTAAGCGTCTCCCAGGCCGCCATCGCGCACGTGATGACTGCATCCAACTCGGCGCGGCTGGCGCCGTCGCGGGCTTGCACTGACAACCCATGCATCACGGTCGTATAATAGCGCGCGATAGCCTGCAGGCGGCCAGCAGAAACAGAGAGATCACCGTCGGAGACGCCCCGGGCCAGCCGATCCCTGATCTCGTTGAATTGAGCCCGACGTATGTCTGCCAGAAATTCCCGTACCGGATGGTTTTCCACCGCGCCGGTCGGCGCGGCCAGGACAAGCATGCATCCACGCGGCGCCCCCGGCATGGTGATGGCATCGGCGACGGCATGCAGCATGGCGTGGATCGCATCGTAGGCCGTGGGTTGCTCGCGAAGCGCGATCCTGGGCGGCTGTCCCTGGGTTGAACTATTGAGGGCCACCGCCTCACGGAATAGGGCCTCCTTGCTGCCGAAGCACGCATAGATACTGGCCGAGGCTATGCCCGTGGCCTCGGTCAGGTCCTTCATCGAGGTTCCCTCGTAGCCTCGCTCCCAGAACAGGTCCATCGCTTTGCGGAGCGCTGCGTCCCGGTCGAATATGCGTGGCCTTCCGCGAGCGCCCATCTGAGGCGGCCCTCCGATTTGTTTGTTGATCGACCAAGTTTAGCTTGACCGACGCCTGAGCGCCATGCAGATATTTATTGGTCGATCGACAAATAATTTAAAGGACCAATTCCCATGAGCACCCCCGCCGTCATGCGAGCCCTGCAGCAAACGTCCCTGAATGGTCCGCAGGACCTGCGGATGATCACCGACGTGCCGGTGCCAGTTCCGGGCGCAGGCGAGGTCCTCATCCGGGTCACCGCTGCCGGCGTCAATTTCGCCGATATCTCGCAGGCCCGCGGCAAGTTCCGCGGAGGGCCGCAGCCGCCCTATCTCGCAGGCTTCGAAGCCGCGGGCGAGGTCGTTAGCGTCGGTGAGGGGGTGACCGGCGTGGCGGTCGGCACTCGTGTCATCGGCGTCGGTTATGGCGCGTTTGCCGAGTACATGGTCCTCTCCGCGGCCGCTTTGGTCCCTGTGCCTCCAGGCTGGGGCGACGAGCAGGCGCTTGGTCTGGTCGTGAACTGGCCCACGGCGGTGGCTGCGCTCAAGTCGCTTGGCCAGATCGCCAGAGGCCAGACCGTGCTGATCCATGCCGCGGCAGGCGGCACCGGCCAGGCCACGGTAAAAATCGCCAAGCATTACGGCGCGACAGTGATCGCCGCAGCCTCACCCAGCAAGCACCAGATCGTGAGAGCGCTCGGCGCCGATCACGTCCTGGACTCCCGCAGTACCGACATCCTCGCCGAGGTGTTGCGACTGACCGAAGGCGCCGGCGCCGATCTGGTATTGGAGTCGGTCGGCGCTGCAACATTCGAGACCAGTCTCGCTGCGGCCAAGCGCGTCACCGGCCGCGTTGTCGTGTACGGATTGGCCGGCGGCGAAGCGGCGCTCACCAACTGGGATCTGGTCTATAAGCATCAGGTGCACATTATCGGCCTCAACATCGGCGCGCTGATCCAGGCCGCGCCGCAGATGTTCGGGGAAATCATGGGCGAGCTGTTCGCGCTCGCTGCGGCCGGCGTTCTCTCCCCCGGCCAGCCAACCGTCTACAACCTTGCAGATGGGTCGAAAGCGCTGGCAGCGCTGGAAAGCCGAGCCAGCGTCGGCAAGCTGGCCCTTCGGCCCTGACGTGAACTCGGAGATCGCAATGGCAGCCGGCGAGCTTGAGTTTCTGCGGAGCATCGTCCGCTTCCAGCGCCTTCGCCCCATCACTCGCCACAGCCGTATGAAGCGGCTTGGCCAGACGGTCGTTTCTCGCTAAGAGGCCGCTATTCCTGAGCCCGCGAGGACGATCATGACGGAATCTTCCACCGCTGCCGAGCAGGCCCGCCTGCTTTCCGAAGCCCTGCCCTACATGCAGCGCTACGAGCACAGGACGGTGGTCGTGAAATATGGCGGCCACGCCATGGGCGACATCGGGCTCGGCAGGGCGTTTGCCCGCGACATTGCGCTGCTCAAGCAGTCCGGCGTCAATCCGATCGTGGTGCATGGCGGCGGGCCGCAGATCGGCGCGATGCTCAACAAGATGGGCATCGAATCGAAGTTCGAGGGCGGTCTGCGCGTCACCGACCAGAAGACGGTCGAGATCGTCGAGATGGTGCTCGCCGGCTCGATCAACAAGGAGATCGTGGCCCTAATCAATGCCGAGGGCGAATGGGCGATCGGGCTCTGCGGCAAGGACGGCAACATGGTGTTCGCCGAGAAGGCGCACAAGACGATCAAGGATCCCGACTCCAACATCGAGCGCGTACTCGATCTCGGCTTTGTCGGCGAGCCGGTCGAGGTCGACCGCACGCTGCTCGACCTGTTGGCGCGCTCCGAGATGATTCCCGTTCTGGCGCCGGTGGCACCCGGCCGCGACGGCCACACCTACAACATCAACGCCGACACTTTCGCCGGCGCGATCGCCGGTGCGCTGAAGGCATCGCGCCTGCTCTTCCTCACCGATGTCCCCGGCGTGCTCGACAAGGACAAGAGGCTGATCGACGAGCTGTCGGTCGCGGAAGCGAAGGCACTGATTGCCGACGGCACGATCTCCGGCGGGATGATCCCAAAGGTCGAGACCTGCATCGAGGCGATCGAGCGCGGCGTGGAAGGCGTCGTCATCCTGAACGGCAAGACGCCGCATTCGGTGCTGCTCGAACTGTTCACCGAGCATGGCGCCGGCACGCTGATCGTGCCGTAGGCCATTCGGAGCGGCGCACGATCAAAATGGATCGCCCACCGCTTTGACTATTTGTTACGCGTCGGAGATTTTCCCGAAAACCCAGCACTTTTCGGTCCGATGCGCCATTTATCGCGCCTGTTGCGAGAGGCACCACGACCAAATGGGTTGGTCGCAGTCAGGATAGTTCTTGTTGCTTGGGTTCTTGTTGCTTGGGGCAGTCGTTCCAGTGGATGCGCAGCCTGCGACTGCAGCGATGATGAAGAGGACGCCAAGCCGGCTCAGCATAGCGAAGTTCCTTCCCTGCAAGCGCCCGTGCCTTTGCTGAACGAGTAGTTTAGCAGGTCGGCGTGTTTTCTACACTTGCCTGACAGACTCTCCTGACAGCTTCTCCGTTCACGCAGCAGAAGGCTACCGTCGCAGGTGTCCGAGCGGCACGCGCGACGGCCCCTTGATGTTCTGCAGTACCAGCTGGGTATGCACGTCACGTACGCCCTTCAGCCGCATCAGCCGGTGCATGACGAATTCGTTGAGGTCGTCGACCGAGGGCACCATGACGTGCAACAGGAAATCGTGCTCGCCCGTGAGCGTCCAGCAGGCCGACACCTCGTCCATGCGCTCGACCGCAGCCATGAAGGCCTCCGGCGAACCGTCGGTGTGGCTGGTGAGCCGGACCTGGATGAACACCTCGACCATCAGCCCGACCCCGCGACGGCTGATCACCGCCTGAAAGCCCTCGATGATACCGGCCTCCTGCAGCCCGTCGAAGCGGCGGGCGCAAGGCGTGGTCGAAAGGCCGATCTCTTGCGCCAGCTCCGAGACGGGCTTTCTGCCATCGTGCTGGAGTGCTTCCAGCATCTTGATCTCGAACTCATCGAGTTTAGGCATTTCACCTCTGAATTTGGCGATTGCGAGGCGATTTGCGTTCATATTAGCCCACACGGGGTTAAAGAGCGAAACAATTGTCGGCTTCCCGGCTTATGATTGATCAAAAGAACCTCAAATGGAGGATCGATCATGGAAATCAGCGTGAAGGACTATGCGCGCGAATGCGCCGAACGAGGCCTGCGCGGCGACTACTCGGTTTGCCGGGCCGACTTCACCGTCGAGCAGGGTTACGACTACAGCGACGACCAGCAGGAGGTCTGGCGCATCCTGTGCGACCGCCAGACGAAGCTCACCAGACGGCTTGCGCATCGCTCTTACCTCGAAGGCGTGGAAGCTCTGGGCCTGCTCGATCGCATCCCCGATTTCCACGAAGTGAGCAACAAGCTGCGCCGGCTGACCGGCTGGGAGATCGTCGGGGTGCCCGGCCTGATCCCGAACGCGCCCTTCTTCGAGCATTTGGCCAACCGGCGCTTCCCCGTCACCAACTGGCTGCGCAAACGCGAGGAGCTCGACTATATCGTCGAACCGGACATGTTCCACGACTTCTTCGGCCATGTGCCGGCTCTTAGCCAACCAGCCTTCGCCGACTTCATGCAGATGTATGGCGACAAGGGACAAAGCGTGGGCGAGATCGGCGGCGAGGACATGTTCGGACGGCTCTACTGGTATACGGCCGAGTTCGCCCTGATGCAGGAACCCGGGCAGCCCCTCAAAGCCTTCGGCGCAGGCCTGATGTCGTCCTTCAGCGAATTGCAGTTCGCGGTCGAAAGCAAGGATGCGCATCGCGTGCCGTTCGATCTCGAGACGGTGATGCGCACCGGTTATGAAATCGACAAGTTCCAGCGCGCCTATTTCGTGCTGCCGTCCTTCGAGGCGCTCAGGAGCGGGCTGCAAACCGCCGACATCCGTAGCATCATCAAACGCTGGAAGGATGCGCCGCCGCTCGATCCGGCGACTATCTGAGCGGTTGAACGAAGCGCCGGGAACTGGTTTGCTGCAGGTGAGTTGTGCGGGAGGCGCGGCTTGCCCGGAGGGATCTGATGGCCCGGATCAGCATTCGCTACATCGTCGCCGACGTGCCGGCGGCGGTGACCTTCTACACCGAAATGCTCGGCTTCGAAGTGATCATGCAGCCGGCTCCCGGTTTCGCAATGCTTTCGCACAGTGGCGTCCGGCTGCTGCTGAACCAGCCCGGAGGCGGGGGCGGCGCCGGGCAGGACGTGGCCGGCCGTACCCCGGAGCCGGGCGGCTGGAATCGGATGCATATCGAGGTCGAGAACCTTGCCGAGACGGCGAAGCGGCTGAAGCATGCCGGTTGTCACTTCCGCGGCGAGATCATTCTTGGACGCGGCGGTAAACAGGTTCTGGTCGAGGACCCTTCCGGCAATCCTGTCGAGCTTTTCGAGCCGACGACGCAGGGGTAGGCTCTGGCTTCGCCGGAGGCGATCAGGGCAGGCCAGGATTTGCCGTTGCGGTCCAGGTCGCCACGACCCGGCTCAGATCAGCGCCGCGAAGCCGGATGCGCGGAGCTGCTCGATAGTCGAGGTTTCCGGCATCACGTTGGGGATCGCTAGCTCGAGAGGAGCAACCATGCAACAGGATCCGACTGCGATTGCGCGCGCCAGTTACCAAGCCTATGTGGAGAAGGATCGCGCTGCAATCGAGGCGTTGCTGGCCGACGATTTTCACTTCACCAGCCCGTTGGACAACCGCATCGACCGGCAGACCTATTTCGAGCGCTGCTGGCCGACCAGCGAGACAATGAGCGGATTCGAATTCCTCCATGTGGTTCAAGACGGCAACCGCGTCTTTGTTACCTATGAGGGCCGTCGCTCGGACGGCAAACGCTTCCGCAATACCGAAATCCTGACGGTTCGCAACGGCAGGATTGCCGACGTCGAGGTCTATTTCGGCTGGACCATTCCGCACCCGGCTGCAGACGGCGGCTTCGTCAATCCCGCATGAGCTGATCGGGTCGTCACGGGCCAGTTCTCTTCGAGCACCGCGCGTTTGCGGCCGCCACGCTTTGCCGCATACAACTCCACCGAGATTGACAGGAGGCGCTGAAAGTCTTCTTTCGCTCCGCGGTGGAATTTTGCCTGACGCATCACTTCGCCATTTTCATATGATGGATCGAGCGCCCGCCTGCCGAGCAGGCCGGTGTCAAAGAGCAGGATAGCGCATGACGACAGAGGCTGACCCCATACGCTTCGCCCATGTCACGGACTGGGTCTTCGATCTCGACAACACGCTTTATCCGCACCATTCGAACCTCTTCGCGCAGATCGACGTGAAGATGACTGCTTATGTTTCGGAGCTCCTCAAGCTTTCCCGCGAAGACGCGCGCAAGCTGCAGAAGGAGCTCTATCTCGAATACGGCACCACGTTGAACGGCCTGATGACGCGGCATGGCATCGACCCGGATGATTTCCTCGAGAAGGTGCACGACATCGACTATTCATGGCTGAAACCGGATCCGGTGCTCGGCGCGGCCATCCGGCAGCTGCCCGGCCGCAAGTTCATCTTCACCAATGGCGACCGTGGACACGCCGAGCGGACTGCGCGGCAACTCGGCATCCTCGACGATTTTGACGACATCTTCGACATCATCGCGGCGAGGCTGACGCCGAAGCCGGCACCCGAGACCTATGGTCGCTTCCTCGAGCTTTTCGGCATCTCCAGTCCCAACGCCGTGATGTTCGAGGATCTTGCCCGCAATCTTGCAGTGCCGAAGGCGCTGGGCATGACGACCGTTCTCATCGTGCCGCGCAATTTCGAACCAACCTTCTCGGAAATCTGGGAACGCGACGTCAACAATGAAGACGAAGTCGATTTCGTCACCGACGATCTGGCCCGCTTCCTTTTCTCGATCGTCCAGGCGCCGGCTGCCTAGAAGGTGAATATCCTTAGCGCCGGCACCCAAAATGGTGCCTGTCAGCCATGACGGCCTCGGCACGATGGACAAGGTTGAGCCGGGAAGGCTTCTACCGATCCGTATGCGCTGGCCTCAAATTCCCTGTCCGTTTTGGACGCCCATTCTGCGTCTGCAACTGAGGGTCCTTCTCCCTTGCCTGCGACCAGCCAGAATGGGCTAATCCCCAGAATGGCAGCCATGGCAGGCACGAGATAGGCTTCAGGAACATCCCGGTCCCGCTCCCAATTGGACCATCGTTCCTTGGCCACACCCAACCGGCTTGCGGCCATTCCGATCGACAACGCTGCCGCCACTCGCGCCAGGCACAAACGCCCAGCCAATGTGTCTTGCGACGCGTCGTATTCGTCCTCGTCTTTGAATGAAATTACCCTGCCTCCGATGATCGTTTCGCGCTCGACTCGGGGACGAGCCGGAGCGTTCAGCCCAGCGAGCTGATACGCGAACGCGCCTGTTAATTCAAATATATCCACATATCAACCCGGCATTCCGATGCATGTTGCCAGATCGCGGCTTACGCAAGATTAGATCTTGATCTGTATTTTTGCATTATATCGACTGCGTCAGCGCCACAAGAAACGACAATAATCCCTACTTATTTTGATTTTTGTTATTTGAAGCACCCTTGTCGCGGTTGACCATCTGGCTTCGAGCCGCTACCCACCCCGCGGATATTGTCAGTCACGGAGATCGTACAGGATGACATCAAGCGGAAAAGGCTTGCTCATTGGAGCGGCCCTCGCCGGCGCAGCATTGTTTTCGACACCAGTTCTGGCTCAGGACAATGCCTGCGGCACCGACCGCACGATAGATATCGCGGAAATGACATGGCCATCGGCGGCAGCACTCGCACGCATCCACGCCGTGATCCTGGAAAAGGGGTTTGGCTGCAAGGTGGAGGTTGTCGCCGGAGACACGGTGCCAACGGCTTCCTCCATGTTGTCGCGGGGAAGGCCGGCGGTCGCGCCGGAATTGTGGACCAGTGTCATCAAGGCATCCTGGGACGAAGGACTGCAAAGCGGAAAGGTCGTCGAACTCGGTGACGCCATCACCGATGGGACAGTCGAGGGCTGGTTCATCCCCCACTATGTGCAAGAGGCTCACCCGGAATTGAAACGCGCCGAGGATGTCATCGCACGGCCCGACCTCTTCCCCGACCCTGAGGAATCGAGCAAGGGCCGGCTTTATTCCTGCCCGCCAGGATGGGCTTGCGAACTGTCCACGACCGCCTTGTTCAAAGCCTTCGACATGGGCAAGACTTGGAACCTGTTCTCTGCCGGTTCTGGCGGCGCTCTCGACGCATCGATCGCGCGCGCCTTCCTGCGCAAGGAGCCGATCCTCTTCTACTACTGGGGACCGACCGCGATTCTTGGCAAGTTCGATGCCGTCCAGCTCGACCTCGGCGAGGCGAAGCCCGAGATCTATGCCTGCAATACGGACCCTGATTGCACCAATCCCCCGGCTGTGACGGCCTATCCGTCCTCCCCTGCGGTCGTTGGCGCCGCCGGGTGGATCAAGCAGGATGCCCCGGCAATAGCCGACTACTTCTCCAAGGTCGGGCTGACCAATGCCCGAATCAGCGAACTCTTGGTCTATGGCGATGAGAACAAGGCCGATGCTGCTGCAACAGCACTCAACTTCCTGAAGACCAAGCCCGACATCTGGAAGAAATGGGTTCCTTCCGATGTCGCCGAGAAGGTCCAGGCTAGCCTCGACTAGACTCCTTGTTACTGCAAAAGATGCGCCCGGCCGGGCGCATCTCGCAAGAGAACCATCGGTGTCTTAGGGCGTCCCCGAAAAATCAAGCAATCCCGGACCAGTGCTGCCTTCAGCATCGGAGAATGTGCGCGTGTTCAGCACCATGTGCGAGACGTGCTCATTGAGCAATCATTATAGATAGAGCTAAATGTTCCCTGATTTTGTCAACACCAATCCTTGGCGGCGTGCCGTCGATGACGGCCTGAACTGGGTCGTGGGTAATTGGGGCGATAGCTTCGAGGCTGCAGCCCGACCGCTTCTCCTTCTTCTCAATGCGATCGAGAAACTGCTACTGATCACGCCGTGGTGGGTGATCGTCATCATACTCGTAGGCGTCGCATGGCTGGCGACTCGCCGCTGGCAGCTTCCCCTCGTGGTGTTCGTGGCCCTGATATTTCTCGGCATCATGGATCTGTGGCACGACGCCATGACAACGACAGCCTTGATGCTTGCCGCCACTATCAGCACCATCATCATCTCGATCCCCGTCGGCGTCTGGATGTCGCGCTCGTCGATTACCCGGCAGATCGTCACGCCGATCCTCGACCTGATGCAGACCTTGCCGAGCTTCGTCTATCTCATCCCCACCGTGATGATATTCGGGCCTGGCAAGATTCCGGCCTTGATTGCGACCATCGTCTATGCAGCTCCGCCGCTTGCTCGTCTCACGGACCTAGGCCTGCGTTCGGTGGACACCTCCGTGATGGAGGCAAGCCGTGCGTTCGGCACGACGCCAATGCAGCGTCTGTTCGGCGTGCAGATCCCGCTGGCCCTCCCGACGATCCTTGCCGGGATAAACCAGACCACGATGATGGCGCTCGCCATGGTCGTGATCGCCTCGATGATCGGGGCGGGCGGGCTTGGCTATCAGGTGCTGCAGGGGATCGGGCGGCTTGAGATCAGCCGCGGGCTTTTCGCCGGCCTCGGCATCGTCGCCCTTGCCGTCATATTCGACCGCGTCACCCAAGCATTCGGCCGGCAGCTCCAGGCCCGCATCGGCGTGTCGGAGGGGCGCGCATGAGCCGCGGCACCGACATGGATCTCGCCATTCAGATCAGGGGCGTCACCAAGATATTTGGTGGCAATCCGGAAGGCGCGATGAAGCTTCTGCGGGAAGGTAAATCGAAGACCGAGGTGCAGACCGCCACCGGCCATGTCATTGGACTGGACGATGTGTCACTTGATATCGCAAAGGGTCAGATCTTCGTTGTGATGGGGCTATCCGGATCAGGCAAGTCGACGCTCATCCGGCACGTGAACCGCCTTATAGAGCCAACGGCCGGCGAGATCCTTGTCAATGGCACCCAGGTTCTCAAGATGAGCCACGAGGCGCTCAGACACTTCCGGCGCAGTACCGTTACAATGGTGTTCCAGAAGTTCGGACTTCTGCCCCACCGATCTGTAATCGACAATGTCGCCTACGGTTTGCAGGTGCGCGGCGTCGACCGGAAGGTGCGGCTCAAGGAAGCGGAGAAGTGGATCGAGACGGTGGGTCTGTCCGGCTATCGGGATGCCAGACCGCGTCAGCTTTCGGGCGGACAGCAACAGCGCGTCGGCCTGGCCCGGGCGCTTGCCATGAACACCGACATCATCCTCATGGACGAAGCATTTTCTGCGCTCGATCCTCTGATCCGGTCCGGCATGCAGGACGAACTGATCAACCTTCAAAAAGCGCTGAACAAGACGATCCTGTTCATCACACATGATTTCGACGAGGCGCTCAAGATCGGCGACCGCATTGCCGTTTTGAAGGACGGCGCCGTGCAGCAGGTCGGCAAGCCTGAAGACATCGTGCTCAAGCCCGCCAATGAACATATCGAGGAGTTCGTCCGCGACGTGAACAAGGCGCGCGCAATCCATGTTCGCGCCATCATGGAAAGGGGCAATAGTGAACCGTGTGCCTATTCCGTCTCTGCCGACGCCCGGTGCGAAGATGTCTTGCCGCTCTTTGCACAATATGATTGGGTGGGAGTCACTGATGAAGGGGGAAGCCAGATCGGAAGGATCACTGCAAAGCAGGTCATCAAGGCTTTGGCGCGCCATTCCCGCACCACGGTTGACAGCAATTGATGATCCTGTCGTCCGATGGGCTAGCCGCCGAGACCGACAACCGGGAAAACGATCTCGACCTTGCCGGCCTTCTCGAATTCGAGCGTGACTGGGACCTCGCCGCCCTTCTTGAAGGGCTCCTTCACCTGCATGAACATCAGATGCGTGCCGCCCGGCTTCAGCTCGACAGTCGCGCCGGCCGGTATCTCCAGTCCACCATTCACCGGCCGCATGGTCATCACGTTGTTGACTACTTCCATCGTGTGGATCTCGACCATCCCCGCGCTTGGCGAGGTGACGGACAGCAGTCGATCCGCCGACGATCCATTGTTGGCGATTGTGAGAAAAGCGCCCCCTGTCGGCTGGCCGGGCAGCATGGCCTTTGCACGGTAGGCAGTGATCGTGAGATCGCCCGCGATAACTGGAGCGGATGCCTGCTCGGATGCCGACACAGCACTTGAGATCGGCGCGACGGCTGCCGGTAAGACCAGCGTGAACAAGGCTAGCAGGGAAGCGGTCAGCAGCTTTCGCATGGTTCGACCTGACTGTCTTTCGAGAAGCTTGCTTTATCGACTCGCGGCCTTTTCTACCATGTGGCGAAACGTCAGAGACCGTAGAAGCGGGAGATGATGGCCCATGCCTCATCGGCGGTATCGACGAGATCGATGATGTCCTGATCGCCCGGGCTGATCGTCCCCTGCTCGGCGAGGAAGTCGAGGTCCATCGCACGCGACCAGAAGTCGCTGCCGAACAAGATGATTGGGACGCGCTCCATGCGGCCGGTCTGAATCAGGGTCAGCGTCTCGAAGAATTCGTCCAATGTACCGAAGCCGCCTGGAAAGACGGCCATCGCCTTCGCGCGCATGACGAAATGCATCTTGCGGATCGCGAAATAGTGAAAATTGAAGCAGAGATCCGGGGTCACGTAAGCGTTCGGCGCCTGCTCATGCGGCAGCACGATATTGAGGCCGATGGTCGGCGCGCCGACATCGTGCGCACCGCGATTCCCGGCCTCCATCACGCCGGGGCCGCCGCCCGTGACAACGACGAATTCGCGGAAGTCGGATCGAGCCGAATGCTGCGAGCACAATCGGGCGAATTTGCGCGCCTCTTCGTAGTAGCGGCTGTTCGCCTCGAGGTTGCACTTCTGCGCTTCGTTCTTGGCCGCCCAGGCCTTGCCGCCGGGCTCAGGGATGCGTGAACCGCCGAAGATGACGACGGTGGACTCAATGCCGCGTTCGGCGAGGGTCATCTCGGGCTTCAGCAGCTCGAGCTGCAGCCGGACCGGACGCAGCTCGCGCCGCGTCATGAAGTCGGGGTCATCCCATGCGAGCCGATAGGTCGCAGCGCGCGTCTGCGGCGTATCCGGCACGCGCTTGATGTGCTCGAGATCCTCGTCCGAATGAGGCAGCGGGGTCCACCCCGCTTTTTCCATCGGATTCATATTTATCCCCGGCGCGCGCCTGCGCGCCGTCCCATGACGTTGGCGCAATTGACCCTCGGTGATGGTTCGCCTAGAGCAACAGCGCCTGATTTCTCGACCGAAGCCTAGGCTTCTGCCCTTAACAGCGCGTGTAGCGGAGTATTCTCAATGACGAAAGCCGATCTTTCGAGCCTCGAAGCGACAATTGAGAGGGCCTTCGAGGAACGGGACGGGATCACGACCGCAACGCGTGGCGAGGTCCGTGAAGCGATCGAGACCGCTCTCGACCTGCTCGACCGCGGACAGGCGCGCGTTGCGGAACGGCAGAACGACGGACAATGGACGGTCAATCAGTGGCTCAAAAAGGCCGTGCTGCTCTCATTCCGCCTCAACCCCATGGAGATCATCAAGGGCGGGCCCGGTGACGCGGTGTGGTGGGACAAGGTTCCTTCGAAATTCTCCGGCTGGGGTGCCGTCGATTTCGAGAAGGCCGGCTTCCGTGCGGTACCTTCGGCGATCGTGCGCCGTTCGGCCTATGTCGCGCCGGGCGTCGTGCTGATGCCTTCCTTCGTCAATCTCGGAGCCTATGTCGATAAAGGCACGATGGTCGACACCTGGGCGACGGTCGGCTCCTGCGCGCAGATCGGCAAGAACGTACATCTGTCGGGCGGCGTGGGCATCGGCGGCGTGCTCGAACCGCTGCAGGCCGGACCGACCATCATCGAGGACAATTGCTTCATCGGTGCGCGCTCGGAGGTGGTCGAGGGCTGTATCGTGCGCGAAGGCGCGGTGCTCGGCATGGGCGTATTCATCGGCAAGTCGACGAAGATCGTCGACCGCACGACCGGCGAGGTTTTCTACGGCGAGGTGCCGGCCAATTCGGTGGTCGTTGCCGGGACGCTTCCGGGTAAGCCGCTCCCCAACGGCGAGCCCGGCCCGAGCCTCTACTGCGCCGTGATCGTGAAACGCGTCGACGAGAAAACGCGCTCGAAGACCTCGATCAACGAACTCCTCAGAGATTGATCGTTTGCCTGAAAAGAATCAGCTCTTTTGGCTTTTCTTCAGCCTGAAAGGCCGCATCAGCCCGGGCGTCTATTTTCTCGCCGGGCTGCTGCTCCTGGTCGTTCGAGGATTCCTGCTCTACCGACTTGCTCTCTCGCCGCAAGATAGTGCGGAGCAGGCTGACTGGGCGGGTGCATTCCTGGCAGCCGTATTCATTTCAATGTGGTCGAACATCGCGTTGACCGGGAAGCGGCTGCATGATTTCGGCAAGCCGGCGCCCTGGGCACTGATCACAATCATCGTCGACTTCACGATCTTTTTCGTACTGCCCTTCGTGAAAGGCGACCCCGGACCCAACAAATACGGAACCAGAACCAATGCACCCGCCTGACTGGGCAGCTAGACTGTTGTGCAATTCGCTTGAGGTAGCAAGGCGAATGACACGCCGAACGCGGTCAGCTTGCTGGCAGCTTGAAGTCGTCGGGCGCGAGCCGCGGTGACCCCTTACCGGCTTGTTCCGCCGCCCGGATGCGGCGAAGAACAAGCCGCGATAGCGGCGCTGCCGTCCCTACTTGCTCGGAAAGTCGCACGATCGCGCCCTGGAACTCGTCCGTTTCCGTCTTTCGGCCGCGTTCGAGATCCTGCAGTGTGGACGGTTTCGCCTTCGGGTCCACGGTCAGCATGCGCCGGGCGATGATACGAAAGAGGAAATCCGGCAGGCGCAGCAGGTAGGGCAAAAAAGCTGGCCGCAGAGCGCCGACCTTGGCGGGATTGATGCCGGCCGCGCGCATTGCTGCAAGCGCCTCCTCGATCTGGGCAGCAAGGACCAGCCGCCACCGCCGATCGGAGAGATATTCGACGAGCGGCAGTCCGGACAGGGCGTTGATTGCGTTGGTGAGGTTGAGGATCAGCTTGCCCCAAAGGACGGCCGTCATATCTGCAGCGGATTCGACAGGAAGGCCGTCGACATTCAGGAGCTCGACGAGGCCCGGTACGCCGGCTTCGACAAGCACCTCGCCGCCGGTCGTGCGACGAAAGACCGGCGCACCGTCGGCCGAGCGGTCCTGAATGACGTTGAACGACACCATGCCGGCGACCACGCGCTGGGTTGCCGGCAAATGCTGCCTGAGCCGCGCCGCGTTTGCTGCCCCGTTCTGCAGGCTTACCACTGTCGCATCCGGGCGTGCGTGGCGGGCGATGAGCCCTGCCATCTCGGCCGTATCGCCGCTCTTCACCGTCACCAGGACCAGACCCGCGTCATTGAACGCCACGGCCGGATCGACGGCCGCGTCGATCGCCGACGGCGCAAGCTTGCGCTCGCTTCCGTCGAGATCGACGATCGTCAGGCCATCCCTGCCGATCGCCTCTGCCAGAGGCTGTCGGGCGAGCAGCGTGACGCGGCGGCCCGCCAGCGCCAGGCAGCCGCCGGCATGGCAGCCGATGCTACCCGCGCCGGCAACGGCAATTCGAGTTGTCCGATCGAGCATTCCGCCCTCCAAGCCGCCGCTCTGCAGAATGGCTACCCCACGAAGCAACCGTCAACGGTGATGTCGAGCAGGCCCTTCACCGGACGCGACGCGCTCCCTGGTCCAGCAAGCCTTGCGTGACAGGTTAATCTGTTTCGACTATCCCTCGCCGCCATGACAATGCCTACCGATCCTGTCGAGAACCTGGCCGCCCTGATCCGTTGTCCCTCCGTGACGCCGGCAGAGGGCGGCGCGCTCGCGCTGATCGAAGGGCTGCTGAGGCCGCTCGGCTTCAATGTGGAGCGGCCGGTCTTCTCCGAAGAGGGCACGCCGGATATCGAGAACCTCTATGCTCGCCGCTCGGGCAACGGCCCGCATCTGATGTTTGCCGGCCACACCGACGTGGTTCCGGCCGGCGACGAAGCAGCGTGGACGCATCCGCCCTTCTCGGCTGCGGTTTCGCGCGGCGAGATGTATGGACGCGGCGCCGTCGACATGAAGGGCGGCATCGCCTGCTTCATCGCTGCCGTCGCGCGCCACATCGAGCGGCATGGCAGTTTCAAGGGATCGGTCTCGTTCCTGATCACCGGCGACGAGGAAGGTCCGGCGATCAACGGCACGGCGAAGTTGCTGGAATGGGCGGCAGGCAAGGGCGAAAGCTGGGATGCGGCGATCGTGGGGGAGCCGACCAATCCGGACAAGCTCGGCGACATGGTCAAGATCGGCCGGCGCGGCTCGCTCACCGGCATCGTCACGGTCAATGGCCGGCAGGGCCATTCCGCCTATCCGCATCTGGCCGATAACCCGGTCCACGGTCTCCTGCAACTCGCGGATGGCCTGCTTGTACCGGTCTTCGACGCAGGCACGAAGGACTTCCAGCCGTCCAACATCGAGATCACCTCGATCGACGTCGGCAACAGCGCTGCCAATGTCATCCCGGCCAGGGCTTCGCTCGCCTTCAACGTCCGCTTCAACGACAGCTGGACGACCGAAACCATGCAGGCCGAGATCCACAACCGGCTCGACCGAGCCGCGGCCGACGAAAAATACCGAAAGGGCCGCGAACAACCGGTCGACTACGATCTTGCTTGGCGCGACCGGCCGAGCCAGATTTTCCTCACGCGTGACGACAAGCTGATCGAGACGCTCGGTCGCGCCGTGAAGCAGGTTACCGGGCGAACCCCGGAGCTCTCGACATCCGGCGGCACCTCCGATGCGCGTTTCATCAAGGACTACTGCCCGGTCGTCGAATTCGGTCTGGTCGGCAAGACAATGCACATGGTGGACGAGCGCGTGGCGCTGGCCGATCTGGAGACGCTTACCCAGATATATGGGCGTCTTCTGGAAGAGTGGTTCGCCTGATGCCCGAGATGGTCGAAGTCCAGCAATATCTGGTCGGTTCATGGCGTATGATGACCGGCAAGCCCGATGGCATCAAGCTGCTCGACATTTCGGCCGACGGTTTCTGGAATTCCTTCTTCGCCATCGTGATCGCGCTGCCGGCGCTGATTGCCGGCTGGGTGACTATCGCCAACACGCTGACGCCCGGCCATGCGCCGTTCGGCGACCGGCTGTCGATCATGCTGCGGCTTGCCACCGTCGATATCGGCTCGTGGGTCATTCCGCTGGCGGCCTTTGCGGCAGCAGCTCGCTCGGCCGGCCTCGGCGACCGGCTCGCGCATTACGTCATATCGAGCAATTGGGGATCGGCGCTCATCGTCTGGATGATGCTGCCGCCGACGCTGCTGCGCATGTTCTTCCCCGGCACCGACGATCTGGCCTCGGCGATCTCGATCTGCCTGTTCATCGTCTCGCTGGTTCTCACCTGGCGGCTGACCAACAGCGCGCTACGCAAGGGCGCGGGCACCGCAACGGCAGTATTCGGCGCGATGTTCGCCGTCTCGCTGGTGGTGCTCTACGCGCTTCAGCTCCTGCTTGGGCTGGGCTCGATCAATCCGCCGGCCGGTTAAGCGCGCCGAGATAGTCAACCTTCATGAGGTAGAGTCCGTCGGGCGGCGCGACCGGGCCGCAAGCCGCACGGTCGCATGCTTCCAGCGCGCCCCGGAGATCGGCTTCGGTCCATCCCCCTTCGCCCACTCGTTTCAGGGAGCCGACCATCGAGCGAACCTGATTGTGGAGGAAGGACCGGGCGGAAGCGCGGATCTCGATGGCATCGCCGTCCCTTGTCACATCGAGGCGGTCAAGCGTCTTCACAGGGCTCTTGGCCTGGCACTGGATGGAGCGGAATGTCGTGAAGTCGTGCTTGCCGACGAGGAACTGCGCTGCTGCGTGCATCGCTTGCGCGTCGAGCCTCTTCGGCACCCACCAGGCTTTTCTCGCCTGCAGCGCGAGCGGGGCGCGGCGATTGACGATGCGGTAGAGATAATGCCGCGCGATTGCCGAGAAGCGCGCGTCGAAATCATCCGGAACCAACGAGGCAGCAAGCACGCTCACTGCTTCGCCTGCCATCTGCAGGTGCGCGTTCATGGCATCGCGAACCGTGTCCGCCGGCCAATCCCTTTCGAGGTCCACATGTGCGACCTGGCCGGCAGCGTGGACGCCGGCGTCCGTCCGGCCGGCGCCGCGGATCGTCACCACCTCGCGCGAGAACTTCTCGATCGCCTGCTCCAACGCCGCTTGCACCGAATGATGGCCCGCCTGGCGCTGCCAGCCGGCATAGGGGCTGCCGTCATATTCGATGTCGAGGCGGTAGCGCGGCATAGGCCCTCTGTTTCCCGCAGGTTCTCATCGCAAAACCGTCGGCCACGTCGGCCAATTTGCGGAACCTGCTTTGAGCTTGTCGCAGGTTCTTATCGCAAACCGGGCGACTTCTTGCGAAACTGCTTAGAACCCGCCGAAGGCCGGCGCGTAGACCAGCCGTCCGCTCTCCGGGGCGTCGCCCCAGGCCAACGCCTGCAGCGCCTCACCCTGGTAGTCGCTTTCAAAGAGGGCGGCGCGACTGCGATCGTAGCCGAAACGGCCGTAATAGGCCGGGTCGCCAAGCACGACCGAGAGCTTCTCGCCGGCATCCTTCAGCCGGATATGTGCCTCGCGGACCAGCGCCCCGCCGATGCCAGTACCGTGGAAGGACGGCTCCACCGCGAGCGGTGCCAGCGCGACAGCCGGGAACCTGTCGCCGTCCTGCTCGACGAATAGCCGCGAAAAGAGGATGTGACCGACAACGGCGCCGTCATCCTCGGCAACGAGCTCTGCCAAGACATCGCCGCTCGCGACAAGCGCGTCGACGAGGCCTGCTTCCACCGGCTGGCCGAAGGCGTGCTCCTCGACCAGGCGGATCGCGTCGCGATCCCTCGGGGTTGCCGCCCGGATTGACATCATACTCATAAGACACTCATTCCTTTTTGCAGTTTGACCCCGCGCAGAAACTCCGCGGAAGTCGTCGGTCTGCCTCCTGCCCGCTGCACCTCCATGAGCCGCACGGCTTTTTCGCGGCAGGCGACAGTCAACTCATCGTCAATCAGGATGCCCGGCTCGCCGGATCCTTCGATCTCTGCCGAACGGAGAACCTTGAGCCGCTCGGGCTTGCCGGCGATCAGCACCTCGCACCATGCGCCGGGAGCGGGTGAGAGGGCCCGGATATGGTCGTGCACCTCGCGCGCCGGCCGCTTCCAGTCAATACGCGTCTCGGCCTTGTCGATTTTCCTGGCGTAGGTCGTCCCATCGGAGGCCTGCGGCGTCAGGGTCAAGCTTCCCGCTTCGAGCCTTGCCAGTGCCTCGACCATCAGCGGAGCGCCGATCTCTTTCAGGCGGTCATGCAGCTCGCCGCCCGTCATGGAACGGTCGATCGCAATACGCTTGATGAGCGCAACCGGCCCGGTGTCCAGTCCCGCCTCCATTTTCATGATCATCATGCCGGTCTCCTTATCGCCGGACATGATCGCACGTTGGATCGGGGCAGCGCCGCGCCAGCGCGGCAAGAGCGAAGCGTGGCCATTGAAGGCGCCAAGCCGCGTCCCCTCGAGAATGGCGACCGGCAGCAGCAGGCCGTAGGCCACGACGACGGCCGCATCGGCGCCCAAAGCACGAAACGCCTCCTGCTCGGCCGCGCCTTTCAGCGAGACGGGTGTGCGGACCTCCAGGCGCAGCCGCTCCGCTTCCTGCTGAACCGGCGAAGGTGTGAGCTCCAGCCCACGGCGGCCGGCCGGCCGCGGCGGCTGCGTATAGACCGCCGCGATCTCGTGGCCGGCACCGGCAACGGCGCGCAGCGTCGGCACGGAAAATTCCGGCGTTCCCATGAAGACGAGGCGAAGGGGCATGCTGGTTCGGCTGTGATCTCGTTAGGGCGTCATCCCGCAGAAAGGGCGGCTCAAGCACCCGTTTCAAACGGGTTCACGAGCTCCAGGTCAAGCCCATCGATCACCTCAAATCCCAATGCGGAGTCGGTGCGGTGGGAGCTCGACCTCATATGGCTTTTCCGGGTTAATCCCTTCGTTCTGTTATCTTGTCGTTGCAAAAGCCAGCTAGGGCCTGAAATGCAAGGAAAATCAGATACTCCGATCAGACACGACAAGGGGCTTCAATGCGTAAATTCCTACTGGCCGGCATCGTTGCGGCAAGCGTCTTCACAACCGCCTGTTCGGCATTTGCCGATTTCGTGAACCCGTTCGAATATCCGCAGCCCAAGGAAGGCAGTGATTTCTTCGCGGTGATCGAGATACCTGCCGGCAGCTTCACCAAGTACGAAATCGATGCCGAGAACGGCCACATCATCGTCGACCGCTATCAATCCATGCCGGTGATCTATCCGGCAAACTACGGCTCCATCCCGAGCTCTCTGGGCGGGGATGGCGATCCGCTCGACGTGCTGGTCTATACGCGCGAGCCGATCGTTCCCGGCGCCTTGATCAAAGTGCGGGCCATCGGCGTTCTGAAGATGATCGACGGCGGCGAGACCGACGACAGGATCGTAGCAGTGCCGGCATCCGACATCGATCCGACCTATGATGCGGTGAAGTCCATCAATAATCTTCCCCAAATTGAACGCGCGCGACTGGAGTCATTCTTCCGCGTCTACAAGCAACTCCCGGCCGGCCGCAAGGAAGTGGTCCTAAATGGCTTCGAGGATGTTGCGGTCGCGCAGGAGCTCGTGTCGGCTGCGATCACCAATTTTCGTGGCAAGAACCAGTAGCGTCATGCACACCCAAAGTGGGCAGATGGCGGGGTCTCCGCCATTTGCCAAATCTGTCATGCAGCATTTGATCGATTTGCTTCCGCAGCTGCCGGATCGATTTTCCTGACGCGGACGCGTTCGATATTGCGTCCCTTGATGGACACAACCTCCAGAACCAGTTCGTCGGTTGCGACCTTCTCTCCGGCCTGCGGCAGGTGGCCGAGCTTCCAGAGAATGAAGCCTGCAAGCGTGGAATAGCGGTCGGCGACATCAACGAGGTCGACGTCGAGAAGGCTGGAGGCCTTGCGGATGTCGATCCATCCGTCGACCAGCCAGGAGCCATCCTCCGCGCGTTCGGCGAGAAGCTGATCATCACCTTCGTCGGGGAAGTCGCCTGCGATTGCCTCGAGGAAATCGATTGGGGTGACGATGCCCTCCAGCGAGCCGTATTCGTCAACGATCACGGCCATTTGCAGCGGCGATTTTCTGAGTTGTTCCATCAGATGCAGCACGTCGACGCTCTCATACACAATCAACGGCTGACGCAACGATCGTTCGAGATTGATCTTTCCCTCCTCCAGGAGGTCGCGCAGCAGATCCTTCCCTAGCGCCACTCCGATGAAGTCATCCAGGTTTCCCCGCGCAAGCATGAAGCGCGAATGGCCGAGGGCGAGGATCTTCCGCCGAAGCTCTTCCGGAGCATCGTCCACATCCAGCCAATCGATCTCCGTGCGCGGCGTCATGATGGAGACGACGGAGCGTTCGGCAAGCGTGAGTACGCCTTGGATCATCTCCTTTTCTTCCGGAGCGAAGAGAGCGTGCTCCTTTGCCCTCTCTGCAATCGCCTCTGCTGCCTCGCCCAGACCCAGCTTGCCATGCTTGCCGCCGAGAAGTCGCAGGACCGCGTCAGCAGTCCGGTCGCGCAGGTTTCCAGTTGTCAGCACTCTTTCCTTGTTTCGGCGGGCGAGCTGGTTGAAGGCTTCGATCAAGACAGAGAAGCCGATTGCCGCATAGAGATACCCCTTCGGGATATGGAAGCCGAAACCCTCCACCACCAGCGAAAAGCCGATCATCATCAGGAAACCGAGGCACAGGACGACGACGGTTGGGTGCTTCGAGACGAAAGCCATCAAGGGCTTCGACGAGAGCATCATCACACCGACCGCGACGATCACCGCGATCATCATCAGCGAGACGTGCTGGACCATTCCGACAGCGGTGATGACGCTATCCAGCGAGAAGATGGCATCGAGCACGACGATCTGGACGATAACCTGCCAGAAAACGGCGGGCCGGACCCTTTTCTCCTTCTGGCCGATTGAGCCTTCGAGCCGCTCGTGCAGTTCCATCGTGCCCTTGAAGAGCAGGAACACGCCACCGAAGATCAGGATCAGATCGCGACCCGAAAAGTCGAAACCAGCAACGGTGAACAGAGGCCGCGTCAGGGTGACGATCCATGCAATGGAGGCGAGAAGGGCCAGGCGCATCACCAGGGCGAGTGACAAGCCGATCAGGCGCGCTTTGTCCCGTTGATGCGGAGGCAGCTTGTCAGCCAGGATCGCGATGAAGACCAGATTGTCGATGCCGAGCACGATTTCCAAGATGATCAGCGTCGCCAGGCCCGCCCAGGCAGCGGGATCGGCCATCCATTCAAAGAGCATTACCGGTTAGCCGGCGACGATCAGCCGCCGCCCTCCTCAGTTGAACACATTGGTGAAGACAAAGATTGCGCCCTTGGCGAGGGCGAACATCACACCGCCGACGATGACGAGCGAAGCAATGGCTATAACCCATCCGGCAATTGCCCAAAGGCCGTCCCTTTCGATTATCGCGAACGAGAACAGGCAGACAGCGAATGCCGGTGGAATATTCCCGAGTGGGATCGGCAGGACGAGGATGACAGCAAGAACGAGGCAGATGCCGCCGATCAGGTATTCGGCGGGTGCCCGCACGCAGGAATAAAGACGCGGCTTCAGCAATCGCTCAGCTCGCGCGAGCCATGGCGTGGCCCGCTCCGTCAGCGCTGCAAAATCCGTTCTCGAGATCGAGCGGCGGGCGACAACCTCCGGCAGCCATGGCTTCTGACCGAGCATCAACTGTGCAGCGAGGAACACCAGCGGCAGGCCGAGGATCGCCGACGTGCCGGGTGGCGTAGGCAAGACATTGGGGAGAGCGAAGACCAACATCAAAGCGCCGAAGGCGCGATCTCCCATCGCCCTCAGCAAATCCCCGACCGAAACGCGTTCGCGTCCCGGATCCGAGGCGATCTCAATCAGTATCTCGGAGAATCTTCGTCCACGCGCCGGATCTTGGGCCGACGGCGCGTGGACGACGGTACTTGGGGGCTGATCGTCAGGCATTCTGGTCGATCCGGACCCGTCCCGCTCGCGCCGTGAAAGATCGCAGCAGTCTTATGTCCGGGGAGTAGATCTCTTCGGGTGAGCCTCGGCTGCCGGGAAGCGAAGCAAGTAGCTCGTTGCCTGGCCGCCTTTCTATCAGAGTTCCATGTCCTCGAACCCACCTCCGTCGAAGCCCGTGTCCGACTCATCTTCCCCTTGCTGGGGAGCTTCCGTCGCCTGAGCCTGATCGGCTCCGAACAGGCCGCCGATCGCATTGGCGAGCAACATGCCTCCCGCCACGCCCATCGCCGTTTGCGCCGCTCCAGCGAGGAAGCCGCCACTCGCCCGCTGTTGCATCGGCGCGGCAGTCTGAGTCGGCCCGTTCGAAGCAGCGAGGCCGGCACGGCCGATTCTCGGCACCGATCCGGAACGTTGTGCTCGGTTGTCGCCGAACACGCCGGCGAAGAAGCCGCCGGATTGGCGCGCAGCCTTTGCGGCCTCCGCCTCGAGCTCCTCGATGCGGGCCTGCGCGTCCTGCAGCGCAAGCTCCTGCACCACAATCGTCTGGGCCATGTAGTAGGGCGCGCCGGGCTGTGCGGTAATCTGGTCACGGATGTAAGCTTCAGAGGCAGCATCGCGCGGCGGAGACTGGCGCTCGACTGCGGCGAGTTTGCCGAACAGCTGCTCGATCGCCTGCTGGTCGTTTCTGTCCATGATCAAGAACTCCTGCTTCCGGTGTTGCTATTCACGCTCCCCGGTGAAGTTGAGCAGCAGTTGGAAGATGTTGATAAAGTTGAGATAGAGCGAGAATGCGCCCCATACGGCGAGCTTCTGCTGCGATTGCGCATCGAAGTTTTCCGCATATTGCTCTTTGATCGTCTGCGTATCCCAAGCCGTCAGCCCGAGGAACACGAAGATGCCGATCACCGAGATGGCGAACTGCAGCGCCGACGAGCCGAGGAATATATTGACCAGACTGGCTATGACGACGCCGATCAGCCCCATGATCAGGAAGGACGAGAACCGCGTGAGGTCGGTCCTGGTCGTGTAGCCGTAGAGGCTCATCGCGCCGAACATGGTCGCCGCAATGAAGAAAGTCCGCGCGATGGAGGTGCCGGTGAACACAAGGAAGACCGAGGCGAGCGACAAGCCCATCACGCCGCAGAAGGCCCAGAACATGCCCTGAGCACCGGACGCCGACATGGTCTGGAGGCGGAACGAGAACAGGAAGGCGAAGGCAAGCGGCGCGAGCATCACAACCCATTTGAGCGGGGTCGAAAAGATCGGCACGTAGAGCGCAGGTGTCGATGCAACGACGAATGCGACAACGCCGGTCAGCACCAGTCCAAGTCCCATATAGTTATAGACGCGCAGCATGTGCTGGCGCAGGCCTTCGTCGAACAGCGCTGCGCTCTGCTGGCCGAAGCCGGTGCGGTACCCGTATTGCGGGGTGTTCATGGATGGTCTCCTCTTTCGTCTGAATCAATAAAGCGTGTCGGACAGCCGTTCGGCTGTGCGGTCGAGGTCGTGCACGTCGCCGCGGGCGACAAGCACGTACGCCACCTCGCCGATCTGAAAGTACGCCGAGGAAATATCAGCGGCGGGACCGATCGTCGGCTTCACCACATCGAATGTTCCGGGCCGCACGGCAAAGAGCGAGACAAGTCCCAAACCCTCGCTGCTGGCAGTCATTTCGACGCTCGGGCCGAACTGGGAGGGATAGATCTGCACATCGCTGACCTTCCAGTCCTTCGGCAGCTTAGGCATGACAATCGCCGTGGCTGCGCGGATCTCGTTAGCGTCGTAATCAGGCGATTCGGACTGCGAAGTCATCGAGGCCCTGAGAACCGACGTACGGTAGGCCCGCATCGCCTCTTCCACATAGGCCGGCGGCGTCGGCGACGCGACGACCTCGGTCACCGACATCGGGCCGATCGTTTTACTTGCAAGCCAGCCGCCAGCTGCGATGAGCATGATCGCAGCCATGCGATGAATCGTGCCGAGTATCCGATCACGCGCCAGCCCTCGCTCCAGTTTGCGCGCCGCATGGGCTGTTCCTGGTCGCGACATGCCGCGGTCGACGGCAAACGCCAGACGCAGTTCATCGCGCGCCCTCAGGTCGGACATGACACGGGCGGCCATTTCGGGATGAGCAGAAAGGAATGCCTCCACCTCGATTCGCCGACCGGCATCGAGCTGGTCGTCGACATAGGCATCGAGGTCTTGTTCCGACACGGGATCAAACCACGGGGCCATCGCGCCCTCCAACTATCCTCAGGTGATCTCTACGACTGGCCGCTTCGCCATCCTCGACTTTGCGCAGCGCAGCGCGGGCCCTGCCTATCCGAGACATCAGTGTCCCGACCGGAATACCGAGGATGTTCGCCGCCTCCTGATAGCCAAGCCCCTCGATGGCAACGAGATCGAGGGCGGAACGCTGCTCTTGCGGCAGGTCGAGAAAGGCTTTGCGTATCTGGGCAAGCCGAACGGCATGCTCCTGCGAAGCTCCGACGGCCGACTCGACAAGTTGCCCCGCAAGCTCCTCCCGGGCCGCTTCAGACTTTCGGCTCCGCATCCTGTCGATGAACACATTGTGGAGGATGGAAAGCAGCCAGGCCCGCAGGTTGCCGCCTGATCGGAACGTGTTCCTGCGTTCGTACGCCCTTACAAGCGCGTCATGGACGAGATCTTCAGCGTCCTCGCCGCCCGCTGTCAGCGACCGCGCGTAGCGGCGAAGCGAGCCGAGCTGGCCGACGACGTCGAATCGGGGTTTGGACGAGTTCATGCACCGTATACGGAGCCGGATGCCTTTTTAATCCACCGGGCCGTCGCCGTTTGACGAGCTTGCCAGATCGAGCCAATTGCATCCGTGGGTCAAATGCAGATCAAGGAGTTCAGGTCAGGGGTCTCGGATATCCCTTCACTAACGCTCCCGTGCCTTGCCGCCATATTGAATGTACCGACATGCTTCGGATATCGAAGCGCCTGGCGCCATCCCACCTCTTCTAAGAAATTGTAACGGCGCCATTCTGCGCGCGCCGGCTTCTAATGGCGATCGCACAGGTGCCGCCCGCGACCGCGATTCGCATCCGACGCGCCGAGCACTCTCGATTCACAAGAATGCCCATGCAATTAGTCGACCGTGAACTATTGCGATTTCACGTTGATACGAGGCGAAGCTGAGTGCTGAAGGCAGCCAGCATCAGGCACAGCAAAAGACTGAGCCAGCGGATGAGGCGGCGGAAGTTGTAGCCGGCGGC